>NZ_JALHQI010000017.1:29359-48739 GCF_022842045.1 Arenimonas sp. | reverse complement strand
CCCGAGGGAGCCGCACATTATAGAGCAAGTTCCAAGGACGTCAACACCCCAAACCGCCCTTTTTTCCTCCCCCGCCGCCAGCCGAACAAGGCCGGGCGGTGAAGGGCCGCGAAGAATAGATGAAGCCACCGGCTTTGGGAAGCCCCCGTTTCGCTTGACAGTCCCGATGGCCATCACCGAACGTCGGGGCAACGCCTTCCGGAGCCACCCATGCGCCTGCCTACCGCCCTCCTGAGCCTGCTGCTGGTGCCACTGGCGGGCTGCGCCGCGGCCGGGAAGCCCTGGGTGGAGCTGCGTGGCGAGCGCTTCAGCGTGGAGATCGCCGACGACGAGGCGGAGCGCAACCGCGGCCTGATGTTCCGCGACCAGATGGCGGCCGACGCCGGCATGCTGTTCCTTTACGACGTCGAGCAGCCCCTCGCGTTCTGGATGAAGAACACGCGCATCCCGCTCGACATCCTCTACTTCGACCAGGACCGTCGACTGGTCTCCGCGCGCAAAGGCGTCCCGCCCTGCTCGCTCGGTGATCGCTGCCCGCCCTATCCCAGCGCCGCGCCCGCGCTCTACGTTTTGGAGTTGAACGCCGGCACCGCCGCGCGCCTCGGGGTCACCGATGGCGACGAACTGGTGTTCGGCCCAGGCATCCCCGAGCGTGGCGCACCTTGATTCAACAACGGAGGGCAACCACATGGGTGGCATGACCAATACGCATCCCCTGCCGGACTGGAACACCCTCGCCACGCTCGGCGACGACGAGCTGCCGCTGCTCGACACCGCCCTGCTGATCGCGCGCGACGAGTATCCCGATCTCGACGCCGCTGGCTACGCCGCGCAGGTGGACACCTACGCCTCTGCGCTTCGCCCGCAGCTGGAGCAGGACATCGACCTGCCCGCGCGCCTGACTGCGATCAACCGCTACCTGTTCGAGGAGATCGGCTTCGCGGGCAACAACGTGCAGTACGACGACCCGCGCAACAGCTACCTCAACCAGGTCGTCGACCGGAAGCTGGGCATTCCGATTTCGCTGGCGGTGATCCAGATGGAAGTGACGCGCCGCCTGGGCATGCCGCTCGACGGCATTTCGTTCCCGGGCCATTTCCTGGTGCGGCTGCCGGTGGACGACGGCATCCTGGTGCTCGACCCTTATAACAAGGGCCGCCCCGTCAGCGCGGATGAACTGCGCGAGCGCGCTTCGCCGCACCTCGGCGGCCAGGCGCCCGACGACCAGCAGCTGCTGCAGATCCTCGCCCCGGCGACGCACCGCATGATCCTGATGCGCATGCTGCGCAACCTGAAGGGGCTCTACCTCGAGCGCGGCGACTGGGAGCGCGTGGCGCGCAGCGCCGACCGCCTGCTCAAGCTCTCTCCCGATACCGCCGAAGCCCTGCGCGACCGCGGGCTGGCCTATCGCGAAATGGGCTATGCGAAGGGGGCGCGCGAAGACCTCGCCCGCTACCTGCAGCTGCTGCCGGAAGCCGAGGACCTGGACGCCGTGCGCACGGCGCTGATCGAACTGGGCAGCGGCAACGCGCGCCTCAACTGAGCGCGCGCACTGGCGGACGGCTGGCTCAGCCGGCCGGCACCATCTCGAAGTCGTCCTTGCTGACGCCGCAGTCCGGGCACACCCAGGTGTCCGGGATGTCTTCCCAACGCGTGCCCGGCGCGATGCCTTCCTCCGGCAAGCCATCGGCCTCGCTGTACATAAAGCCACAGACGACGCACATCCAGGTGCGGTAGGCGGCGGTGGTGCTCGTGCTCATTTCATTCTCGCGACTCGGGGACGGCTATCATTCTCGCACCATGCCGGCCGCCCCGAAATGAACGCTCCGTCAAGCTGGCCGCGCCGCGGCCTGTACCTGCTGACCCCGGACGACCCCGATACCGACCGCTTCCTCGCACGCGTGCTGCCGGTGCTGGCGGAAGGGCCGGTGTGGCTGCAGTACCGGAACAAGGCCGCCGGGCCCGGCGAGCGACGCCGCCAGATCGAGGCGCTGCTGCCCGCCTGCCGGGCGCTGGGCCTGCCGCTGCTGGTCAACGATGACTGGCGCCTGGCCGCCGAGACCGGGGCCGACGGCGCCCACCTCGGCCAGGACGACGGTTCGCTGGCCGAAGCGCGCCGGGCGCTGGGTCCCGCCGCGCTGCTGGGCGCCTCCTGCTACGACCAGCTCGACCTCGCACGACGCGCGGCGGCGGCCGGGGCGAGCTACGTCGCCTTCGGCGCATTTTTCCCGTCCGGTACCAAGCCGCTGGCGCGCCGGGCCGACCTGCGGCTACTGGCCGACAGCGTCTCGCTGGCGCTGCCGCGGGTGGCCATCGGCGGCATCACCCCGGACAATGCCCCCACCCTGGTGGCGGCCGGCGCCGACCTGCTGGCCGTGATCGGCGGCGTGTTCGATGCACCCGATCCCGCTGCCGCCGCGCGCGCCTACCGCCGCGCCTTCGACCCCCTTCCCAACGAGTAGACCGATGAACACCGCGACCAGCCACGACCTCTTCACCCGCGCCCTCGACCTCATGCCCGGCGGCGTGAACTCGCCCGTGCGCGCCTTCAAGTCGGTCGGCGGCGAACCCTTCTTCGCCAGGCGCGCCGAAGGCGCCTACCTGATCGACGTGGACGGCAATCGCTACGTGGACTACATCGGGAGCTGGGGCCCGATGATCGCCGGCCATGCGCATCCGGCCGTGCTCGAGGCGGTGTCGCGCACGATGGTCGACGGCCTGAGCTTCGGCGTGCCCAATGCGCTGGAAGTCACCATGGCCGAGACCGTGCGCAAGCTGGTGCCGTCGATGGAAATGATGCGCATGGTGAACTCCGGCACCGAGGCCACGCTGTCGGCGATCCGGCTGGCGCGCGGCGCCACCGGCCGCACCCGCATCGTCAAGTTCGAGGGCTGCTACCACGGCCACGGCGACAGCTTCCTGGTGAAGGCCGGCTCCGGCGCACTCACCTTCGGCCTGCCGAACTCGCCCGGCGTGCCCAAGGCGCTGGCGGACCTCACGCTCACGCTGCCGTACAACGATTTCGAGGCCGCGACGAAGCTGTTCGACGACGTCGGCGGCGAGATCGCCGGCGTGATCGTCGAGCCGATCGTCGGCAACGCCAACTGCATCCTGCCGCGCGAGGGCTACCTGCAGCACCTGCGCGCACTGTGCACGAAGCACGGCGCGGTGCTGATCTTCGACGAGGTTATGACCGGCTTCCGCGTCGCGCTCGGCGGCGCCCAGGCGCGCTATGGCGTCACGCCCGACCTGAGCACCTTCGGCAAGATCATCGGCGGCGGCATGCCGGTCGGCGCCTACGGCGGCCGTCGGGAACTCATGCAGCAGATCGCGCCGGCCGGCCCGATCTACCAGGCCGGCACGCTCAGCGGCAACCCGGTGGCGATGGCTGCCGGCCTGGCCACGCTGGGGCTGGTGCAGGCGCCGGGCTTCCACGAGAAGCTCGAAGCCAATACCCACGTACTGTGCGACGGACTGGAAGCCGCCGCGCGCGAGGCCGGCGTCGCCGTCACCACCACCCGCACCTGCGGCATGTTCGGCCTCTATTTCACCGATCGCCAGGTCGAGACCTTCGACGATGCGATGGCCAGCGATGCCGGCGCCTTCAGGCGCTTCTTCCATGCCATGCTCAAGCGCGGCGTCTACTTCGCGCCGTCGGCCTTCGAGGCCGGCTTCCTGTCCTCGGCGCACGGCGAGGCAGAGCTGCAGCACACCTTCGAAGCCGCGCGCGAGGCGTTCCGGGAAGTCCGCGCCGGATGAGCCCGCCGGTGCTGGTGCTGTTCGACCTCGACGACGTGCTGGTTGGCTACGACCACGCCCGCCGGCTGGCGACGCTGGCCGAACGCACCGGCACCACGCCCAAGGCCGCGCACCGCGCCCTGTTCACCGCCGGCGTCGAGAAGGCCGCCGACCAGGGCGTGCTGGACATCCCCGGCACGCTGGCGGCGCTGTCGAAGGAACTCGGCGCCGCCGTGACCCTGGACGACTGGATCGCCGCCCGATCCGACGCCATGTCGGCCCGTCCGGAAGTGCTGGCCTTGGCGAAGGCCGCCGCGGACGTGGCTGGCGTGGCGATCCTCACCAACAACGGGCTGCTGCTGCGTGACCACCTTGAACAGATGCACCCGCCACTCTTCCCGCTGTTCCGCGGCCGGGTGTTCTGCTCCGCACAGTTTGGCCGGAGCAAGCCCGACCCGGCGATCTATCGCGAGTGCGTCGCGGCGCTGGGCGTTTCGCCCGGCGATGCGCTGTTCATCGACGACAAGGTCGCCAACGCCAACGGCGCCCGCGCCGCCGGCCTGAGGGCGCATCATTACACCGGCAGTTCGAGCCTGCGCTCGGCGCTCATCACCCACCGCTTGCTGGAGCAAACCGCATGACCCGCATCGAAACCCTGGCCGTGCACGCCGGCGGCGAACCGGACAAGGAAACCGGCGCCGTCGCGCCGCCGATCCACCTCGCCACCACCTTCCAGCACGGCCCGGCCGGCGAGCGCCGCGCGGGCTACGAGTACCAGCGCGAACAGAACCCGACGCAGGACCGCCTGGAAACCGTGCTGGCGGCCATGGAGGGCGGCGCCGCGGCACTGGCCTTCGGTTCCGGCATGGCGGCGATGAACTGCCTGCTGGAGTCGCTGCCGCCGGGCAGCCACTTCCTTTACCCGCGCGATTGCTACACCGGCCTGCGTAGCCTGGCCAACGAATTCCTGCCCGAGCGCGGCGTCACCGCCACCGCCGTGGACATGGGCAACCCCGAGGCCGTGCGCGCCGCGCTGCGCCCCGAGACCCGGCTCATCTGGGCCGAGACACCGTCCAACCCGCGCCTCGAAGTGACCGACCTGGCCGCGCTGTCGGCGATCGCCCGCGCCCACGGCGCGCTGCTCGCCTGCGACAACACCTTCGCCACGCCGGTACTGCAGCGGCCGCTGGCGCTGGGCGCCGACGTGGTGATGCATTCCACCACCAAGTACCTCGGCGGCCACAGCGACGTGATGGGCGGCGCGCTGGTGTTCGCCAAGGCCGACGACCTGCACGCGCGCGTGGCGCACCGTCGCCACGTCACCGGCAACATCCTGGCGCCCTTCAGCGCCTGGCTGATCCTGCGCGGCGCGCGTTCGCTGCCGGCGCGCCTGGCCTGGCACTGCCGGAACGCACGCGCGCTGGCCGAAACGCTGGCCGCGCACCCGGCGGTCGAGGCCGTGCATTACCCGGGCCTGGCCACGCACCCGAACCACGCCGTCGCCGCGCGCCAGATGTCCGACTTCGGCGGCATGCTCAGCTTCCAGCTCAAGGGTGGCCGCGAGGCGGCACTGCGGGTGGCCGGTGCCTTGAAGCTGGCCATCAACGCCACCTCGCTGGGCGGCCCGGAAACCTTGGTCGAGCACCGCGCCTCGGTCGAAGGCGCGAACCCGCACACCGCGCAGAACCTGCTGCGCGTCTCCGTGGGCCTGGAACACCCCGACGACCTGCTGGCCGACTTCGGCCAGGCGCTGGACGCCGCCCTGTGAATCCCGGCCCGGCGCCGCTGGCCGAACGCTTCTCGCCGGCGGCGGAAAGCGGCTGGCGTGCGCGCTGGTTCGAGATCATTTTCCGGCACGAACCGGGCGCCCCGCGGCGCTTCGACCTGCTGCTGATCGGCGCGATCGTCGCCAGCGTCATCATCGTGATCCTCGACAGCGAGGCTGGTCTGCACGCGCGCTGGGGCACGTGGTTCTACGCGCTGGAATGGGGCTTCACCCTGCTGTTTACCGCCGAGTACCTCGCTCGGCTGGCGGTGGTGAAGCACCCGCTGCGCTACGCGCGCAGCTTCTACGGCGTCATCGACCTGCTGTCGATCCTGCCCACCTACCTCTCGCTGTTCCTGCCCGGCAGCCAGGCGCTGCTGGTGGTGCGGATACTGCGCATCCTGCGCATCTTCCGCGTGCTCAAGCTGATGGAGTACACCGAGGCCGGCGGGCTCCTCATCGGTGCGCTGTACCGCTCGCGGCGCAAGATCGCGGTCTTCCTGCTGGCGGTGCTGACGGTGGTGGTGATCTTCGGCGCGGCCATGTACGTGGTCGAAGGACCTGGGAACGGCTTCACCAGCATCCCGATCGCGATGTACTGGGCCATCGTCACCATGGCCACGGTCGGCTTCGGCGACATCACGCCGATGACGCCGCTGGGCCGCTTCGTCACCTCGGTGCTGATCCTGATCGGCTACGGCATCATCGCCGTGCCCACCGGCATCTACACCGCCGAACTGGCGGCCGGACTGCGCGAGCGCCGCAAGGTCGCCTGCCCCGGCTGCGGCCTGGCCGAACACGAGACCGATGCGGCCCACTGCCGGCGCTGCGGGACCGGACTGCCGCTCGTCTGACAGCGCCGCGCCACGCGCCACGGCGATATGTGCGGTACCGTACATATGCCGCCGCCCCGGGATATTTATAGTTTCCCGGCCGGCACCTGGCTGGCGCCGCCCGGAGCCGATCCCATGGATATCCGCTCCACCCCGACCCAGAACCACCTGCTCGCCGCCCTGCCGGCGGACGTGCAGGCGCGCATCTTCCCCTTGCTCGAGCCGGTCGACCTGCCGCTGGGCAAAGTGCTGTACGAGTCGGGCGACACCATGCGCCACGTCTACTTCCCGACCGATTCGATCGTTTCCCTGCTGTACGTGATGGAGAACGGCGCTTCCGCCGAGATATCCGTCGTCGGCAACGAGGGCGTGGTCGGCGTGGCGCTGTTCATGGGCGGCGAAAGCACCCCCAGCCGCGTCATCGTTCAGAGCGCCGGCCACGCCTTCCGGCTGGCGGGCGCGCGCACCAAGGAAGAGTTCCACCGCGACGGCGACATGCAGCAGCTGATGCTGCGCTACACGCGTCGCTGATCACCCAGATGGCCCAAACCGCCGTCTGCAACCGCCACCACAGCATCGACCAGCAGCTTTGCCGCTGGCTGCTGCTGTCGCTCGACCGGCTGGCCGGCAATCGGCTGGTGATGACCCAGGAGTTGATCGCCAACATGCTGGGCGTGCGTCGCGAAGGCGTCACCGAGTCCGCCAGTAAGCTGCAGAAGCTCGGCGTGATCAATTACGCCCGCGGCCGGATCACGGTGCTGGACCGGCCCCGGCTCGAACAGCTCAGCTGTGAGTGCTATGCCGTGGTGAAGCGTGAGACCGACCGCCTGCTGCCTTACGCGAAGAAGGAATGAGTCCGCCCCTGCAGGCGGCGCGTGTGTGTCGCATCGAACAGAGCGACCCGGCGGACTGCCACACACTCCGGTGAGCCCCTGGCGGCGCAGCCTCCTCGCGCCAGGCCCTGCCGTCCACCAGGAGCTCGCCTTGTCTGGGGCCGTCCCCGAACCGCTCGCGAACGCGCTCATCGCCGGATTGCCGCGCGCGGAGCAGCGCAGCCTGCTCGCTGCCTGCAACCCGGTGGACCTGGTGCCCGGCAACCTGCTCTGCCAGCCCGGCAGCCCGCTGCGCGACGCCTGCTTCCCGCTTTCGGGCTGCATTGCGCTGGCGACCTCGGTCGGCGCCCACCCGCCGCTGGACATGGCCCTGGTCGGCAGCGAGGGCATGCTGGGCCTGTCGTTGGCGCTGGGCGTCGGCGGCGGGGAACCGATGCTCGGCATCGTCAAGTGCCCGGGCCAGGCGCTGCGGATGCCGGCGGCCCGGTTCCGGCGCGAGCTTGCGGCCAACCCGCGGCTGGCGCGTGCGGTGCATCGCCAACTGTTGGCGCTGCTGGCGCAGCTGGCGCGCACCGCGGCCTGCAACAGCTTCCACGAGGTGCAGGCGCGGCTGGCGCGCTGGCTGCTGATGCTGCACGACCGCGCCCACGCCGACCATTTCCACATGACCCACGAACTGCTGGCCGACATGCTGGGTGTTCAGCGCAGCGCCGTCACCATCGCCGCCGGGGCCATGCAGAGGGCACGCGTGATCAGCTACTCGCGCGGCGAAATCCAGGTGCTCCACCGCAGGGGCCTGGAGGCCCTGTCCTGCGAGTGCTACCGGGATTCGCGCCCGCCGCCGACGCGGCGCTAGGCCCGCGGCAGGCGCGCGGTCACCATTGCCCGGTGTTGGGCATCGACGCCCACGGCTCGGCCGGGGCCAGGGCCTCGCCCTTCTGCAGCAATTCGATCGAGACCAGGTCGGGCGAGCGCACGAAGGCCATGCGCCCATCGCGCGGCGGGCGGTTGATGACGACACCGTGCGCCTGCAGCCGCTCGCAGGCGGCGTAGATGTCATCCACCTCGAAGGCCAGGTGGCCGAAGTTGCGGGCCGACCCGTAGTCCTCGTCGTCGTAGTTGAAGGTCAGCTCGACCTCCACGTCCGGGTTCGCCGGCGCGGCCAGGTACAGCAGGGTGAAGCGCCCCTGCGGGTAGTCCCGGCGCCGCGTCTCCACCAGCCCGAGGGCGTCGCGGTAGAAGGCCAGGGACGCGTCCAGGTCGCGGACGCGGACCATCGCATGCAGGTATCTCATCGGCGCAGGGCCTCCTCGAGTTCGGGATCGTCGAGGAACAGGTCCGGCAGCAGCGGCTGTGACGGGTCCACCGCATAGCGGCTGAAGTCGGTGACGCCGCGCGCGCGCAGCAGCGCCTCGTCGATCAGGAAGTTACCGGAGAAGCCTGCCGAAGGCGTCGTCAACACCGCGTGCGCGGCGTCGGCCAGGATCTCCGGCGTGCGGCAGCCTTCCACGTGCACGCCGGGAATCATCTTCAGGGCGTCGGTGGCGATCACGGTGCGCGGCCAGAGCGCGTTCACCGCGACGCCCTGCGGGCCGAACTCGGCGGCCAGGCCCAGGGTCACGAAGCTCATGCCCATCTTCGCCAGCGTGTAGCCGGTGTGCGGGCCCCACCACTTCGGATCGAGGTTGGGCGGCGGCGCCAGCGTGAGGATGTGCGGGTTGGCGGCCTGCAGCAGGTGCGGCAGGCAGTGCTGGGCGCAGAGGAAGCTGCCGCGGCTGTTCACCTGCTGCATCAGGTCGAAGCGCTTCATCGGCGTCTCGAGCGCGCCCTTGAGCCAGATCGCGCTGGCGTTGTTGACCAGGATGTCGATGCCGCCGAAGCGCGCGACCGTGGCGGCCACCGCGGCCTGCACCTGGTCTTCTTCACGGATGTCGCACTGCAGGGCCAGGCCCTGGCCGCCGGCCGCATCCACCGCGGCCGCGGCCGTGTGGATGGTGCCGGGCAGCTTGGGATTGGGCACGCCGGACTTGGCGGCAATGGCCACGTTGGCGCCGTCCCGGGCCGCGCGCAGCGCGATGGCCAGGCCAATGCCGCGCGAGGCGCCGGTGATGAAGAGGGTCTTGCCGCGAAGGTCGGACATGGATGACTCCTGAACTTTCGTCGCAGTGTAAACCGGCGGACGCGGTGGCCAGCCTATAATCCCGGCCATGGATTCCGCCCGCCTGGATGCCCTGGTCACCTGGATCGGCCAAAACCCGATCGCGGCGGGCCTGGTCATCTTCCTGATCGCCTTCGGCGACGCCCTGGTCATCGTCGGCGTGGCCATTCCGGCGGTGCCGCTGCTGTTCGCGGTCGGCACCCTGGTCGGCCTCGGCCACGTGGACGGCACCTATGCCCTTGCCTGCGCCACGCTCGGCGCCTTCGTCGGCGACGGCATCAGCTACTGGGTGGGCCACCGCTACGGGCCGCAGCTGCGCCAGCACTGGCCCTTCTACAAGCACCCGCAGTGGCTCGAGCGCGGCGAAATCACCTTCAAGCGCCACGGCATGAAGTCGATCGTGATGGCACGCTACATCGGCGCCATCCGCCCGTTCGTGCCCGCCATCGCCGGCATGCTGAAGATGAAGCTGCGCCAGTACGTGCCGGCCAGCGCGCTGGCGGCGCTGGTGTGGTCGGCCACCTTCCTGGCGCCGGGGTGGCTGTTCGGCACCTCGCTGGAGCTGGTGGCCGCGGTCGCCGGCCGGCTCGCCGTCGTTCTCGCCGTGGTGCTGGTGCTGGTGGCGGCGATCTGGGCCTTCGTGTTCTACAGCTGGCGCTGGCTGGGCGCGCACACCACCGGCATGATCGAACGCGCGCTGGCCTGGTCGCACCGGCACCCGGTGCTGGGCCGCTACTCCGAAGCGCTCATCGATCCGAACCGGCCGGAGTCGGCCTCGCTGCTGCTGCTGGGCGTGGTGCTGCTGGCGGCTGGCTGGGGCTTCTTCCAGATCCTGATCTCGGTCGGTGGCGGCAGCGCACCGTCGCAGCTGGACATGACGGTGCACCAACTGATGTTCGGGCTGCGCAACCCGCTGGCCGACGTCGCGATGGCCTTCCTCGCCACGATCGGTGACGCGGTGGTGCTGACGCCGGCGGTGCTGGCCGTGTTCGGCTGGCTGCTGTGGCGGCGCCGGCACGTCGCGGCCTGGCACTGGCTGGCGGCGCCGGCCTTCGCGGTGGTGCTGACCTGGTTCCTGGGCTACCTGCTGGACATGCCCAAGCCGCCGGCCTCGACCGCGGTGCTGGGCTTCAGCTTCCCGTCCGCATCGGTGACGATGGCGACGGTGGTCTACGGATTCTTCGCGGTGCTGATCGCGCGCGAACTGCCCGGGCGCCGGCGCGCCTGGCCCTACGTGGTGGCGGCGCTGGCGGTGTCCCTGCTCGGGTTCTCGCGGCTCTACCTGGGCGCGCACTGGCTCAGCGACGTGCTGGCCGGGATCCTGCTCGGCCTGCTCTGGATCGCCGCGCTCGGCATCGCCTACCGGCGCCGCGTGGTGCGCTCGTTCTGGGTGCGGCCCACGGCCACCATTTTCTTCGTCGCCATACTTGGCATGGCCACCTGGCACGGCAGCCGCAGCGCCGACACCCTGCTGGCGCGCTTCGATCCGCCGCTGGTGCCGGAGCAGGTCGACGGCGAGGCGTGGTGGCGCGACGGCTGGCAGCAGCAGCTGCCCGCGCGCCGCAATGAACTGCATGGCCGCGACGCCTGGCCGCTGAACGTGCAGCTGGCCGGTCCGCTGGATTCGGTGCGCGCGCGCCTGCTGCTGTCGGGCTGGGAGAACTACCGCACCGGCGGTTGGACCGGTCTGCTGCAAACCCTGGACAAGGACGTGACGCCGCGCGAACTGCCCGTGCTGCCGGCCACGCACCAGGGTCGCGCCGAGGCGCTGGTGATGGTGCGGCGGGGCGCCGACCCCGGCGAGATGGTGGTGCTGCGGCTGTGGGCGACGCCGCTGCGGCTGCAGCCGGACCGCGAGCCGGCGTGGATAGGCACGGTGCACACGCTGCGCTTCACGCGGCGGCTGGATTTCTTCAGCTACTGGCAGGCGCAGCCGGGCGAAGACGCGCTGCTCGACGGGCTGCACCGCGACACCCCGGGGCTCGAGTCGGCGCTGGAGGCGCGCACCGACGATGGCCAGCGCGTGTTGCGCCTGCGGCCCGCGTCGCGCTGAGGCGCGTTATTCCGGCTGGAAATCGGGCAGCCGGCCCAGCAGCCACTGCAGGCGCTCGTGCGGGTCGTCGAGCTGCATCAGCTGCTGGCGTTCGGTTGGATCCAGCGGCAGCCATTCGGCCAGGCGCCAGCCCACGTGCGCGGCATCGGCCAGCCGGCCCTTGCCGACGCCGTCGTGCTCGTGTCCGGCCTTGTCGAGGATGCGCGCCAGCAGCACCGACAGCAGCGCGTGCTCGTCGCGCAGCGTTGCCGGCGCGGGCTCGGGCCGCCACGACACGTCGCCGAGCAACAGGCCGTCGTTGCGCACGCGGGTGCGCTCGACGTGGAAGCGGCGCCGGCCTTCGACCGTGATGCCCAGCAGGCCGTCGTCGGTCATCGCGAAGTCCACGATCACGGCCTCGGTGCCGAGTGCGGCCGGGATCGCCGGTTCGCCGGCCTCGCGGCCGTCCAGGATCAGGCAGATGCCGAAGCCCTCGCCGCTGCGCGCGCAGCGTTTGACCAGGTCGAGGTAGCGCGGCTCGAAAATGCGCAGCGACAGCTGTCCGCCGGGGAACAGCACGGTCGACAGCGGGAACAGCGGCAGCTCCTGGGCGTCCACGCTCAGCCGGCCAGCGTGGCCAGGAAGCGGCGGGGCGCGCCTTCGAAGCCGCCGTTGGACATGAACACGACGTGGTCGCCAGGCTGCGCGCGCGCGTCCAGCGCCGCGATGAGTTCATCCACGCCCGGTACCGCCTCGCCCTCGCCGCGCAGCGCGGCAACGACCTTGCCGGCGTCCCAGGCCAGCTCGGGCCGGTGCAGGAACACCACCGCATCGGCCTGCGCCAGCGAGGGCGCAATCTCGGCCGCGTGCGCGCCAAGCCGCATCGAATTGCTGCGCGGCTCCATCGCCACCAGGATGCGTGCGCTGCCCACGCGCGCGCGCAGGCCTTCGAGCGTGGTGCGGATGGCGGTCGGGTGATGCGCGAAGTCGTCGTACACGGTGACGCCGCGCGCCTCGCCCAGCTTCTCCATCCGCCGCTTCACGCTGACGAACTCCGACAGCGCGGGGATGGCGCGCGACAGGTCGGCGCCCACGGCGTTCGCGGCGGCGATCGCGGCCAGACCGTTCATCACGCTGTGCCGGCCGGACAGCGACCAGCGCACCGTTCCCACCACTTCGCCACGATGCAGCACGTCGAAGTGCGAGCCGTCGGCCGCGCGCAGGCGCGCGGTCCAGTCGAAGTCACCGTCCAGGCCGAAGCGCTCCACCGGCGTCCAGCATCCCATGTCGAGCACCTGCTGAAGGCTGGCTTCCTCGCCGTTGACGATCAGGCGGCCGCGACCAGGCACGATGCGCACCATGTGGTGGAACTGGCGCTGGATCGCGGCCAGGTCCGGGAAGATGTCGGCGTGGTCGAACTCGAGGTTGTTGAGGATCGCCACCGTCGGCCGGTAGTGCACGAACTTGCTGCGCTTGTCGAAGAACGCGGTGTCGTACTCGTCGGCCTCGACCACGAATTCGCGGCCGGAACCGATGCGCGCCGACACCCCGAAGTTCTCCGGCACGCCGCCGACCAGGAAGCCGGGGTCGCGGCCGGCGGCCTCGAGCAGCCAGGCCAGGATCGAGGTCGTGGTGGTCTTGCCGTGGGTGCCGGCCACGGCCAGCGTCTCGCGGCCCGGCAGCACGTGCTCGCTCAGCCACTGCGCGCCGGAGGTGTACTTCAGGCCGTGGTCGAGAACGTGCTCGACCGCGGGGTTGCCGCGCGAGAGCGCGTTGCCCACCACCACCACGTCGGTGTCGGCGGCCAGGTGCGCGGCGGAATAGCCCGAGGCCAGCGAGATACCCAGCGCTTCGAGCTGGGTGGACATCGGCGGGTAGACGTTTTGGTCGGAACCATCGACGGCATGGCCCAGCTCGCGCGCGAGCGCGGCGACGCCGCCCATGAAGGTGCCGCAGATGCCGAGGATGTGCAGTTTCATGCGTGCGAGGCGCGGGCCGCGGCGGACCGCGGCGGCGCTCAGCCGACGTCGGGCGTCGGCGCCAGCACTTCGATGATGCGCTGGAGCACGGCGTCCATGCTGCCCACGCCGTCGACGCAGGCCAGGCGGCCGGAGTTGCGGTAGAAATCCACCACCGGCGCGGTGGCCTGGTTGTAGACGTTCAGGCGGTTGCGCACGGCTTCCGGGGTGTCGTCGGCGCGGCCTTCGGCCTGGGCTCGGCCGGCGAGGCGGGTGATCAGCAGCTCGGTGTCGACGTCCAGCTGCACGGCGATGTCCACCGGCTGCTGCAGGCGCGCCAGCAGCGCGTCGAGCGCATTGGCCTGGGCCAGGTTGCGCGGGTAACCGTCGAGGATGAAGCCGTTGCCGGTGTCGCCGGCGGTCAGGCGCTCTTCCAGCATGCCCAGCACGATCTCGTCGGAGACCAGCTCGCCGGCGGCCATCACCGCCTGCGCCTGCAGGCCCAGCGGGGTGCCCGCCTTGACGGCCGCGCGCAGCAGTTCGCCGGTGGAAATATGCGGCACCTGCAGGTGCTCGCGAAGGCGCGTGGCCTGCGTGCCCTTGCCCGAGCCGGGCGCGCCGAGGAGAACCAGTCGCATGCTTCAAAACCCCTATAAACAAGGACGCACGGCGCCGTCCTCACCCCGTTTGGCTATAGTGGGGCCGCTGACTGGCCGTGCGAATGTGGAAACGCTACTGGCCGGGCCGCTCCAAGTCAATGAAAAACAGGAAAAACCCATGAGCAAAGGAACGCTCCTCTACGCCCAGTCCGGCGGGGTCACCGCCGTCATCAACGCCACCGCCAGCGCGGTGATCCAGGCCGCCCGCGGCCGCAAGGTCAAGGTGCTGGCCGCCCGCAACGGCATCCTCGGCGCCCTGCGCGAGGACCTGGTGGATACCTCCAAGGAATCCCCGGCCGCGATCCGGGCCCTGGCCCATACCCCGGGCGGGGCCTTCGGGTCCTGCCGCTACAAGCTCAAGTCGCTGGAAGAAGACCAGCCCAAGTACCAGCGCCTGCTGGACGTGTTCGACGCCCACGACGTGCGCTGGTTCCTCTACAACGGCGGCAACGATTCGGCCGACACCGCCCTGAAGCTCTCGCAGATGGCGGCCGCCACCGGCTACCCGCTCACCTGCATCGGCGTGCCCAAGACGGTCGACAACGACCTGGTGGTCACCGACTGCTGCCCGGGCTTCGGTTCCGCGGCCAAGTACACCGCCGTCTCGGTGGCCGAAGCCGCCCTCGACGTGGCGGCGATGGCCGACACCTCGACCAAGGTCTTCGTCTACGAAGTGATGGGCCGGCACGCCGGCTGGCTGGCCGCGGCCGCGGGCCTGGCCGCCACCGAAAAGGACGCCGCGCCCCAGGTCATCCTGTTCCCCGAGGTCGCCTATGACGAGGCGAAGTTCCTCGACCGGGTGCAGGCCGTCGTGAAGAAGGTCGGCTGGTGCGTGGTGGTCGTGTCCGAGGGCATCCGCCACCCGGACGGCCGCTTCGTGGCCGATGCCGGCGGCGGCAAGGACGCTTTCGGCCACAGCCAGCTGGGCGGCGTCGGCCCGCTGCTGGCCGCCACGGTGAAGGACAAGCTGGGCCTTAAGGTGCACTGGACGGTGCCCGACTACCTTCAGCGCTCGGCCCGCCACCTGGCCTCGAAGACCGACCTCGAGCACGCCCTGGCCGTCGGCCGGGCCGCCGTGGACTACGCGCTGGAAGGCCGCAATGGCGTGATGCCGGTGATCGTGCGGACCTCGCAGGAACCCTATCGCTGGAAGGTCGAGGCCGCCCCGGTGGCGCGCATCGCCAACCGCGAGAAGACCATGCCCAAGGGATTCATCGACCGCAGCGGCTACGGCATCACCGCCGCCTGCCGCCAGTACCTCGAACCCCTGGTGCGGGGCGAGGCGCCGCCGCCGTACCGTCCGGACGGCCTGCCCGATTACGTTCGTCTCAAGCTGACGACCGTGGCGAAGAAACTACCGCCCTACGGCTGATCCCCAGGCCGTGCCCTCCGGCCCGGATGGCACGGTGACCGCCGGCACATCCGGGAACGAAAGGCCGCTGGGAGCATACGCACCCTTTGCGCCCACCTCGTTCCCGGAGAGCTCCCTTGAAGTCCATCCGCCCCTTCCTCGCCCTGGCCGCCGCGCTGGGCCTCGTGTCCGCGGGCACCGCCCTCTCGCAGGCGGGCAGCGGCAATCTCTACCGCGTCACCTCGAAGATGGAGATGGTGGGCATGCCCTTCTCCATGCCGGCGACCACGGTGGACGTCTGCGGCCCGAAGGACCAGGCCAGCGAGAAGATGGTGCCGCACGACGAGAACTGCACCATCAGCAACTTCCGCGTGTCCGGCAACAAGTCGAGTTTCGACATGGCCTGCCGCGGCGAGAACCCGATGACCGCGCGCGGCGAGTTCGAGCGCCTGGGCCCGGATGCCTACCGCGGCCGCATGCAGATGAAGGGCAACATGGAGGGCCAGCCGGTCGACATGACCATGGACTTCGAGGGCAAGAAGATCCGCGACTGCAACTACGCCACTGAATCGCCGGCCGCCCAGGGCGCCGCGATGATCGCCAAGACCTGCGAAGACATGCTTCGCCAGCCCTCGCCGATGGCCTACCAGAGCTTCGCCGGCCCCAACGCCGTCTGCGCGACCTACAAGCCGCGCTACTGCAGCGCCATGCTGGCGCAATCGGTGAATCCGGAGTTCATCCGCACCAACGACGACATCCTCAAGCAGTCGCCGGCCGGCCTGGCCAGCTTCTGGGACGCGTTCGCGGCCTGCGGCACGCCGCGCCAGGCGGCGCTGGCCAAGGCCTGCCCGATGGCGGAGAAGAGCCGCGACTTCGCCTTCATCACCGGGTACTGCCCGAACCTGGTGGCGAAGGCCTGCGCCGGCGCCGACCCGCGCAAGGACGCCGAGTTCGTGGTCGCCAGCTGCCCGGCGCAGGCCAAGGCCGCGGCCGCCGCGCATTGTGCCGGCCGCGACTACACCGCGATGCGCGCCTCCCCCTACGCGAACTTCTGCGGCCGCTATGCCGGCGGCCAGCTGCAGCAGCGCAATGCCGGCGCGGCCGCGCCGTCGCCGGCGGCGGCACCGACGACCGCGCCCGCGGCCGAGGATGCAGCGAAGAAGCCCTCCTGGCGCGATCGCCTGCGCGATGCCAAGGACAAGCTGACCGGCGAGGACTGATCGCATGCGCGGGTTCGCGCTGGCCGTGCTGCTGGGCCTGGCCGGCACGACCGTCCACGCGTCGGCGCCGGCCACGGCGCCGACCGACGCCTTCCCGGACGTCGCGCGCGCGTATCGCGTCGAGATCAATGGCCGGCCGGTCTGGGCCGGCGGCGACCGCCAGCGCCTGCCGATGGCCAGCCTGGCGAAGCTGATGACCGCGCTGCTGCTCGCCGAGTCGGCGGACCTGGACCAGGCGCTCGTGGTCAGCCCCGCCGCCGCGCGCGCCACCGGCTCGCGCATCGGCCTGCGCGCCGGTGAGCGCATGCGCGCCTCGGACCTGTTCGACGCGATGCTGGTGCGCTCGGCCAACGACGCCTGCCGCGCGCTGGCCGACTGGCACGGCGGCGACCTGCCGCGCTTCGTCGCCCGCATGAACGCACGCGCGGCCGAGTTGGGGCTGCACGAAACCACCTTCGCCAACGCCTGCGGGCACGACGCCCCGGGCCAGGCCAGCAGCACGCGCGACCTGGCGGCGCTGGCGCGCGCCGCGATGGCCCAGCCGCGCATCGCCGACACCGTCGCAAAGACGCGCGTGGCCTTCCGCAGCCCGGATGGCCGCGACTTCGCCATGGACACCACCAATGCCCTGCTGCAGCAGTTCGAAGGCGCGCTCGGCATCAAGACCGGCTACACGCCGGGTGCGGGCCGCTGCCTGGTGGCGCTGGCGCGCCGCGGCGAGGACGAAGTGCTGGTGGTGATGCTGCACGCGCCGGATCGCTGGTGGGACACCGTGGCGCTGATGGAGCTGGCCTTCGACCACGCCCGCCGGGCGCGCGCCCCCGCGCCATGAGCCGGGCCGGGCGCCTCGCCGGCGCGGCGGCACTGCTGCTGGCGATCACCTGGGCCTACGCCGCGGCCCTGGCCGCACCCTTCCACTTCGACGACTTCCACGTGATCGTCGACAACCCGCGCGTGCACGGGCTGGCGGCGTGGTGGGCCTCGATGCCGGGCATCCGGCCGCTGCTCAAGCTCAGCTATGCGCTGGACTGGTCGCGGTCGCTGACGGCGGCCGGATTCCACGCGACCAACCTCTCCCTGCACGGCTTTAATGCGCTGCTGGCCTGGGCGGTGTCGCGCCAGTGGCTGGCGCGCCTGGCGCCAGGCCTGCCGGACCCCGGGTCGGCGGCGTGGTGCGTTGCGCTGCTGTTCGCCCTGCATCCCGCGGCCACCGAGGCGGTGACCTATGTCAGCGGACGTTCGCAGTCGCTGATGGCGCTGTTCTACCTCGCCGCACTTTGGACGCACGTCCATGTGCGGGAGCGCGGCTTGGGCGGCGCCTGGCGGGCGCTGTCGCCGCTGTTGTTCGCGGCGGCGCTGGGCGTGCGCGAAACGGCGGTAACCCTGCCTTTCGCGCTGGCGCTGCTGGCGTGGTTCGCCGGGGACTCGCCGCGCGAAGCGCTGCGCGGGCTGGCGGGTCATTGGCTGGTGCTGGCGCTGGCGGCGGGACTGGCCATGGCGTGGCCAGGTTATGGCGACTTCTTCGGCACCAGTCTGCAGGTGCGCGGCTTCGCGGAGCAGCTTGCGGGGCAGTCGGTCGCCGCCGGGCATCTGTTCGGACACAGCCTGTTCGGCCTTCGGACGAACCTGGACCCGGACCTGCGCGTGCCGGACGCCGTAGTCCCGCACGCCATCGGGTTCGCGTTGTCCGGCCTGGCCGCGGCGGGCCTGGCCGTGCTCGCGCGGGGGCGCCGGCCCTGGCTGGGCTTCGCGATCGCCTGGACGCTGCTGCAGCTGGTTCCGACCCAGTCGCTGCTGCCGCGGCTGGATCTCGCCAACGACCGGCATCTCTACCTCGTCCTGCCCGGTGTCGCCCTGGCCGCGGTCGCCGCGCTGGCCGGGGTGGCCGAGCGCCGGCTGGCGGGGGGCGTGCTGCTCTTGCTGGCCCTGGTGCTGGCCAGTGCCACCCGGGCCCGCAACGAGGACTATCGCAGCGAACTGGCCCTGTGGACCGCCACGGCGGCGGCCTCGCCCGGCAAGGCCCGGGCCTGGAGCAACCTGGGCTGGGCCCGCGGGCAGGCCGGTGATGTCGAGGGGGCGCGGCGCGCCTACGCCTGCGCGCTGGCGCGCGACCCCGGCCACGCGCAGGCGCGGATCAACCTGTCGCTCCTGCCGCCGGCGGGACCGGACCCCGCCTGCGACGCCGGCAACGGCCGGCGTCAAGCGGGCAAGTTCGGCTTGTTGCCTGGCGAATGCGACTGCTAGTGTCCGCATTTCCACTCGTGGCCCACGCCATGTCACACCCTCGGTTCGCCGCCCAAATCGCTTGCCTGTGGCTCCTGATGTCGCCCTTCGCGCAGGCGCAGGACCCGGAGCGGGCCACGCACGTCACCGTACCAGCGGGCACCGAGCTCAGTCTCGAATTGGTGGAGTCGCTCGACTCGCGCAACCACCACCGCGGCCACGCCTTTGCCATGCGCGTGGCCGAGCCCTTGCTCATCGACGGGCAACTGCTGGTTCCGGCGGGCGCGCCGGTGGCCGGCGAAGTGGTGCATGCCGACCGCGCCCGCGGCAGCGGCCAGCCCGGCGAGCTGGTGCTCGCAGCCCGCACGCTCACCCTGGGCGACCAGGTGCTGGCGCTGCGCGGACTCAAGCCCGAGGCCCCGGTGGTGGGCAAGGACCGTACGCGCACGGTCAATGGCGTCGCGGTGGCGTTCGCGCCGGCGGCGCTGATGATCCGCGGCGGCGAGAAAGTCTTCCCGGCGGGCAGCCGGGTGACCGCGAAGCTTCGCGACGCGGTCGAACTGCCCGTCTTGCCGGAACCCGCGGACCCCGGCCAGGCGCCCGAACCCGA
>NZ_JALHQI010000017.1:0-29259 GCF_022842045.1 Arenimonas sp. | reverse complement strand
ATCCGCGGCGGCGAGAAAGTCTTCCCGGCGGGCAGCCGGGTGACCGCGAAGCTTCGCGACGCGGTCGAACTGCCCGTCTTGCCGGAACCCGCGGACCCCGGCCAGGCGCCCGAACCCGACCCGTCCGTCATGCCCACAGGAAAAACAGAACAATGACCCTTCGCCACGCGCTTTCCGCTTTCTCGCTTGCGCTCGCCCTCCTCGTTTCGTCCGGCGCCTCGGCGCAGGACGCCGCCGCCCCGGTGGCCGAGGAGCAGGGCCCGGCCGACGCTGCGCCGGCTGACGCCGAAGCCACTCCGGAGGCCACGCCTGCCGAGGCCGCGGCGACCGAAGCCGCCCCCGCCGAAGCCGCCGGCACCGGCCGCATCATCTTCTTCCGTCCCAAGAAGTTCACCGGTGCAGCCATCACATTCAAGGTTCGCGAAGGCGACCAGGTGCTGGGCAAGCTTCCCAACGGCAGCTTCTTCGCCGTGGACGTGCCGGCCGGCACGCACGAGTACTACGCCAAGTCCGAAGGCCGCGACGACACCGTCGTGGTGGAGGTCGAGGCCGGGGAAACCTACTACGTGATGGCCAGCATCGCCTTCGGCGTGATGGCGGGCAACGGCAACCTGGCGCCGTCCGACCAGGCCACCTTCGACGAGCACAACGCGAAGAAGCTCAAGGACCGCACCGGCATGAAGGTCGACTGACCCGACCCGGGGCCCCGCCCCGCAGACCGGAACGGCCGGCCCCGAGGGGTCGGCCGTTCACGTTTCCCCCGGGCCAAATCCGGGCCCCGCACCCGCCCCGCCCCTCGGCCCAGCGCCCTCCCCGGGGCCGTGTGGCTTCCCCCTCCCCCCTTTGACATACTCGGGCGAGGCGGCCAATCGGCCGCTTATGTTTGTTCCGTGTCTGAACTCTGGGGAGGGTTTACATGTTCGAGCAATACGGTTTGCACCTCGCGCTCGCCTGTGCGGCGATCGCCATCCTTTACGGCATCGTGGTCGCGAAATGGATCGTCGGCCAGCCGGCCGGCAACGAGAAGATGCAGTCCATCGCCGCCGCCATCCAGGAAGGCGCCGGCGCCTACCTGCGGCGCCAGTACATGACCATCGCCTTCGTCGGCGTGGTGCTGTTCCTGGTGATCGGCTTCGTGCCGGTGCTGGGCTGGCCCACGGCCATCGGTTTCGCGATCGGCGCCATCCTGTCCGGCGCGGCCGGCTTCATCGGCATGTTCGTCTCGGTGCGCGCCAACGTGCGCACGGCGCAGGCGGCCACGGTCAGCCTCAACACCGCGCTCAACGTCAGCTTCAAGGGCGGCGCCATCACCGGCATGCTGGTGGTCGGCCTGGGCCTGCTCGGCGTGGCCGGCTACTTCTGGTACATCCTGGGCGGCAGCGGCGTGCAGAGCGCCGAAGCGGTGAACGCCGCGCTGCAGCCGATGATCGGCCTGGCCTTCGGTTCCTCGCTGATCTCGATCTTCGCGCGCCTGGGCGGCGGCATCTTCACCAAGGGCGCCGACGTCGGTGCCGACCTGGTGGGCAAGGTCGAGGCCGGCATCCCCGAGGATGACCCGCGCAACCCGGCCGTGATCGCCGACAACGTGGGCGACAACGTCGGCGACTGCGCCGGCATGGCGGCCGACCTGTTCGAGACCTACGCGGTCACCGTGATCGCCGCGATGCTGATCGCCGGCATCTTCTACACCACCTGGGGCTGGGCCGGCGTGCTCTACCCGATGGTGCTGGGCGCGGTGTCGATCCTCGCCTCGATCATCGGCACCTTCTTCGTGAAGGTGCGCGAGGGCGGCAAGATCATGAACGCGCTCTACCGCGGCCTGGCGGTGTCGGGCGTGCTGGCGGCGGTGGCCTTCTACTTCGTCACCGACAGCATGTTCGCCAACGGCGCCGCGATGCCGCTGTTCTACTGCGCCCTGATCGGCCTGGGCCTGACCGCCGCGATGGTGGTGATCACCGAGTACTACACCGCCACCGAGTACGGCCCGGTGCAGCAGGTGGCCAAGGCCTCCGAGACCGGCCACGGCACCAACGTGATCGCCGGCCTGGCGGTGTCGATGAAGTCGACCGCGGCGCCGGTGCTGGCCGTGGTGGCCGCGATCTGGGGCTGCTACGAGCTCGGCGGCCTGTTCGGCATCGCCATCGCCGCCACCTCGATGCTGTCGATGGCGGGCATGGTGGTGGCGCTGGACGCCTACGGCCCGATCACCGACAACGCCGGCGGCATCGCCGAGATGTCGGGCATGGACAAGGAAATCCGCAAGACCACCGACGCCCTCGATGCGGTGGGCAACACCACCAAGGCCGTCACCAAGGGTTACGCGATCGGTTCGGCCGGCCTGGCCGCGCTGGTGCTGTTCGCCGACTACGCCCACAAGCTGCAGGAGTCGGGCCAGCAGGTGAACTTCTCGATCGACAACCCGAACGTGGTGATCGGCCTGCTGATCGGCGGCATGATCCCCTACCTGTTCGGCGCGTTTGCCATGCAGGCGGTAGGCCGCGCCGCGGGTGCGGTGGTCGAGGAAGTGCGGCGCCAGTTCCGCGAGATCCCCGGCATCATGGAAGGCACCGGCAAGCCGCAGTACGACAAGGCGGTGGACCTGCTGACCAAGTCGGCGATCCGCGAAATGATCATCCCGTCGATGCTGCCGCTGTTCATCCCGATCCTGGTCGGCCTGATCCTGGGCGCGGACGCCCTGGGCGGCCTGCTGATGGGCACCATCGTGACCGGCCTGTTCGTGGCGATCTCGATGTGCACCGGCGGCGGCGCCTGGGACAACGCCAAGAAGTACATCGAGGAAGGCCACCACGGCGGCAAGGGCAGCGAGGCCCACAAGGCCGCGGTCACCGGCGACACCGTCGGCGACCCGTACAAGGACACCGCGGGCCCGGCCATCAACCCGCTGATCAAGATCATCAACATCGTGGCCCTGCTGCTGATCCCGATGCTGTGATCCAGAACGGCAGAACGGGGTCAGTTTCAGTTCCTGACCCCTCCGCCAGAAAAGAGAAGCCCCGGGAAACCGGGGCTTCTTCATTTCCAGGAACTGAACCTGACCCCGTTCTTCAGATCTGGGGGACTTCCTGGAGCAGCAGGATCAGGGAGTCGCGAACGGCGCGGCGCAGTTCGTTCAAGCGGTCGGCCATGGCCGGGTCGGCGATCTGGGCGTCGTCCAAGTGCTCGAGGCCCTGGCAGACCCCGACCAGCTCGCTGGCGCCCATGGCCAGGGCGGCCGAGCGCAGGTAGTGGGCGGCCTTGCCCAGCGCGTCGGGGTCGCGGGCCACGTGCGCCTGCTCTATCTTGCGCACCAGGTCCGGCGCCTCGTGCACGAACATGCGCACGAACTCGCTGAACGAGCCCGGCCGGTCGCGGTCGAGCATGCGCAGCAGTTCCAGGGCCTTGGGTTCGAGCAGGGACGGAGCAGCCATGGCGGGGGTTTCCGTTCGACCAGTCGGCATTCTCGCCGCTGGCCCCGGCGCTGACCAGCCCCACCTTTGGACACCCCTGCAGGAGGGCCGAGTGCGGGCTCCAGGCCTTTCCCGTATCCTTTGCGCCCCCACGATCAGCCCTCCCCCGGGCAAAGCAGGAGTTTTCCCCATGGCCCTTGACCTGGTGCCCACCGGCCGCGACGTGCCGAACGAAATCAACGTCGTCATCGAGATCCCCAAGGATGCCGAGCCGGTCAAGTACGAAGTGGACAAGGCCACGGGCGCGATCTTCGTCGACCGCATCCTGTCCACGCCGATGCGCTACCCCTGCAACTACGGCTACGTCCCCCACACCCTGTGCGGCGACGGCGACCCGGTGGACGTGCTGGTCATCCTGCCCTTGCCCCTGATCCCGGGCTCGGTGATCCGCTGCCGCCCGGTCGGCATGCTGAAGATGAAGGACGAGGCGGGCGAGGACACCAAGCTGCTGGCCGTGCCGGTCGACAAGGTCTTCGGCGGCTACTCGCACATCCACGACATCACCCAGGTCAGCCCGCACTGGCTCGAGCGCATCGGCCACTTCTTCGAGCACTACAAGGACCTGGAGAAGGGCAAGTGGGTGAAGCTGGATGGCTGGGAAGGTGCCGACGCCGCCCGTCGCGAGATCACCGATTCGGTGGAGCGGTTCGAGGCGAGCCCCGAGAAGCTCAACTTCTGACCCCCCACCGCGCGAACCAGGATGAAGCCACCCGACCGGGTGGCTTTTTCTTTGGCCGGAACGGTGGAGCGCCTACGTTGGCAGGAGGCCACCCAACGAGGAATCCACCATGGAGTGCACCCTTGGCATCGCCGTCACGCTCCTGGCCGTCGGCACGGCCTGCTTTTCTCCCGCCCTCGAGGCCGGCTCCGGGCACCCCAAGCCCGGGCTACAGGCCGAGGCCGCCTCCGGCCCGCTGAGCCCCGCCGAACGCGGGGCCATGACCCGGGCCTTCGTGCGCAAGTGGGGCCCTTACGTGCAACAGGTCTACGGCGTGCCCGTGGACGCCTGGGCCCAGCGCATGGTGTCCACCTTCATCCATGCCGACCCGGACAATTTCCGCGACGCGCTCCGGCGCACCACGTACGAGGGCGCCACGGCCGCCTTGAACGGCGCGGGTAGCCGCGCTTCCGACGACCAGGTGATTGACTCCATGGCCCGGGCCAGCCTCGACCCGCGCCTCACCGACGCGCAGGTGGGCACCCAGGCGCTGGGTTCGGCCGCCAGCGACCTAGTGTTCACGCCGGTCACGCCCTGTCGCATCCTGGACACGCGCGTGGCCGGCGGCCAGATCGCCAGCGACGGCAGCCGCGATTTCAACGCAGTGGTGGGCGGTGGCGGCAACTTCACCAGCCAGGGCGGCAGCGCCACCGACTGCGGCATGGTGGCCGCGGGGCAGGCGGCGGTCGTGATCAACCTCACCGCCGTGACCCCGTCCAGCGCGGGCTTCGCCACGGCCTACCCGTTCGGCGCGGCGCGGCCACTGGCCTCCAGCGTGAATTACACCGCCGGCGCGGTCGTCAACAACGCCATCGTGGTCAAGTTGCCCACGCCGCTCACGAGCAGCGACTTCACCATCTACACCTTCGCCGGCGCCCACTTCGTCGCCGACATCGTCGGGTTCTATTCGGCGCCGATGGCGACCGCCCTGCAGTGCACCAGCGTGGACGGCGCCCTGCGGACGCTCACGGCGGGCGAGTACGCACTGCTGTCGACGGTCAACTGCCCGACGGGGTACTCGGCGGTAAGCACCTCCATTACCGCCAGCCAGGACGTGGTGATGGCCGACTCCTACGTCAGCGCCACGTCCGTGCAGATCTTCGTGAAGAACGTCAGCTCCCTCTCCCAGCAGGCAATCCCGAAAGCGGTCTGCTGCCGCGTTCCCGGCCGCTGACTGCAGGTCCGGGCGGCGAGGCCAGGCATCCCGGCCGGATCGCACGAAACGCAAAAGCCGCCCCGAGGGGCGGCTTTTTCCTGGCCCGGATGACGGCGCCTGCGATCAGCGACCGCCGGCCCGGTGCGGATACTCCGCGAAGATATCGGCAATCGTCGAATCAATCCGCGCCGCCCGCTCCGCGGGCTTGAGGCGGGCCATGCGGCCCACGGCCACGCCCTCCCACACCAGCGCCTTCTCGCGCGCGTCCACCAGGTCCACGTTCAGCGTGCCCTCGGCGTAACGGTAGACGTCGGTGCGGTGGGTCCAGTACGGCACCGCCACGTAGGAGCGGGCGCGATAGCTGTAGTACAGCGCGGTTTCCATCTGCGGGGTGTTGTAGACGTCGGTGCGCTCGTCCACGTAGGCGTTGATGTTGACCTGCAGGTCGGGCGCGGACTCGTCGTAGACGTAGCCACGCGCTTCCATCTCGCGGCGCACCGCAGCCTTCATGCGGCTGCTGGACGGGGTGGAGTAGCCCTCGGTCTCCACCGCCAGCGGCTCGTAGAACGCGAAGCTGCGGTAGCGCGCGAAGTCGGCCGACGGGTCGGCGTCGGTGGTGATGCGCGGCCCGGTGGCACAACCGGCCAGCAGGACGACGGACAGCAGGGCAACGGCCTGCCAAAGGCGTGAAACGGACATGGCGCACCTCCCGGTTGGATGCCGCGAAACTAGCACGCGGCCGGTCGACCCGGCATGAATCAGGGCTGAGCCGACCCGGGAACCGCCGGCCGCCGGCGGGCGGCGGGCGACGAGTGGTGCAACCCGTTCAGTCTCGCCGGTAAAGCTGCGCGCCCTGGGCCCGGAACTGCTCGGCCTTCTCGGCCATGCCCTTCTCCAGCGCCTCGGCTTCGTCGGTGACGCCCTGGCTGGCGGCGTACTCGCGCACGTCCTGGGTGATCTTCATCGAGCAGAAGTGCGGACCGCACATCGAGCAGAAGTGGGCGACCTTGTGGGCGTCCTTGGGCAGGGTCTCGTCGTGGTACTCGCGGGCGCGCTCCGGGTCGAGGCCGAGGTTGAACTGGTCTTCCCAGCGGAACTCGAAGCGGGCCTTGCTCAGCGCATTGTCGCGGGCCTGGGCGCCGGGGTGGCCCTTGGCGAGGTCGGCGGCGTGCGCGGCGATGCGGTAGGCCATCAGGCCTTCGCGCACGTCGTTCTTGTCGGGCAGGCCCAGGTGCTCCTTCGGGGTGACGTAGCAGAGCATGGCGGTACCGAACCAGCCGATCATCGCCGCGCCGATGGCGCTGGTGATGTGGTCGTAGCCGGGCGCGATGTCGGTGGTCAGCGGGCCCAGGGTGTAGAACGGCGCCTCGCCGCAGACGGCGAGCTGCTTGTCCATGTTCTCCTTGATCAAGTGCATCGGCACGTGGCCGGGACCCTCGATCATGGTCTGCACGTCGTGCTTCCAGGCGATCTTGGTCAGCTCGCCCAGCGTCTCGAGCTCGCCGAACTGCGCGGCGTCGTTGGCGTCGGCGATGCTGCCCGGGCGCAGGCCGTCGCCCAGCGAGAAGGTCACGTCGTAGGCCTTCATGATTTCGCAGATTTCCTCGAAGTGGGTGTAGAGGAAATTCTCCTTGTGGTGGGCCAGGCACCACTTGGCCAGGATGCTGCCGCCGCGGCTGACGATGCCGGTCACGCGCTTGGCGGTCAGCGGCACGTAGCGCAGCAGCACGCCGGCGTGGATGGTGAAGTAGTCCACGCCCTGCTCGGCCTGCTCGATCAGCGTGTCGCGGAAGATCTCCCAGGTCAGGTCCTCGGCCTTGCCGTCGACCTTTTCCAGCGCCTGGTAGATCGGCACCGTGCCGATGGGCACCGGCGCGTTGCGCAGGATCCACTCGCGGGTCTCGTGGATGTTCTTGCCGGTGCTCAGGTCCATCACCGTGTCGGCGCCCCAGCGGATCGACCAGACCAGCTTTTCCACTTCTTCCGCGATACCCGAGGAGACCGCGCTGTTGCCGATGTTCGCGTTCACCTTGGTCAGGAAGTTGCGGCCGATGATCATCGGCTCGAGTTCCGGATGGTTGATGTTGGCCGGGATCACCGCGCGGCCGCGGGCCACCTCGTCGCGCACGAACTCGGGCGTGATGAACTTCTGGATGCTGGCGCCGAAGGCCTCGCCCGGGTGCTGGCGCAGCAGGTGGGCCTCCTTGATGGCCTCGATCCGCTGGTTCTCGCGGATGGCGATGTACTCCATCTCCGGCGTGATGATGCCGCGGCGGGCGTAGTGCATCTGGCTCACGTTGGCGCCGGCGTTCGCACGGCGCGGCGGGCGCAGGGCCGGGAAGCGGACGCTGTCGAGCCTGTGGTCGGCGGCGCGGCCGCGGCCGAACTCCGAGCTCAGGCCGGGCAGCGGCGAGGAATCACCGCGCTCGGCGATCCACTGCGCGCGCAGCGGCGCCAGGCCGGCGCCCAGATCGATGTTGGCGTTCGGGTCGCTGTACGGGCCCGAAGTGTCGTAGACGACGAAGGGCGCGTTCGGCTCCTGGATGCCGTACATGCGCGGGGTCGGGTCCAGCGCGATCTCGCGCATCGGGACCTGGATGTCCGGGCGGGAGCCTTCGACGTGGATCTTCCGCGAGCCCGGGATCGGGCGCGTCACGGATTCGGACAGCTGCTGGGCCTGGCGCAGCAGCTCGGTGGGCAGGGCGTTCATGCGTTTCGTCCTTTGGAGCCCCGGGCGGGGCGGAACGAAGCGGCGGCGCCGGGGCGCGGGCACGGGGCCAGCGCCACGAAGCTCCCTACGCCGGTGCTAGCCGGATCAGGTTCGAAGGGTCATTCTCAGCCCGCGTCACGCTTGGGCACCCCCGCTTCAGGCCCACATTGAACCACGGGGGCCGGCGCGATGCGAGGGCGGCTTCTTTTGCCATGGATGAACACGGACAAACACAAGTAAGCACGGACCAGGATCAAATGGATCCACTCTTATCCGTGTTCATCCGCCTTTATCCGTGTTCATCCGTGGCCAATCTTCAAACCCTGGCCGGCCGGGGCACGCGGAACCACGCGGCATAAAGCGCCGGCAGGAACAGCAGGGTCAGTGCGGTGGCCACGATCAGGCCGCCCATGATCGCCACGGCCATCGGGCCGAAGAACACGCTGCGGGACAGCGGGATCATCGCCAGCACGGCGGCCAGCGCAGTCAGCACGATCGGCCGGAAGCGGCGCACGGTGGCGTCCACCACGGCCTGCGCCGGCGGGTGCCCGGCGGCGATGTCCTGCTCGATCTGGTCCACCAGGATCACCGAGTTGCGCATGATCATGCCGCTGAGCGCGATCGTGCCCAGCATCGCCACGAAGCCGAAGGGCACGCGGAACACCAGCAGGAACAGCACCACGCCGATCAGGCCCAACGGCGCGGTCAGCAGCACCATGGCCGTGCGCGGGAAGCTGCGCAGCTGCAGCATCAGCAGGGTCGTCACCGCGAACAGGAACAGCGGCACGCCGGCGGCCACCGAGGCCGAGCCGCGGTTGGAGTCCTCCACCGTGCCGCCGGTCTCGAGCAGGTAGCCCGGCGGCAGCGCCAGCCGGATTTCCTCCAGCGTCGGCAGAATCTCGGCGGTCACGCTGGGCGGGGTCTTCTCGCCGTAGATGTCGGCGCGCACGGTGATCGTCGGCAGGCGGTTGCGGTGCCAGATGATGCCGTCCTCGAAGCCGTACTCCAGCGTGGCGATCTGCGACAGCGGCACGCTGCGGCCGTTGCCGGCCGGCACCGACAGGCTGCCCAGCAGCGACAGCTGCTCGCGCTCCTGCGCCGGGCCGCGCAGCAGGATCTCGATCAGCTCGTTGCCGTCGCGGTAGGTGCTGACCGTGGTGCCCGACAGCGAGCCGCGCAGGAAGGCCGCCACCTGCGCCGAGCTGATGCCCAGCACGCGGGCGCGGGCCTGGTCGATCTGCAGGCGCACGACCTTGCTGGGCTCGTCCCAGTCGAGGTTGACGTTGGTGACGGCCTCGTTGGCGCGCACCTTGTCGGCCACCTGGTGGGCAATGCGGCGCACGTCGTCCACGTGTTCACCCGAGACGCGGAACTGGATCGGGAAGCCCACCGGCGGCCCGTTCTCCAGCCGCGACACGCGCGCCTGCACGTCGTTGAACTTCTCGTCGAACAGCCCGATCAGCCACTGCCGCACCGCTTCGCGCGAGGCGATGTCGGGCGTGAGCACCACGAACTGCGCGAAGTTCGCCTGCGGCAGCTTCTGGTCCAGCGGCAGGTAGAAGCGCGGCGTGCCGGTGCCGACGTAGGCCACGTAGCTCTCGACGTCCTCGCGGGTCTTTAGCTCGGCCTCCAGCCGCTGCGCCACGGCTTCGGTGGCGTGCAGCGAAGCGCCTTCGGCGAGCTCCAGGTCCACCATCAGCTCCAGCCGGGTCGAGGACGGGAAGAACTGCTGGGGCACGAACCGGAACATCAGGATCGAGGCCACGAACGCCGCCACCGTCACCGCGATCACGGTCTTGCGCTGGCGCACGCACCAGGTCACCCAGCGGCGGACCGTCTGGTAGAACTTCGTGGCGTAGGGATCATGCGTCGGCCCGTCGCCGTGCGGCTTGGGATCGGGCAGCAGCTTGTAGCCGAGGTAGGGAATGAACACCACCGCCGCGATCCACGACAGGATCAGCGAGATCGTCACCACCTGGAAGATCGAGCGCGTGTACTCGCCCGTGCTCGAGGCCGCGGTGGCGATCGGCAGGAAGCCCGCCGCCGTCACCAGCGTGCCGGTCAGCATCGGGAAGGCCGTGGACTGGTAGGCGAAGGCCGCCGCCTTCATGCGGCTGTAGCCCTGCTCCATCTTCACCGCCATCATCTCGACCGCGATGATGGCGTCGTCCACCAGCAGTCCCAGGCCCAGCACCAGCGCGCCCAGCGAGATCTTGTGCAGGCCGATGCCGAAGTAATGCATCACCGCGAAGGTCATCGCCAGCACCAGCGGGATCGACAGCGCCACCACCAGGCCGGTGCGGAAGCCCAGCGAGAAGAAGCTCACCAGCAGCACGATGATCACCGCCTCGGCCAGCACCTGCACGAACTCGGCCACCGAACTGCGCACGGCCTTGGGCTGGTCGGAAACCTTCTGCAGGGTCATGCCCACCGGCAGGTTCTCCTGCAGGCGCGCGAACTCGGTGTCCAGCACGTCGCCCAGGCGGATGATGTCGCCGCCGGCGCGCATGCTCACGGCGATGCCGATGGCGTTCTCGCCCATGAACCGCATCCGCGGCGCCGCCGGATCGGCGAAACCGCGGCTGACCTCGGCCACGTCGCCCAGCTTGAAGCTGCGGTCGCCGACGCGGATCGGGAAGTCGCGGATCTGCTCCACGCTGTCGAAGCGCCCCGACACCCGCAGCTGCACGCGGTCGGTCGGCGTCTCGAAGAAGCTGGCCGGCGCGATCGCGTTCTGTTCGTCGATCGCCCGCTGCACCAGCTCCAGCGGCACGCCCAGCGTGGCCAGCTTGGTGTTCGACAGCTCGATCCAGATCTTCTCGTCCTGCAGGCCCACCAGCTCGATCTTGCCGACGTCGGGCACGCGGTGCAGCTCGAGCTCGATGCGCTCGGCGTAGTCCTTCAGGGTGGCGTAGTCGAAGCCCTCGCCCGAGAGCGCATAGATGTTGCCGAAGGTGTCGCCGAACTCATCGTTGTAGAACGGCCCCACCACGCCGGCCGGCAGCGTGTGGCGGATGTCGCCCACCTTCTTGCGCACGTCGTACCAGAGCTGCGGCAGCTCGCGCGAGACCATCGAGTCCTTGCTCATCAGCATCACCAGCGACTCGCCGGGACGCGAGTACGAGCGCACGAACTCGTAGCGCCCGGTCTCCATCACTTCCTTCTCGACCCGGTCGGTGACCTGGCGCGCCACTTCCTCGGCGGTCGCGCCCGGCCAGTAGGTGCGCACCACCATGATCTTGAAGGTGAACGGCGGGTCTTCCGACTGCCCCAGGCGCTGGTAGCTGAACCAGCCGACGATGGCGAGCACCACCATGGCGTACAGCACCAGCGACCGGTTGCGCAGCGCCCACTCGGAGAGGTTGAAGTTCGAGGCCATGGCGGACGGGCCTCAGTTCGCGGCGGCGGCGGCCGGCGCAAGCGCGACCGGTCGGTTCTGGCGATCGATCGGCTTGATGCGCTGGCCTTCGAGCAGCAGGTGCACGCCGGCGGCCACGACCCACTCGCCCGCTTCCAGGCCCGACACCACCGGCACCAGGCTTTCGCCGAACGGGCCGGTCTTCACCGGCGTCAGGCGCACCGTCGAGGTCGCGGGATCCACCACCCACAGCGCCGGCTCGCCGTCCTTCTCGGCCAGCGCGGACAGCGGCACCGAAAGCGTGGCGGGCCCCTCCTGCAGCGCATACACGCGCGCGCTCTGGCCGACTTCGGCGCGGGCATCGCCGGCCTCGAAGCTCACGCGCGCGGCGAAGGTGCGCGCCTGCGCATCGGCCGCCGGGGAAATCTCGCGCAGCGTCGCCGGCAGGCGCTTGCCCGGCGCCGACCACAGTTCCACCGCCAGCGCACGGCCCGGGCTGAAGTCGGCCGCGTTCTGCTCGGGCACGCTGATCAGCACTTCGCGGTCGCCGTCCTCGGCCAGCATGAAGACGGTCTGGCCCGCGGCCACGACCTGCCCCGCATCGGCCAGGCGCCGGGCGATCACGCCGTCGGCGGGCGCGCGCAGCACGGCGTAGCCGGCCTGGTTGTCGGACACGCGGGCCTGGGCGCGGGCCTGGCGCACGCGCGCTTCGGCCGCCTGCAGCGCGGACACGCGGGCGTCGTACAGCGAGCGGCTGACCAGCTGCCGGTCGAGCAGGCTCTGGTAGCGCTCGAGCTCGGACTTGGCCAGGGTGTAGTCCGATTCGGCCGAGGCCAGCGCGGCGCGCGCTGCTTCCAGCTGCAGCGCCACGTCGGCGGCGTCGAGCTCGGCCAGGGCCTGGCCCTTCTTCACCGCCTGTCCGACATCGACCTGCACGCGCGTGATCTTGCCGGCGATGCGGAACGCCAGGGCCGGCTCGTGCCGCGCGCGGACTTCGCCGGCGTAGACGCTCAGGACTTCGGAAGCCGGGGCGGGCTGCACGACCAGGGCCGGTCGGGCCGGGCCCTCGGCGGGCTCGTCGCTGCCGCAAGCCAAGAGCGCGAGGACGCCGAGGAGGAGAAGGAGACGTGGGATCATGGCGGGGGCGCTCATCGGGGAGTCAGGCTTTAGTGAACCGAGGGGTATACTATCTTTACCAAACCGCGGAGTTCAATAATAATCTCGTGATGACCGAAGCCACCCGCCCCGCCGCCCCCGGCCGCCCCAAGGACCTGGAGAAGCGCGCCGCCATCCTGGACGCCGCCAAGGCCTTGTTCCCGGCCCGCGGCTACGACGGGGTGAGCATGGACGCCATCGCCCAGGCCGCCGGCGTGTCGAAGCTCACCGTCTACAGCCACTTCCAGGACAAGGACACCCTCTTCGTCGAGGCCGTGAAGGCGCGCTGCGAGGACCTGCTGCCCTCCGACCTGTTCGTGGCCCGCTTCGAGGGCCCGATCCGCGGCCAGCTGCTGCGGATCGCCCGCGCCTTCTTTACCCTGATCACCAGCGAAGACGCCGTAAACATCCACCGGATGATGTCGCGCCAGCTGCCGGACGATTCGCACCTGCCGCGCCTGTTCTGGGAGGCCGGCCCGAAGCGGACCACCGAAGCCCTGGCCGCCTTCCTCCTGGCCGAGCACGAAGCCGGCGAGCTGCACATCCCCGATTGCGGCCTGGCCGCCTCGCAGTTCTTCTGCCTGCTCAAGGGCGAGCACCACGCCAAGCTGACCTGCGGCTGCCAAGAGCCGCTGGATCCGGGCGCGGTGGACAAGCACCTCGAGGCGACGGTCGACCTGTTCCTGCGCGCCTACGGCCCCGGCCGCCGCGGCGCCTGAACCATGCCTTCCGTGTCGGGCGTTCCGGTGACTATCGGCACTACTGGCCCCCGCGGGGCCGCCAGCATCCTGTCCATGCACCGCCGGAACCGGTGCGGGTCAACGCATTCACGCCATTGCCGTTCCCGGTCCTGCATCCTGCCTTCCGCCGGACGCCGGGCGGGGCGTAAAATCACGACCCTTGCGATTCAAGGATTTAGCCGACATGCCGATTGATTTCCAGCAGGCCCGCCACGCGATGGTGGAACAGCAGGTGCGCCCCTGGGACGTGCTAGACCCGCGCGTGCTCGACACCCTGATGACGGTGCGCCGCGAGGACTTCGTGCCGCTGCGCCACCGCAAGCTCGCCTTCGCCGACCTGCCGCTGCCGCTCGAGCACGGCGAGGTGATGATGAAGCCCGTGGTCGAGGGCCGCATGCTGCAGGCGATGAACCTCGAGCCCGGCGACGAAGTGCTGGAGATCGGCACCGGCTCCGGCTTCATCACCGCTTGCCTGGCCGCCCTGGCCCGCGACGTCACCAGCGTCGAGCGCCACGCCGATTTCGTCGAGCGCGTGCGCCAGCGCCTGGCCTCCGACCATGTCACCAACGTCCGGCTCGAGTGCGCGGACGTGTTCGCCTGGCAGCCCGGCCGCCTGTTCGACGCGATCTGCGTCACGGGGGCCGTCGCCACCGATCCCGAGCGCTTTGGCGCCTGGCTCAAGCCCGGCGGCCGCCTGTTCGTGATCCACGGCGATTCGCCGGTGCAGGAAGCCCTGCGCATCACCCGCCGCGGCGAGGGCTTCCACCGCGAAAGCCTGTTCGAAACCGACGTCCCCTACCTGCACGGCGCCGCCCCGGCGCCGCGCTTCGCCTTTTAATTAGCAACAGGACCTGACCATGCGCCTGCGCCTCCGCCCCCTGACTTTCGCCATCCTGCTGGCCGGCACTGCCGGCAGCGCGAACGCCGCCGACCTGCTGGAAGCCTATGAAATGGCGCGCCAGAGCGACCCCGTGCTCTCGGCCTCCGAGTCGCGCAGCCTGGCCACCGGCGAGGGCGTGGTGCAGAGCCGCGCCGCGCTGCTGCCGCAGCTCGACGGCAGCGTCAGCTGGAGCCGCACCGAGACCGACAGCACCGGCTCGCAGGCCTTCGGCGCCGTGGTGCAGCCGCCTTCGGAATCGAGCAGCGAGAACACCAGCCGCGGCTGGGGCGTGAACCTGCGCCAGAGCCTGTACGACCACGGCAACTACACCCGCCTCAGCGCCGCCCGCGCCCGTGCCGCCCAGGCCGAGGCCGAGTACAAGGCCGCACAGGACGAGCTGGTGGTGCGCGTGTCCACCGCTTACTTCAACGTGCTCACCGCCATCGAGACGCTGGCTTCGTCCCGCGCCGAAGAACGCTCGGTGAAGCGCCAGCTCGACCAGGCCGAGAAGCGCCTCGAGGTCGGCCTGGCCCCGATCACCGACGTGCACGAGGCCCGCGCCCGCTTCGACACCGCCCGCGCCAACGCCATCGCCGCCGCCAACGCGCTCGATGATGCCCGCGAGGCGCTGGCCGAGATCACCGGCACCGAGGTCGGCAACCTCAAGGGCCTGGACAAGAACTACAAGCCGACCGACCCGACCGACCTGATCAGCCAGGACTGGGTTGCCGTGGCGATGGAGAACAACCCGTCGCTGCTGGCCCGCGAGCTGGCCGTGACCGCGGCCGAGAAGGACATCGGCACCGCGCGCTCGGGCCACCTGCCCTCGCTCGGCCTGACCGCCAGCTACAGCGACGGCAACGGCTACGGCGACAACGAAATCTTCGCGCCGCTGCCGGGCACCACCAGCTTCGACAACACCAGCGAGTCCACCCGCGTCGGCGTCACGCTGACGGTGCCCATCTTCGCCGGTGGCGCCACCCAGTCGGGCGTGCGCCAGGCCGTGCACAACCGCGACGCCGCCGCCGACCAACTCGAGCAACAGCGCCGCGCCATCGTGCGCCAGACCCGCAACGCCCAGCGTTCGCTCGGCGCCGGTTCGGCCGAGGTCGAGGCGCGTCGCCTGTCGGTCGTCTCGGCGCAGGCCGCCTACGAGGCCAGCGAAGCCGGCCTGGAAGTCGGCACCCGCACCATCGTCGATGTGCTGATCACCCAGCAGTCGCTGTTCCAGGCCCAGCGCGAGTACGCCCGCGCCCGCCACGACTTCCTGGTCAACACCCTGCGCCTGAAGCAGGCGGCCGGCACCATCGCCCTGGCCGACCTGCAGGAAGTGAACCGCGTGCTGGTGCAGGACGCGGAAGCGGCGCTCGACGAGTCGCTGTCGCAGTAAGCCCGGCGGCCGGCGCGCCTAGGCGCGCCGGCCCGCCAACACATCCTCGAGCAGGTCCAGGGTCCGGCCAAGCGCACCGGCGTGTGCCCCGACCTGCTGCCGCCCGGCCTCGCCCATCGCGGCGCGCCGCGCCGGATTCGCCAGCAGCGCCAACACTTCCTTGCCCAGCGCGGCCGCATCCGCGGCCTGCACCAGCGCGCCCGCGTCGCGCAGGCGGCGGGTGGCTTCGGCGAAGTTGAAGGTGTGCGGGCCCACCACGCTGGGCACGCCCAGCGCGGCCGGCTCGAGCACGTTGTGCCCGCCCACGTCGCACAGGCTGCCGGCCACGAAGGCCACGTCAGCGGCGGCGAAGAAGCCCAGCAGCTCGCCCAGCGTGTCGATCACGAACACCTGGTGCGCCGGCCCGGGCAAGCCCTCGCCGCGCCGCGTCGCCACCGCCAGCCCGGCCTCGGCCAGCGCCTGCGCCACCGGGCCGAAGCGTTCGGGATGGCGCGGCGCCCACAGCAGCAGCGCGTCCGGATGCGCCGCGAGCACGCGCTGGTGCAGCGCGACCACGGCGGCCTCCTCGGGCGGATGGGTGCTGGCGGCGATCCACACCGGGCGCGCGGCGCCCCAGGCCGCGCGCCAGGTCGCGGCCTGCGCGTCCAGGCCCGCGGGAATGGCCAGGTCGTACTTGAGGTTGCCGGCGACATGGATCCGCGCCGGGTCGGCGCCGATGCGCGCCAGCCGCGTCGCATCGGCCGAGGACTGCGCCGCGACCAGCCGCACGGCGCGCATCGCCAGCTTCGCCAGTCCCTGCACCGGCAGGTAGCCGCGCAGCGAACGCTGCGACAGCCGCGCGTTCACCATCACCAGCGGGATGCCGCGGCGACCGCACTCGACGTAGAGGTTCAGCCAGATCTCGGTCTCGACGATCACCGCCAGCGCCGGGCGCGCGCGGTCCAGGAAACGGCGCACCATGGCGCGCAGGTCGTAGGGCAGGTAGACGTGGTGGACGCGGTCGCCCCAGATCGCGCGCACGCGCTCGGAGCCGGTCGGGGTGATGGTGGTGACCAGCAGCGGGCGCTCCGGGTGCCTGGCCAGCAGCGCGTCCACCAGCGGCCGTGCCGCCAGCACTTCGCCCACGGAGACGGCGTGCACCCACAGCGTGTCGTGCAGGTCGAGCTTGTCCTCGATCCAGCCGTAGCGTTCGGTCCAGCGGCGCAGGTACTCGCGCTGGCGCATGCCGCGCCAGACCAGGTGGTAGAGGGTGACGGGGAACGCCAGGTGCAGGACCAGCGAATACAGGCCCAACAGCACGCGCTGCCCAAGGGTGAGTGGCATGCGCGGAAGGATACCCGAGCCCGCCGGGCCTGCGCCGCCAGCGGCTAGAATGCGGCCCATGGCCGAGCCCTCCCCGCCGCTGTCCCCGCGCCACTGGCCGACCTGGCTGCTGATCGGCTTCGGCTGGGCGCTGGCGCGGGCGCCGCTGCGCGTGCATCGCGCCTTGGGCCCGCCGCTGGGCGCGGTGCTGTACCGCCTGCTCGGCGCGCGCCGGCGGGCGGCGGCCACCAACCTCGCGCTTTGCTTCCCGGAACGGTCCGCCGACGAGCGCGAGGCCCTGCTGCGCCGCAATTTCCGCGCCCTCGGCTTGGGCGTGTTCGAGTTCCTGCGCGCCTGGTGGGGCCGGCTGCCGGCGCCGGCCGAGTGCGAGCTCACCGGGCTGGAACACCTCGAGGCCGCGCGCGCCGGCGGCCGCGGCGTGATCCTGGTCTCGGCCCACTTCACCACGCTCGAGATCAGCATGCGGCTGCTGTGCCAGCACATCCCGCTGGCCGGCATGTACCGCCCGCACGAGCAGCCGCCGATGGAATGGGCCGTTCGCCGCGGCCGGCTGCGGCACGCGGTGGCGATGTTCGCGCGCGACGAGCTGCGGCCGGTCATCCGCCACCTGAAACAGGGCGGCCTGCTGTGGTTCGCGCCCGACCAGGAGACGCGGCGCGGCGACAGCGTGTTCGTGCCTTTCTTCGGCCAGCCGGCCTGGAGCCTGACCTCGACGCACCAGCTGGCGCGTTTGTCGGGCGCGGCGGTGCTGCCGCTGTTCCACGAGCGCCTGCCGGATGGCCGCTACCGCATCGAAGTGATGCCGGCGATCGAGGCGTTCCCGTCGCGCGACGCCACCGCCGACACCGCGCGCGTGATGGCCGCGCTGGAAGGAATGATACGCCGCTGCCCCGAGCAGTATCTGTGGCTGCACCAGCGCTTCAAGCGCCAGCCCGGCGGCGGCGTGCGCCGCTACGACTGATCAGTACAGCGGCGCCTCGCCGGACGGCCGCGTCTTGAAGCGGCGGTGGGCCCAGAGGTACTGCGCCGGCGCCTGGCGCACGGCCTGCTCCAGCTCCGCCATGTAGCGCGCCGCGTCGCGCTGGGCATCCCCCGTGGGCCAACCCGGCCAGGCCGGCCCGACCTGCAGCACGTACCGCCCTTCGTCCCCGCGCCGGCACCAGAGCGGCAGCGCCGTGGCGCCACTGGCCTGCACCAGGTCGGGCAACGCGGCCAGGGTCGCCGCCGGCACGCCGAAGAAAGGCACGAACACGTGCCGGTAGCTGAAGTCCTGGTCGCCCAGGTAGCCCACCGCGTCGCCCGCGCGCAGGGCGGCCAGCAGCGGCTCGCGGCCGCGCTTCTTGGGCAGCGTCGGCCCCGATACGCGCCGCCGCGATGCTTCGATCCAGGCCTGCAGGCAGGGATGGTTGTGGTCGCGCGCCATCAGCCGCACCGGCCGCCCCAGCGCATCGCCGAGCAGGCGCAGCGCGAGCTCGTAGGCGGTGAAGTGCGCCGTCACCAACAGCACGCCGCGCCCGCTGGCCAGCGCGGCCTGCAGGTGCGCCATGCCTTCGACCCGGTACAGGCCCCGCAGCCTGGCTGCGGGCGCATGCCAGGCACGCATCATCTCCAGCAGGCCGACCACGGTGTTGGTGACGCTGGCATCGGCGAGCTGGCGCTGCGCACGGGCATCGCGGTCCGGAAAACACAGCGCGATGTTCTTGCGGGCAATGCGCCGCCGCGAACGCAGCAGTGGCCAAAGCACCCAGGCCAGCACGCGCCCCAGCGCCAGCAGCAGCCGCTGCGGCAGCCGCGCCACGGCCCAGGCCAAGGCCTGCAGCGTCGCGCCCGGCAGCCAGCAGCGCATCACGGCCTCAGCCGGCGGCGCGGTTTGGGGTGGCCAGCAGGCTGCCGGCGTACAGCGCGGCCAGCAGCAAGGTCAGCCCGCCCCAGAAGGTTGAATAGAAAGCCAGGTGGGTATTGAGCGGGAACACGGTGACCATCAGCGCGAGTGCCGGGGCGTGGGCCCGCGCGCGCGCCTCCGACGTGGCGAACCGCCAGGCGCGCCACGCCAGCGCCACGCCACCCAGCCACAGCAGCAGGCCAACGAGGCCGGTTTCGCTGAGGACCTCCAGCACGATCTGGTGCGCGTGGTAGCCGGCGCCGTGCTCGGCATCCTGCAGCCAAGGGTCACCCTCGACCGCATGCTCGGGATAGGCCTGGCGGAAGCCGCGCACGCCGACGCCATTGACCGGGTGCGCCAGCGCCATGTTCCAGGCGGCCTGCCAGATCGGCAGCCGGCCCGACAGCGCATGGTCCAGGCCCTTGGTGCCGCCGTTGAGCGCGGCCTCGGTGCGCTCGACGCGCTCCTGCAGCTTGTCCGAAAGCGTCATCGACAGCGCGAACAGCAGCGCGCCGCCGAGTCCGAGCACGAGCATCGCGCGCTTGCTGCCCAGCAGGCGCCAGCCGCTGAACACCAGCACCAGCCCCAGCGTGAGCCAGGACGCGCGCGCGCCGGCCAGCAGCACCACCACCACCAGCGCCGCGGCCATCAGCAGCCAGCCGACCAGGCCGAAGCGCTGCGAGGCCGCCGCCAGCGGGAACGGCGCCAGGCTCGCCAGCACCAGGCCTAGCTTCAGGTTCTCGGCGCCGAACACGCCGCTGAGGCGGTCGGCCGTGGCCGGGCCGCCGAGGCTCCAGCCGGTGGTCGCCTGCACCAGGCCGTCGGCCACCCAAAGCGACGCGATCACGGCGATGCCGCCGAAGGTCAGCCGCCGGCCGCGCTCATCGGCCACGGCCATCGCCACCAGCCACAGGAAGGGCAGATAGCGCAGGTCCACCAGCGACTCGCGCAGCGCGCGGCCGGCGTCCACGGCGTCGATGGACGACACCAGCTCGGGGACCCAGTAGGCGCAGAACAGCACGCTGGTCAGCGCCCAGGCCTCGTGGCTGAGCAGGGACATGCCGCCGCGGAAACGCGACATCGCCAGCACCGCCAGCGTCGCCAGCGCGCCCAGCGACAGCACGAGTTCAGCCGGGCCGTGCAGCGGCCACAGCGCCACGAACGCCAGCACCCACCACGGGGCCCAGCGCAGGCTGTTTTCAGTCGGCGACGAGCTGGTCATAGAGTTCCAGGGTGGCGGACTGCATCGCCGCCAAAGTGTGGGGGATGGTAACCGGCATCGGCGGCGGCGCGGCAAGCAAGGCGCGCGCGGCCTGCGCCAGCGCCACGCGGTCACCCGGCGCCACGGCGCCCGCCGGATACAGCGTGCGCAGCAGCTCGCCGACGCCGCCGTGGTCCCAGCCCAGCACCGGCCGGCCGATCGAAAGCGCTTCGACCACGGTGCGGCCGAAGGCTTCCGGCTTGGTCGAGAGCTGCAGCACCAGGTCGGCCACCGCATAGGCCTCGCGCACGTCGTGGCGCGGCGGACTGGCCACCACGGCGTCGGCGACGCCGCGCGCGGCGGCCAGCGCACGCAGCTCGCCGAGGTAGGCCTCGCGGCCCGGCTCGTCGGCGCCCAGCAGCCACAGGCGCAGGTCGTGGCCTTCGGCGCGCAGCAAGGCCAGCAGTTCGATGGCCTCGGCGTGGCCCTTGAGCCGCGTGCCGCGCCCGGGCATCAGCAGCACGCGCCCGCCCTGCAGCGCGGGGCACTGCTTGGCCCACGCCTCGCGCCAGGCGGCGTCGGGTGCGTAGCCGCGCGGGAAATCCTCGGGGTCTACGCCGCGCGGCACCACGCGTAGGCGCGCGGGATCGGTGTCGGGCCAGTGCCGCAGCACGTACGCACGCACGGTCCCGGAAACGCAGATGACTGCGTCGCCCGATCGCATCACGCCGCTGTAGCGGCCGGGCGAATTCATGCCGTGCACGGTGGTGACAAAGCGCGGCCGCGGTTCGGGCAGCCCGCGCAGTGCGAAGCGGCCCAGCCAGGCCGGCAGGCGCGAGCGCGCGTGGACGATGTCGGGCTTCAGCGCGGCCAGCGTGCGGCGCAACGCGAAGGCGGCCCGGAAGACCGACGGCGACTTGCGGCCAATGGGCAGCGCAATGTGCTCGCTGCCGCCGGCGACCAGCCGTTCGACCAGGCGACCGCCGGCCGAGACGACGATCGAACGATGCCCGGCCGCGACCAGGGCCGCGGCGATCTCGAGGGTGGAACGCTCGACGCCGCCGCTATGCAGCGCCGGCAGCAGCTGGACGACGGTCAGGCGGCGCAAGGGGGCGCCCGGGTCAGTCCTTCAGGGCGTAGACGGCGCCGCAGTACGGGCAGGTGGCGCTGCCGTTCTCTTCGACCGGCAGGTAGACGCGGGGATGCGAATTCCACAGGGCCATGGCCGGCGTCGGGCAGGACAGCGGCAGCTCGGCGCGGCGAACCTCGTAGCGGCGCTCGGTGTTGGCCGCGGCACGGCCGGTAGCGGTGTCGGTTCGCGACATGGCGGGGGATCCTCGTAGGCAGGCCGCGATTTTACACCCGTCCGCCCGGCTCTGTAGGAGGGAATTCAGTCCCGAAGCTTTCCGGCGAGCAGCTTGGGGACTGAAGCCCCTCGTACAGGGGTTCCGTGGGTTACTTGGCGAGGGTGGCTTCGACGGTGATGTCGATGCGGACTTCGTCGCCGACCACCGGCACGTAGCCGCCGACGCCGTAGTCGCTGCGCAGGATGGTGGTGGTGGCGTCGAAGCCGGCCGCCGGCACCTTGCGCATCGGGTGTTCGCCGATCTTGTTGATGGTCACGTCCAGCACCACCGGGCGGGTGACGCCGTGGATGGTGAGGTCGCCGGCGACCTTCAGCGCGCCCTCGCCCGCGGCGGTGACGCCGGTGCTCTTGAAGGTGGCGGTCGGGTAGGTGGCGGCGTCGAAGAAATCGGCCTTGAGCAGGTGCTCGTCGAGCTTGTCCACGCCCGTGCTGATGCTTTCGACCGGGATGGTGATGTTGACGCTGGACTGGGTCGGGTTGGCCGGGTCGAACAGGAACTCGCCCTGCACCGTGTCGAAGCGGCCGGTGATGTTCGAGAAGCCCATGTGGCTGTAGGTGAACTCGACCTGGGTATGGGTCGGGTCGATGTCGTACTTGTCGGCGGCCTGGGCACCGAAGGCGGCGACGGCGAGCAGGCTGGCAAGGGCAAGGCGCTGGAAGGTCATTGCGGGGTCTCCGGGGTGGGCCGCCAGCGTGGTCGCCGGCAAGTGAGGGGAGTGTAGTCATCCCGCTGCTGCAACATAGCCGGACCCACGCAACGTATCGTTGCGCCGAATGCGGCCCGGCCGCGCGTTTGCCCCGGCCCGGCGCCCAATTACGTTTTCAGGTCTGGGAGCAGGCAACACCGCCGCCCCCTCGCCGCGCCGCCCGGCGCGCGAGTCCGCCCACGGAGAGACCGCATGACCCGCACCGCCCTGTACGCCGCGCTGCTTGCCCCCGCCTTGGCGCTGGCCGCCCCGCCCCCGGAAGCCGACACGTTCCGCTCCCCGCCGCTGGCTGAATCACTGGCCGCCGGCCAGCAGGCCATCGCCCGCGAAGCCAAGCCGGCCAAGGCCGGCGCCATCGCCCCCGCCGCGCTGACCATCGAGGAGGTCGGCGACCCCGACACCTTCGGCAAGCCCGTGAAGTGGCTCGGCCTGGTCTCGATCAACATGACCCTGACCGACAACTGCTCGCCGGTCGCCGGCGAACCCGCGCTGGAGAACTGCATCGAGCTGGCGCCCGCGCCCGCGCCGACGCCCATCAACGCCCCGGACCTGGCCAGCATCACCCTGCCCGGCCGCAGCGCCGAGACCCTGCTCTGCCACTGGCAGACGCCAATCGTGTCCTACAGCCTGGCCAACTACACGGGCGCGCCGGCCCAGTACGCGTTCCGCCTCACGCCTACCTACCGCTTCGAAAGCGACGTGCTCGACGACCCGGCCTTGATCAACCCGGCGACCGGCGCGCCCTTCGGCGGCTCGCTGAGCCTGTCGCTGACCTCGGTGAACCGCTTCGGCACGCTCCAGCCCAACGAGTTCGAAGTGCAGTACGAATCCGGCACCCGCATGTGCATCGGCGGCGTGCTCAGCCAGCGTAGCCTGGTGGAGCAGTGGGGCCTGACCCCGGCGCAGGCGCGGCGCGTCTTCCGCCGCCCGATCACGATCGTGATGGGCCTGAGCGGCAACACGCGCCTGGTGGACAGTGCCAACATCAACTTCGGCACCCGCTTCGTCGGCGACTGAGCCCGACCCGCCGGCGGCATCGCGATTCGCGGTGCCGCCGGTTTTCCGGCTAGGCTTCGGCCATGCCGTTCGACCCGATCCCCCGCTTCCTGCACGACGGCGCCGCCGGCCACCGCCTGCAGGCGCTGGCGCTGGCAAGTGCGCTGGATCCAATGGCGAAGGAGCTGGCGCTCGCCGCCCGCGCGCCGTGGTCGTGGTTCGCGCCACGGCGCTTGCCCGGCGCCGACGCGGCGTTTGGCGACGACTTCCGTTCCCTGCTGGACGCACCTCCGGCCTGGGTGCTCGGCTGCGGCCGCCGCCCGGCGCTGGCCACGCGCCTGCTGCGGGCGCGCGGCAGCCGGGTGATCCAGCTGCTGGATCCGCGCCTGGATCCAGCGCACTGGGACCTGGTGGTCGCGCCCGAACACGACGGCCTGCGCGGCCCGAACGTGGTCACGCTGTGCGGCAGCCTCCATGCCGTCGACGACGCCTGGCTGGCGGCCGGGCGCTCAGCCTTCCCCGCGTTCGCCGCGCTGCCTTCGCCGCGCACCGTGGTGCTGCTGGGCGGCCCGACCGCGGCCGTTCGCTTCGATCGCGGCGCCTTCGAAGTGATGGCGGCCAAGCTGGAGCACTGGCTGGCCGTTGGCGGCGGCAGCCTGCTGGTAGTCGGCTCGCGACGCACGCCGGCGCGGCTGGCGATGCTCTCGCGCACCTACTGGGCCGACACGCCCGGCCTGCGCTGGTTCGACGCCAGCGACGGCCCGAACCCCTATGCCGGCGCACTGGGCTGCGCCGATCGCATCGTGGTATCGCCCGACTCGGTGAACATGGTCTCGGAAGCCTGCGCCACCGCCGCGCCGGTGTATGTCGCCGAACCGGGGCGCGCCACCGGCCGCATCAAGCGCTACCTCGACGACCTGCTCGCCCGCGGCCGCATCCAGCCGCTGGGCAAGCTTCCCCACGACGCTGCCTGCGAGCCCTTGCGCGAGACGCCGCGGGTCGCGGCGATCGTCAGGGATTTTTTGGCCACGGATGAACACGGCTGAGCACAGAGGCTCACGGATAAATCCGTGTTCATCCGTGGCTAAAAAACCAGCCCCAGTTCGCGACAGGCCAAGGTAACCGCCGCGCGTGCGGCGTGGAGGGCGTCGTCCGGGGCGACTAGGCGGGGGCGGAGGTCGAGGGTGCAGTCCAGGCCCATGTCCAGCATCAGGGCGTGCGCCGACAGCAGCGGCTCAAGGTGAGGCGTGGGCAGCGCGCCGACTTCCGCGAGGGCGCGCAGCAAGGTCGGCGTGTCGCGCGGCTCGCACAGCACCGGGTGCGCGTGCGCGAACTGCAGCACCCGCGCCTGTACCAGGAATTCCAGGTCGACCAGGCCGCCCTCGCCCTGCTTGAGGTCGAAGCGCAGCGCGTTGCTGCGGTCGAGTTCGGCGCGCATGCGGCGGCGCATCGCGACCACGTCCTCGCAAAGCCCGCCGGGCTCGCGTGGCTGGGCCAGGGTGTCGCGGCGGATTTGTTCGAAGGCCGCGCCCACCGACGCCGCGCCCGTGATCGCCCGCGCGCGCACCAGCGCCTGGCGCTCCCAGGTCCAGGCCCGCTGCCGCTGGTAGTCGGCGAAACTGTCGAGGCCGGAGACCAGCATGCCCTTGGCGCCATCCGGTCGCAGCCGCACATCGACTTCGTAGAGCTTCCCCGCGGCGGTGACGGTGCCGAGCAGGCTCACCAGCCGCTGCGCGAGGCGCGCGAAGTAGCGGCCGGCGTCCAGCGGCCGGGCGCCGTCGGAGCTGGCGTCCACCGCCGCGTCGTGCAGGAAGACCAGGTCGAGGTCGGAGCTGAAGCCCAACTCCTGCCCGCCCAGGCTGCCGTAGCCCAGTACCGCCAGCCCCGCGCCCGGCACGCGGCCGTGGGCGGCGATGATGTCGGTCTCGGCAAGATGCAGCGTGGCGGCCAGCAGCTCGGCGGCCAGCGCAGCCAGCCGGCGCGCCGCGTCCGGCGGCGGCAGGCGCAGGCCCAGCGTCGCCAGCGCCAGCCGGAAGCCGATGGCCTGGCGCAGTTCGTTGAGCGCGGTCAGCGCCGCCTCGGTGTCGCCGGGCGGGAAGGCGGCGCGCGCCGCGGCGACCAGTTCGGCGATCTGGGTTTCGTCCGGCACGGGGCCGGCGGCGCGCGAGTCCAGCAGTTCGTCGAGCAGCAGCGGATGCGCGGCCAGGCGCTCGGACAGCAGCGCGCTGCGCGCGGTGACGTCGGCCAGGCGCGCCAGCGCGGCCGGCTGCTCCTCGAGCAGCGCGAGGTAGCTGGTGCGGCGCGTGATCGACTGCAGCAGCGCCAGGCCGCGCGGCAGCGAGGCATCCGGCGCCTCGCTGCGGGCCGCGGCGCCCAGCAGCGCCGGCATCACGTTGTCCAGGCGTTGCCGGCCGCGGCTGGACAGTGCGCGCACCGCCGGCGTGCGCGCGAAGTCGCGCAGCGCCGCGTCCTGTGCCTCGGGGTCGACGAAGCCGGCATCGGCCAGCGCCTCGGGCGAGCCACCGTCGGGCAGCGCACGCCAGTACTGCACCAGTGCGTTGGCCGGCGCCCGGCGGCGGCCACGCGCCTCAAGCAATCCCGCGAACTCCTCGGCGATCACGCCGCGGTGGCCATCGAGCGCGTCGAGCATGGCCGCCTCGTCGCGGTAATCGAGCGCAAGCGCGATGCGCCGGCGCGACAGCGGGTCCTCGGGCAGCGCATGCACCTGCTGGTCGCCCAGCATCTGCACGCGGTTCTCCAGCCGGCGCAGGCCGCGGTACGCGGCGGCGAGACGCTCGGCGGTCGCAGGCTTCACGTGGCCGGCCTCGGCCATCGCCGCCAGCGCCGGCAGCAGGGAGCGCCCGCGCAGCGCCGGCTCGCGGCCCGCGCGGATCAGCTGCAGGGCCTGCACCAGGAACTCGACTTCGCGGATGCCGCCGGGGCCGAGCTTCAGGTCCTCGGCCAGTTCGCGCCTTTGCACTTCGGCGCTGATCAGCGCCTTCATCTCGCGCAGGCCGTCGAGCGCGCTGTAGTCGAGGTAGCGGCGGTAGACGAAGGGCCGCAGCGTCGCCAGCAGGCGCTCGCCGGCCGCGAGGTCGCCGGCCACCGGGCGCGCCTTGATCCAGGCGTAACGCTCCCAGTCGCGGCCCTCGCGCTGGTAGTACTGCTCCATCGCACCGAAGCTGAGCGCCAGCCGGCCACTGGCGCCGAACGGGCGCAGGCGCAGGTCCACGCGATGGCAAAACCCTTCGGCGGTGACGTCGCCCAGCAGCTGCGCCAGGCGCTGCCCGAGCCGCGTGAACCAGGCCTCGGCGTCGAGCGCACGCGCGCCGTCGCTCTCGCCGTGCTCGGGGAAGGCATAGACCAGGTCCACGTCCGAGCTGAAGTTGAGTTCGCCGCCGCCCAGCTTGCCGAGGCCGAACACCACCAGCGACTGCGCCTCGCCGGCGGCGTTGCGCACCACGCCGTGGCGTTCGGCCAGCGAAGCCGACAACGCCGCGACCCCGCGCTGCAGCGCCAGGTCGGCGATGCGGCTGCTGCCGGCCAGGGTGGCGTCGACGTCATCGAAGCCATGCAGGTCGCGCCAGACCAGGCGCGTGGACTCGGCCGTCCGCCAGCGCCGCAGCTGCCCGCCCCAGTCGGCGTCGGCACCGGGGGCGAGCTCCGGCGGCGGCGCCATCGGCGCGTCCAGCGACATCGCCAGCGCGGGCTGGCGGCACAGGGTGTCCACCGCGAAGTCGCTGCACAGCGCGAGCCGCGCGAGGCGTTCGCGCTGGCGCGGATCCGCCATCGCCTCGGGCGCGCGCTCGGCCAGGCGCGCCATCGCGCGCTCGAGGTGTGCGGCCAGTTCGGCGTCGAGGTCTTGCGTGAACGTCATGCTGCGATTCTGTCACGCCACCCCTGTAGCAGGGACTTCAGTCCCGATGCTTTTCGGCGAAAAGCATCGGGACTGAAGTCCCTCCTACAGCGGCGCGGAAAAAAGAAAAGCCCGCAGCGCTAGGCAGCTGCGGGCTTTTCGGCTCCCTCCCCCACGTCGGAAGCGCTTGCATCGTGGCGCGGTGCCCAGGGCGATGCACGTTGCAGTGCAGCAAAATTGCTGCGCCCCGCGTCAGAGCACCAGCCAGGCCACCAGCCCCAGGAAACTGCCCATGCTCACCACGTCCGTCAGCGTGGTGAGGAAGATGCTCGAGGCGGTCGCCGGATCGGCGCCCAGCCGCTTGAGCACCAGCGGGATCATCGAACCGGCCAGGCCTGCCACCATGCAGCTCAGCGACATCGCGCCAAGCGTGATCAGGCCCAGCAGCAGCGCGTCGCTGCCGCCGTCGCGGGCCACCACCCAGTACATCGCCGCGCCCGCGAGCGCGCCGGTGACCGCGCCGTTGAGCAGGCCCAGCGTGCCTTCCTTCATCACCAGCTTGGCCACGCCCAGGCCGCGCAGTTCCCCGAGCGTCATGCCGCGCAGCATCACCGCCAGCGCCTGGCAGCCCAGGTTGCCGCTCTGCCCGCCCAGCACCGGCAGGAACATCGCCAGCACCACCACGCGGTTGATCGTGTCCTCGAAGTAGCCCACCACGCCGGCCGCGATGAACACCGTCAGCAGGTTCACCAGCAGCCACGGGTTCCGGAACCGGAATGCACGCAACAGCGGCGTCGCCAGCCGCTCCTCCTTCTCGACGCCGACCATGGCGCCGGCCTGGGCCGAGATCTCGAAGGCCTGCTGTTCGAACAGCACCTGGCCACGCACCTGGCCGACCAGGCGACCGTCGTCCTCGCATACCGGGTAGACCGGGTAGTGGCGCGTCACGACCTCGCGCATCGCATCGACCAGCGTGGTCTTGGGGCGCAGGCAGAACGGCGAGCGGATCATCACCTCGTCGAGGCTGCGCGCTCGCTCGGCGTACAGCAGCTCGCGGAAGGCCACCACGCCCAGCAGGCGCTGCTGGGCATCCACCACCCAAAGGTAGGTGACCATCCGCGTCTTCACGACCTCGCGCAGCGACTCGATGGCCTCGGCCACGGGCGTGCCGGTGCGGAACACGGCGGGCGGGTCCTCGAGCAGGCGACCCACCGTGCCTTCCGCATAGCGCTGGCCGTCGCCCCAGTCGGTGCCGGCCGGCGCCGCGGCCATCACGCTGGTGCGGCGGGCGTCGTCCATGTCGGCCAGCAGGCTGTTGGCCCGCGCGGGCGGCATGCGTGCCAGCAGGTCGGCCACCTCGGCGGGCGCGGCGCGCTCCAGGCGCTTGAGCGCGGTGTCGTTGTCCAGCGCGGCCAGGCGCTTGGCGAGGGCGGGCGCCCCGGATTCGGCGGGCAGGGAGGTGGTCATTCGGACTCCAAGGAAGGCCCCGGTAGGAACGTCAACAGGCTACCCAAAAGGACAGCGGCGCGGGCGGCTTAAGCGTGGCCAACCGGCGCGGCTTCCAGCCCGCGCGTCGGCGGCCGCCTCTGCGACAATGCGCGTCTTCGTCATCGTCGGCCTTTCCCATGACCCGATCGCGCCTCCCGGCCCTGCTCCTGGCCTCGACCCTGCTGCTGGGCGCCTGCGCCCAGGAGCCACCGGTGCCGGACGCCACGCCCAGCCTCACCGTCAGCGTCGCCCGGCCGGCGCAGCAGTCGCTGCCCCAGCGCGTCACGGCCTCCGGCTCGATCGCGGCGTGGGAACAGATGGCGCTCGGCGTCGAGCTCTCGGGCCAGCGCGTGGCCGAGGTGCTGGTTGAAGTCGGCGACGTGGTCACGAAGGACCAGCCGTTGCTTCGGCTCGATGACCGCAGCCTGCACATGGAGCTGCGCCAGGCCGAGGCCGCGATGGCCCAGGCCGAAGCCGCCCTCGCGGTCGCCAGCGCCAACGCCGAGCGCGGCCGGCAGCTCAAGCGCGAGAAACTGATCGCCGACAGCGAGGCCGACCAGCTCATTTCGGGCGAACTCACCGCCCAGGCCCAGCGCCAGGCCGCCGCGGCCCAGCGCGACAACGCCCGCCTGCGCCTGGGCTTCGCCACGCTGCGCGCGCCGGACGATGGCGTGATCTCGCAGCGCCTGGTGCAGCCGGGCCAGGTGGTGGCTGCCGGCGCCGAGCTGCTGACCCTGATCCGCGACGGCCGCCTGGAGTGGCGCGCCGAATTGCCCGAGCGCGACCTGATCCGGGTCACGCCGGGCGTCACGGTGGCGCTGCGCGGCCCGGACGGCGCGCCGGTCGCCGGCACGGTGCGCGCGGTG
>NZ_JALHQI010000016.1:47620-49194 GCF_022842045.1 Arenimonas sp. | reverse complement strand
CCGCCGTGGCGCCGCTGTTCCGCGCCGCGCTCGACGACGGGCCGGCGCCGCGGGCGCGCCGGCGGGTGGCGTCGGGCTAGGCCTTCAGGCGCACGTGTATGGTCTTGCTGCCGCCCGCGGTGCCGCGCTCCTGTACTTCGAACAGGGCCTTGTGCGCCTTGAGCAGGTCGCTGAGCTTCTTGTGGCCGTACAGCCGCGGGTCGAAGTCGGGGCGGATCTTGCTCAGGTAGCTGCCCACGGCACCGAGGTGGGCCCAGCCTTCGTCGTCGGTGGCTTCCTCGATCGCCTGCACCAGCAGCGCGCGCGGCAGCGCCGGCGTCGACGGTTTCTCGGGCTTGGCCGGCGCGGGGGCCTTCTTCGCCGCCTTTTTGGCGGGTGCGGCCGGGGCGGGCGGCGACGGCGCGGGCTCGGGTTCTCGGCGCAGCACTTCGGCGTAGATGAACTTGTCGCAAGCCTGCACGAACGCGTCGGGGGTTTTGCGCTCGCCGAAGCCGTACACCGTATGCCCTTCCTCGCGCAGCCGCTGCGCAAGGCGGGTGAAATCGCTGTCGCTCGAGACCAGGCAGAAGCCGTCGAAGCGGCGCGTGTACATCAGGTCCATCGCGTCGATGATCAGCGAGGAGTCGGTGGCGTTCTTGCCGCTGGTGTAGGCGAACTGCTGCACCGGCTGGATCGAGTGCTTCAGCAGCGCCTTCTTCCACTGCGTCTGCTGCGGCGAGGTGAAGTCGCCGTAGATGCGCTTGACGCTGGCGACGCCGTACTTGGCGACCTCGGCCAGCAGGCCCTCGATGATGGCGGGCTGGGCGTTGTCGGCATCGATCAGGACCGCCAGCAGGCGCTGGTCCTCGTCGGGCTCGGGCTTGCTGCCGTTGCGCTGCTTCATGGCGTGCTCCGGGGGGCCTGCGGCCATCCTACGAGCCACCCCGCCCCACCGCCACATGCGCGGCGACCTTGCGAGGCGCTAGGCTTGGCCATCCCTGCCCGGAGCCCGCCATGCCCGCCGACCGCTTCCGACTCTACGACGAAGCCGCCCTGGCGCCGGTGATCGACGACATGGCCCGGCAGGCCGCGCTGCTGCTCGACGCCACGCCCACGGTGCTGCTGGGGATGCTGCGCCGCGGCGCACCGCTGGCCGACCGCATCCTTGCGCGCCTGAAGGTGCACGCCCCCTGGGCCACCGTCGACCGGCTGGACCTGAAGGTCAAGCGCTACGCCGACAACCTGGAGCTGCTGCATCCGGAAACGGCGCTCGAAGCCCCCGCCAACGTCGACCTGCTCAACCGGCGGGTGATCGTGGTGGACGACGTGCTTTACCAGGGCTATTCGCTGATGCGCGTGTTCGAGTGGCTGGCAACGCAGAAGCCGGCGCACGTGCACGCCGCGGTGCTGGTGGACCGGCAGCGCCACCGCATGCCGATCCGCGCCGACATCACTGGTCTGACGCTGAAGATCGCGCCGGAGGATGTCATTGAGTGCAACGTGCCGCCCTACGAGGCGGATTTCGCCGTGGATCTCTGGCGCCCCGCGGCAGGCTGAAGCGCGCCCTCACCAATAGTGTAGGAGGGCCTTCAGGC
>NZ_JALHQI010000016.1:0-47520 GCF_022842045.1 Arenimonas sp. | reverse complement strand
CTTCAGGCGGTTCTTACTGCTTGACCAGCAGCTGGTCGGCGATCACGTTCTTCACGCCCTTGGTGCCGGCGGCCAGCTTGATGGCCATGTCGCGGGCGGCGGCCGACTCGGCCGTGCCGGTCAGCGTGACCACGTTGGCCTTGGTGTCGACGTTGATCTGGGTGCCCTTCACCGCGGTGTCGGCCAGCAGCTGCGCCTTCACCTTGCTGGTGATCCAGGCGTCGTCGACGCCGTCGCCGGCTTCATCCAGGGCCTCGCGCACTTCGCCCGAGGCGGTGGCGGTGTTGGCATCCTGGCGCATCTCGGTGCCTTCGCCGGCAACCACCAGCTGGTTGTCGACCAGGATCACGCCCTCGGCTTCACCGGCGATCTTGCCGGCGGCGAGCTTGGCCTCGAGGCTGTCGGCGCCACCGGTCAGCTTGACGGTGCCGCGCATCGTGTCGACGTTGATGTCGAAGCCCTTCGTGCGCTCGTCGGCCAGCAGGCGGGACTTCACCGAGGCGGTGATGGTGGCATCGTCGATGGTCTGGCCGACGCTGCGCTCCGTGGCGGCGTCATTGGCCGGGGCCGCGGTGGCACCGTCCGGCATGGCGTCGTTCGGCTGCTGGGCGCAGGCGGACGCGCCCAGCGAGAGGGCGATGGTGGTGGCGAGCAGGGAAGATTTGATGGCGTTCATGGGCTTTGGCTCCTGTTTGAACGGGTCGCTGCGGGGGCAGCGTTCGGCCTTGGGCCTCGTCGCGGGCTAGGGGGAAGCAGCACGTCCCGGACGTGGGGCGAGGTTGGCCCCCGCTTTCACAACCGCGGATGAAGCGCTTGTTTGAAAAGCGTTATCCGGTTTTGGCCGCGTCGCCCCAATGCCGCGCCAGCAAAGGCTTTCCGCTTGGCTGAATCGTTTCCAGCCGTGTGGCACCGACACCCGTGGTGTCCGGACTGATGTCGTCGGAACGACAGGCGAGGCCTACCTGCGCCACATCGCCGGGTCGAAGGCCAAGGGCACGGCGCGCATGCCCTCGGGCACGTTCTCGTCCAGCGTCGCCCGGCAATTCTCCTGCGTGGCCTGGACCGAAGCCTCGATCACGGCGCGCTGGAAGGCGGCCTGGCCTTCGTCGCTGTTGGCATTGGGATCGACGTGGATGACCTGGTCGCTGCATCCGCCCGTGTTCCTCACCTCGATCGCCGGCACCAGTTGTGCCATGGCGTGCTGGCTGAAGCGTTCGAAGTTCTCGCCCGGCATCTCGCGGATGGACGTGGTGATGCGCCCCTTGTAGAGATACAGGCCGCGATAGAACAGGAAAGCGCGCGAATGATGGGGCCGGCCATCGATCGAAAGCCTGACATCCATCAGCCGACCGGTGTCGGCGTCGGCGTCGGCGGCGTACTCGAGCAGGAACCCTTGGATCCAGGACTCCGATTCAGCGGCGTCGACTTCGACTTCGCCTTCGCCTTCAGGCTCGAGCGAGCCATCCGTGGCCACCTGCCGCAGGTCGAAGTCGCGGATCGGGTCGAACGCGAGGTCGGTGTAGCGGCCCTTGGCCGCCTGCCCCTCGATCTCGCGCGTCACCCCGGCCATGCCTTGCTCCAGCAATGCGTCCTGGTCGACGCGTCCCGCCGGATACACGAACAGGTCGAGCCGCACGCCCATGAACTCGGGATGCTGGTAGCGGATGCCCACGCCCGCCGCCGGGTTGCCGGGGTAATCCTGCATCGCGACGAGCGCCAGGTCGCCAACGCGCTCCGGTGCCAGGACGAGGCTGCGCTCAATGAAGGGGCGCGCGGGCGCCGCCGGGGCATCGGACGCCATCGCGGCTGGCGACAGCATCGCGAGCAAGAGCATCAAGGTCGTCATTCTCATCCCGCGTCGAAGGTCACGCGGTGGCGCTGGCCGTGCACCAGCGGCTCGAGCTGGTAGCGGCCCTTTTCGGCCAGGACGCGATCGAAGATCGCCGGCAGCGGCTGCAGCGACGGCAGTGCGCGGGCGTAGGGCGAGAACTCGATGTCGAGGTCCAGCGACACCGCCTGTCCGCCGCCCTCGCGCGGCTTGACCGCCAGGTCCAGCGCGAAGCGGCGCACCGTGTCGAGCCGCACCGCCTCGCGCACCGCGGCCTGGCAGATGCGGTAGGCGGCGGTTCGGGCATCGTCGTCGAGCTGGTCCACCGGCCCGGTGAAGCGCGGCTCGAACACGATGTTGCCGTCCTCCAGCATCTCGCGCAGCGGCCCGTTGTCGATCGCGTGGCGCAGTCCGTGGCTGTCGAGCATAGGCGGCCGCAGCTGGCGCAGCGCGCGCCGCAGGCTGTCCTGGATCTCGCGCACCTGCTCGCGCAGCGACTCCAGGAAACGCGTGCCCTGCTCGTCGCGCACGTCGCGGAAGGCCAGGCTGATGCGCGTACCCAGCGCGTGGATGGCGTGGCCGAGCTCGTAGTCGAGCTCGCTGGCCAGTTCGCGCTGGCCCTGTTCCTCGATGCGCACCAGGCGCTGGGTGACGTGGCGCAACTCCTCGGCCAGCGCACCCAGCTCGTCGTTCTTGGTGGCCAGCTCCTTGTGCCGCTGCGCCAGCACCTCGTGGCTGTGCCGCAGCGCGGTGCTGGCCCCGCCGAGCACGAGGGCTCCGGCGCCCACCACGGCGAGCACCAACTGCAGCATCGTGACGCTGACCGACAGCAGGCCGCCCTGCACCAGCGCCTGGATCACCACGCCCAGCACCAGCGTGCCCAGCGCCGCGCCTTCCCAGCCGTGGCGGAAACCGAGGAAGAACAGCGGCGCGAACGCCAGCAGCAGCACGTACATCGCCAGGTCGTCGAAGGCCTGCAGCAGCAGGAAGAGGCCCAGCGCACCCACCAGCACCACGGCCATGTCGCGCCAGAACGGCTGGCGCCGCGGCGACATCCGGCCGTGCGCGATCGCCACCAGCACCGGCGCCAGCACCAGCTGGCCGATCATGTCGCCGTACATGAAGGTGAACATGCTGGCGATGCTGTCCACGGCGCTCATCGGCACCGTCACCAGGAACAGCCACAGCAGCGGCGACACGCCCGCCGCACCGACCAGGCCGGCGAGCAGGAAGCCCAGCATGCGGGTCGGCGTGTCCAGGGCCTGGCCCGCCTGCGGCCCGCGCGCCACGAAGACCACCGAGGCGTAGATCACCCACGGCGCGATGCAGACGCCGACGAAGGTCATCGAGAACAGCGGATAGCCCATCACCATCGACTTGGTGGCCTGGGCGGCGATCTCGGACGCGGCCAGCCAACCCCAGCGCCGCGTCGGCACCAGCCACAGCAGCGCCAGGCGCAGGCCGGCGGGCAGGAACCAGAGCTGGGCCGACAGCTGCTCCAGCCCCAGCCACACCAGCATCGAGGCCAAGGCAATCCCGGCCCAGGCGGCGTTCCGTCCCGGTGGCGTGTCCTGCAGCAATCTGAGCGGATGCAACGCCATCCCTTTCGCCTGTTCCCCTCGGGCCGTCCCGCCCGGGGCCAGCATGCTACCGAAGAGCCGCGTGAAGGAAGCCCTGGCCGGGCGCCTTCCGCGCATGGCGCCGGGCCGATATAATCGCCGCCTTCACCTCCACGGGCCGCGGCCCGCCGTCAGGTACGACTGTGCGCAACCACGATCTGGTATTCCTCAAGAACTTCGCGATGGTCATCGCCGTCCTGGTGGGCATCACGCTCGCCCTGATCGGCCTGGGCATCTACGTCAACAGCCAGCTCGAGCCCGAACCGAACCCGGTCGCCGAGCGCGCCACCGAGCAGCGCATCCGCCCGGTCGGCGGCGTGTACGCCGGCTCCACCGGCGCGGCTGCGCAAGCCGCGGCCGCCGCGGCCGCGGCGGCCGCCTCGGCCGGCCAGGTGGCCTACGATGGCACCCTCGACGGCAAGGTGATCTACGACGCCCTCTGCGGCGCCTGCCACACCTCGGGCGCCGGCGGCGCGCCGAAGCTGGAGCGCGCAGCCTGGACCGCCCGCATCGCCCAGGGCATGGACACCATGAACAAGCACGCCATCGAAGGCTTCCAGGGCAGCGCGGGCATCATGCCGGCCAAGGGCGGCAACCCCAACCTCACGGACGAGCAGGTCATCGCCACCGTGCAGTGGATGGTCGACAACCTCAAGTAAGCTTGGGCCCCGCCCTCCCGCCAGCGCCGCCTCCGGGCGGCGTTGTCGTTTCTGGCGTCCGCACCCCCTGGAGTCCCCGATGCGCCTGCCCCTGTTGACCGTCCTTTGCGTGCTGGCCGCCGGCTGCCAGACCCCGGGCCAGCCCGAACCCGCCGCCCGCTCGGCCGTGGTCGCCATCGGCGCCGTGCAGGGGCCGACCGACCGTAGCCCGCTTGCGGGCCAGCGGGTGACGGTGGAGGGCGTGGTGGTCGGCGATTTCGGCAAGGGATTCGGCGGCGTGTTCATCCAGTCGCGCGTGGAAGACGGTGACCCGCTGACGGCCGAAGGCCTGTTCCTGGTGCAGGGCGGCCAGCCGGCGGTGGCGCTGTCGGTGGGCGACCACGTGCGCGCCACCGGCACGGTGAAGGAGCTCGGGCCGGACGGCGCCAGCCTCACCGCGCTGGTCGAGGTCGAGGCGACGGTGCTGGCGCGCGGCGTCACGATGGCGCCGACGCGGGTGGCCACCGCGCCGGTGCCGCACGGCTGGGAAGCCTTCGAGGGCATGCTGCTGCAGATCGATGCGCCGATGACGGTGACCGGCAACGACGGCCTCATGCGCTTCGGCGAGCTGGTCGTGAGCTTCGACGGGCGCCGCTTCGCGCCCACCGAGCGCGCGGCGCCGGGCCCCGAGGCCGATGCGCTGGCGCAGCAGAACTTCGACGTGATGCTGCGGCTCGACGACGGCCTGTCGGCCCAGAACCCGGGCGAGCCCTGGTTCCTGCGCGAGCCGCTGTCGGACGAACGCCCGCTGCGCACCGGCAGCGTGATCGCCGGCGCCACCGGCGTGCTCGACCAGCGCTTCGGCAGCCATCGCCTGCAGCTGGTCGCGCCGTTGGGCGACATCACGCAAGCCCCGCGGCCGGCGGCACCGACCGTGCCGGGCGATCGCCGCATCGTCGGGCTGAACGTGCTCAACCTCTTCAACGGCGACGGCCGCGGCGGCGGCTTCCCGACCGAGCGTGGCGCCGCCCGCGCCGCCGACCACGCCCGCCAGCAGGCCAAGCTGGTGGCCACGGTGCAGGCGCTGGACCCGGACCTGGTGGCGCTGATGGAGCTGGAGAACGATGGCTTCGGGCCGGACTCGGCGGTGGCGCAGTTCGTCGCCGCGCTCAACGCCGCCGGGCCGCATGCCGACTGGCGCGTCGTGGATGCGGGCGAAGGCCCGGGCGAAGGCAGCATCCGCGTCGGGCTGGTTTACCGGGCCACGCGGTTCCGGACGGTCGGCGCGCCGGCGACCCTGCTCGAGCCGCCGTTCAACCGGGCCAGCCGCGCGCCGCTGGCGCAGGCCTTCCAGGCCGAGAACGGGCCGGTGTTCGTCGTCGTGGCCAACCACTTCAAGTCCAAGGGCGGCTGCCGCTCGGAGGCGCCCGCCGGCGACGCCGACCAGGGCGACGGCCAGGCCTGCTTCAACGCCACCCGGGTGGCTTCGTCCGAGGCATTGCACGCGTGGCTGGCCACCGACCCCACCGGCACCCGGCCGACCGGCCAGCTGGTGATCGGCGACCTCAACGCCCATGCCCAGGAAGACCCGCTGCGCGCGCTATACGCCCGAGGCTGGCGCGATGCCTTCGAGGTCGCGGGCGTCGACGCACCCTATTCCTACGTCTGGGCCGGCCTGTCGGCCCGCCTCGACCACGCCCTGGTGGACGCCGGCCTGGCCGCCCGCCTGCGGGGCGCCGCCGAGTGGCACAACAGCGCCGACGAGTCCGAGCGCTTCGGCTACGCCCTGGACGACGACGAAGACCCCTGGCGGGCCTCGGACCACGATCCGGTGCTGCTGGGCCTCGACCTGGCCCGCTAAGGGCTATCATCGCCGCCATGGACGACATCCCGGCCTTCCCAAGCGAATCCGGCCCGCTGCACCTGACCGGCCCCGCCGGCCGGCTGGAAGTGATGGTGGACCTGCCCGAACCCGGGCAGGAGCGCGCCGGCGTGGCCGTGGTCTGCCACCCGAACCCGCCGGACGGCGGCACCCTGCACAACAAGGTGGTCACCATGACCGCCCGCGCGCTGAGCGAGCTCGGCATCGCTGCCGTGCGCTTCAACTTCCGCGGCGTGGGCCAGTCCGAGGGCAGCTTCGACGAAGGCCGCGGCGAGATCCTCGACCTGCTCGCCGTCACCGACTGGGTCCGCAAGGCGCGCCCCGACGACGCGCTGTGGCTGGCCGGCTTCTCGTTCGGCAGCTGGGTCGCGCTGCAGGGCGCGCGCCAGCTGCCGGTGAAGCAGATGATCTCGATCGCGCCGCCGGTCGGGCTGCGCGCCTTCGACGGCGTGATGCCGCCGGCCTGTCCGTGGCTGGTGGTGATGCCCGAGGCCGACGACATCGTCGATCCGCAGAAGGTCTACGACTGGATCGATGCGCTGAAGGAAAAGCCGACCCTGGTGCGCATGCCCGACACCGGCCACTTCTTCCACCGGCGGCTGATGGACCTGCGCGGCGCGATCAAGAACGGCGTGCGCAAGAACCTGCCGCCGCCGCGCCATGGCTGAAGCGGCGGCGCAGCGCCCGTCCGCCGCCTACGCCGCCGGTATCCACGCCGGGCGCTGGCAGCCCGACGAAGCCCAGGGCCAGGCCCTGGTCGAACTCGACCGCATCCACCGCCAGCTGCGCGCGCGCCAGCGCCACCCGCGCTGGAAGCAATGGCTCTGGAAACTTCGCCCGCCCGCGCCGGTGCAGGGCCTGTACCTGTGGGGCGGCGTCGGCCGCGGCAAGACCTTCCTCAACGACCTGCTGTTCGAGCACCTGGGCGAGCTGCCGCGCCGGCGCTGGCACTTCCACCGCTTCATGGTCGAGGTGAACGCGCGCGTGCAGGCGCTGCCGGCCGACACCGCCGACACCGTGGCGGTGGTCGCCGATGGCCTGGCCGATGAATTGAAGCTGCTGGTGCTCGACGAGTTCATCGTCACCGACATCGCCGACGCGATGATCCTGGGCCGCCTGCTCGAGCGTCTGTTCGCGCGCGGCGTGGTGCTGGTGACCACCTCGAACACGGCGCCGAAGCACCTGTACAAGGACGGCCTGCAGCGCGCGCGCTTCCTGCCCGCGATCGCCCTGATCGAAGCGCACTGCACGGTGGTGCACCTCGACAGCAAGCAGGACTACCGGCTGCGCCAGCTCACCCGCGCGCAGACCTACCTGACGCCGCTCGACGCCGCCGCCGAGCGCGGTATGGCCGAGCACTTCGCGCGGCTGGCCGCCGACTGCCCCGGCGAGGACGGCCCGCTGGTGGTGAACGGGCGCGCGATCGAAGCGCGCGCGCTGGCCGAGGGCATCGCCTGGTTCGATTTCGCCGCGCTGTGCGAGGGGCCGCGCGCCGCCGCCGACTACATCGAGATCGCGCGCAGCTTCCACACCGTGCTGGTGTCGGGCGTGCCGGTCTTCGACCTGGCACATGACAACGCCGCGCGCCGCTTCGTGCACCTGGTGGACGAGCTCTACGACCGCAACGTGAACCTGCTGCTCAGCGCCGCGGCCGAGCCGATGTGGCTCTACGGTGGCGACAAGCTGCGCCAGGAGTTCGAGCGCACCGCCTCGCGCCTGGTGGAGATGCGCAGCGCCGAATACCTCGCCCGCGAGCACCGCCCGTGAGGCGGCTGGCGCCCTGGGCGGCGGCGGCGCTTGGCGCGGCGCTGGTGCTGTGGGTGTTCTGGCCCGGCTACATGAGCTGGGACTCGGCCTACCAGTGGTGGCAGGCGCGCAACAACCAGTTCGACAGCGTGCATCCGCCGCTGCTGGCCATGATCTGGCAGCTCAGCGACCGCGTCGTCGAAGGGCCGGGCGGGATGCTGGCGCTGCAGGTGTTGCTGCTGTGGTCGGCGCTGGCGCTGTTCGCCTCCGCGCTGCGGCTGCCGGCCGCGGGGCGCGCCTTCGTCGTGCTGTTCCTGGGCCTGTGGCCGCCGCTGCTGGCGATGCAGCCGCACATATGGAAGGACCTGTGGACGCTCGCCGGCTTCACCTGGGCGCTGGCGCTGCTGGCGCAGGACCTGCGTGCGCCGCACCGCGGCTGGCGCGCGGGCGCGGTGCTGGCGCTGGTGTTCGCCTGCGCCTTCCGCCACAACGCCATCACCGGCGCGCTGCCGCTGCTGGCCTGGATCGGCTGGCGCGAAGTGGCGGGCTACGCACCGGCCTGGACGGCGCGGCGTCGCGTGCTGCCGACCGGCGTGATCGCGCTGGTGCTGGCCGTGGCCGTGTTCGTGCTGGCCGCGCTGCCGGCCCAGGATGGCCGCGTGCGCCACACCGAGCGGGTGTGGTCGGTGGTGACGCTGTGGGACGCCGCCGCGGTGTCGCTGGCCGAAGGCCGGCTGGTGTATCCGCCGGAGCTGGTGGACCCGACGCTGACGCTGGACGAACTGCGCCAGCACTTCACCGACTACTCGAACACGACGATCTACGTGACCGGCAAGCTGCGGCACAGCTTCGACGCGCCGTATTCGCCCGAACAGCGTGCGGCGATCGACGCGCTGGTGCTGGCGCTGCCGCGCGACCACACGGCGGCTTACCTGGCGCACCGCGCGCGCCTCGCGCAGCTGCTGTTCGGCTGGGACCGCGCCGCGCTGCCCGATGGCCAGGTGATGATGGCGGGCCTGCATGCCTACGGCGACAACCCGCCGGTGGCGCCGCAGGCGCATCCCCAGCATGCGCGCGTGCTGGCGACGCTGCAGGCGTTGATTGATTCGCCCTTCTTCGCCGGGTGGATCTACCTGCTGGCCTGCGTGGGCGTGGCTCTGGCCGGCGCAATGCGCGCGAACCGCTCGCCGGGCGCGGGGCTGGCGGCGACGGTCGCGCTGTCCTCGCTGGCCTACGCCCTGCCGCTGGCGCTGGCCTCCGGCAGCGCCGAGTTCCGCTACCTGGCCTGGCCCGTGCTGGCCACCCTCGCCAGCGCCCTGCTCCTGGTAGGAGGGACTTCAGTCCCGAAGCTCTTCGGCCAGAAGCTTCGGGACTGAAGTCCCTCCTACCGTTCCCTGGACCAGGGTTTGTTAGCATCGGGCGCAACCATCCAGGGGAAGACCATGCACCGACTGCTGCTCGTCACCGCCCTCGCCGCCGCGCTCTGCGGTCCCGCTGCCGCGCAGGCGCCCGATGTCGAGGCACTGGCCGCCACCGTGGACGCCAAGGTGCAGGCCTGGCGCCGCGACATCCACCAGCATCCCGAGCTGGGCAACCGCGAGGTGCGCACCGCGAAGCTGGCGGCCGACCACCTGCGCGCGCTCGGCTTCGAGGACATCCGCACCGGCGTCGCCACCACCGGCGTCACCGCCGTGCTGCGCGGCGGCAAGCCCGGCCCGCGCATCGCCCTGCGCGCCGACATGGACGCGCTGCCGGTCACCGAACGCAGCGGCCTGCCCTTCGAGTCGAAGGTGACCACGCAGTTCAACGGCCAGACCACCGGCGTGATGCACGCCTGCGGCCATGACGCCCACGTCGGCATCCTGATGGGCGTGGCCGAGGCGCTGGCCTCGATGAAGGCCGAGCTGCCGGGCGAGGTGCTCTTCATCTTCCAGCCGGCCGAGGAAGGCCCGCCGGACGGCGAGGAAGGCGGCGCCGAGGAAATGCTGCGCCAGGGCGTGTTCGAGCGCTTCAAGCCCGAGGCGGTGTTCGGCCTGCACGTGTTCAGCACGCTCAACGCCGGGCAGGTCGGCTACCGCAGCGGCCCGCTGATGGCGGCGTCTGACCGCTTCAACATCGTGGTGAAGGGCCGGCAGACGCACGGCTCGCGGCCCTGGGGCGGCGTGGACCCGATCGTGGCCGCGGCCGACATCATCGGCACGGCGCAGACCATCGTCAGCCGGCGCCAGAACATCTCGAAGCTGCCGGTCGTGGTGTCGTTCGGCGCGATCCACGGCGGCATCCGATTCAACATCATCCCCGACGAAGTGGAATTGGTCGGCACCATCCGCACCTTCGACGAAGGCATGCGGACGCAGGTGTTCGCCGACCTGAAGAACGTGGCGGAAAGCGTGGCCAGGGCGCACGGCGCCACCGCGATCGCGCAGGTGCCCGACACCAAGGGCAACCCGGTCACGGTCAACCACCCGGCGCTGACTGCGCGCGTGGTGCCGAGCCTGGAGACCGCGGTCGGCCGCGACAACGTGGTCGAGATGGACTTGGTGATGGGGGCCGAGGACTTCTCGCTGTTCGCACGGCAGGTGCCCGGCTTCTTCTTCTTCGTCGGCGCCACGCCCAGGGGCCAGGATCCGATCAAGGCCCCGTCGAACCACTCGCCCGAGTTCTTCCTCGACGAAGAGGCGCTGAAGGTGGGCACCCGCGCGATGCTGCAGGTCTCCCTCGACTACCTCCACACCGTCGACTGAAGTCCCTCCTACAAGGGCATGGTCCAGACGTAACCCCGTTATGGCGGCCGGGCCGTTGCATGGCATTGAGCCCCTCCGGAGACCCGGCCATGCCCCGCCATTCGCTGATCCGCCACGCCCTCGCCCCGCTGTTGGTCGCCGCCGGCCTTGCCCACGCCGCACCGCCCACCGTGTACCCGGAGATCGATCCGGCGACCGCGACCTACCGCCTGGCCGTCGTCGAGCTCGAAGCACAGGGCGCACTGCCGCAGTTCGCCGAGTGCAGTTCGCCCGACGTGCTGTGCATGGATCCGCCGCCGACCTGGTTCCGCGCGCGCGTGCTCGACACCCTGCACGGGCCGTCGCTACCGCCACGCATCCATGGCGCGACCACCAGCCACTACGGCCTGATGCAGATGGCCTCACCGCAGTACGGCAAGGCGCGGCTGATGCTTCTGATGTCGGACGGCGACCGGCACGTGATGCCGCGCTACGCCAACGGCTTCCTCGCCGAGGATCGCAGCGGCTTCCTGCACCTCGTCCTGGTGGACGCGCGGCCGGTGTGGTGGCTGCCCTGCGGCGCGATGGACCTGAAGGAACCGATCCACGACGCCGCGCTGGCGCGCGCCTCACGCACGCCGCTGGAGGACTACCAGCGGTTCTTCGCCAGCGAGCACGGCGCCGCCTACGTCGTTCGCGGCCGCCATGCCTATCCGCGCCATTCCATTCCCATGGCGAAACTGGCGGCCTGGCTGGCGCGGCAGCGGGACCTGCCGGCGAACCTGCAGTGCCGGCCGCTGGCTGCGCACTGACACCACATATTGCGTTGACCTGGCCGTCGGCACCCGATATGTTGTGGCCGTCGGTCCCGACCGCGGCAACGCGCAAGGGTTAATAGGGAAGCCGGTGTGACTCCGGCGCTGCCCCGCAGCGGTATGTGGAAACGAACGCCGTTTTTGGCACTGGGCTTGGGCCTGGGAAGCGACGGCTAGTAGGCGGGAGCAGGAGCTAGTGAAGAGGAACTAGGAACTAGTAGGGCGGCATCACCACTAGTTCCTAGTTCCTCTTCACTAGCTCCTGCTCTCACGTCCACGAGCCCGAAGACCTGCCGACAGCCGCGCGAAGCACACCGCGCGGTGACCGGCCCAGAGGTCTCCGGGGGGAGGCGGCGCCGGTGTCGTGGCGCCGCGTCTCGGTCCCTGCGACACCCGCATTCCATCCTCCGTTCTGACTTCGCATGCCCGCGGGGGCATGGCCGCGACGACGCCGTTGCGCGTCGCCGTCGCCCGTCTCCGCGCGCCGCCCCCGAGGGAGGGACGGCGACCGTGCGCCACGCACCGGAGAACACCATGAACACCGAAACCCTGGCCGCGCCCGCCGACGCCGCCGCGCCGCAGTTCGCCCTCACCCCGCCCGCCACCGCGCTGGGCATGACCGTCACCAAGCGCAACGGCCGGCGCGAGCCGGTGGACCTGAACAAGATCGTCCGCGCCGTGGCGCGCCAGTGCGACGACCTGTACGCGATCGATCCGATGCGCGTCGCCACCCGCACCATCTCCGGCCTGTACGACGGCGCCAGCACGCGCGAGCTGGACGAACTGTCGATCCGCACCGCCGCGCTGCTCACCGCCGAAGAGCCCGAGTATGGCCGCCTCGGTGCGCGCCTGCTGGCGGACCTCATCGCCAAGGAGGTCGCGGGCCAGGAGATCCACGCCTTCTCGCAGTCCGTCGCCCGCGGCCACGAGGTCGGGCTGATCAACGACCGGCTGCTGGGTTTCGTCCAGGCCAACGCGCGCAAGCTCAACGACGCGCTCGACGCCACGCTCGACCGCCGCTTCGACTACTTCGGCCTGCGCACGCTGTACGACCGCTACCTGCTGCGGCACCCGACCCAGCGCACCGTCATCGAGACCCCGCAGCAGTTCTTCCTGCGCATCGCCTGCGCGCTGAGCCAGGACGTGCCCGAGGCGCTGGCGCTTTACCGCCGCATGGCGTCGCTGGACTACCTGCCCAGCTCGCCGACGCTGTTCAACGCCGGCACCACGCACGAACAGCTCTCGAGCTGCTTCCTGCTCGACTCCCCCGACGACACGCTGGAATCGATCTACCGCAAGTACGCGGACGTGGCGATGCTGAGCAAGTTCAGCGGCGGCATCGGCGTCTCGTTCACCCGCGTGCGTTCGCGCGGTTCGCTGATCCGCAGCACCAACGGCCACTCCAACGGCATCGTGCCGTGGCTGAAGACGCTGGATTCGTCGGTCGCAGCGGTCAACCAGGGCGGGAAGAGGAAGGGAGCCGCCTGCGTCTACCTCGAGCCCTGGCACGCCGACGTCGAGGAGTTCCTGGAGCTGCGCGACAACACCGGCGACGAGGCGCGGCGAACGCACAACCTCAACCTGGCGAACTGGATCCCGGACCTGTTCATGCGCCGGGTCGAGGCCGACGGCGAGTGGTCGCTGTTCGACCCCAAGGCGGTGCCGCAGTTCACCGACCTGTTCGGCAAGGCCTTCGACGTGGCTTACGAACAGGCCGAGGCGAGCGGCCGCGCGGTCAAGACCGTGCGCGCGCGCGACCTGTACGGGAAGATGATGCGCACCCTGGCCCAGACCGGCAACGGCTGGATGACGTTCAAGGACAAGTGCAACCGCGCCAGCAACCAGACCGCGCGGCCCGGCAACGTGATCCACCTGTCGAACCTGTGCACCGAGATCCTGGAGGTGACGTCGGGCGACGAGACCGCCGTCTGCAACCTCGGCTCGATCAACCTGGGCCAGCACCTGCGGGAGGAAGATGACCGCGTCGACTTCGATTTCGACAAGCTCGCCGAGACCGTGCGCCTGGCCGTGCGCCAGCTCGACCGCGTGATCGACCTGAACTTCTACCCGATCGAGACCGCCCGCCGCGGCAACCTGCGCTGGCGCCCGGTCGGCCTGGGCGTGATGGGCCTGCAGGACGTGTTCTTCCGGCTGCGCCTGCCCTTCGACGCGCCCGAGGCGCGCGCGCTATCGGCGCGCATCGCCGAGGACATCTACTTCCACGCGCTGGACGCGAGCTGCGAACTGGCGCAGGAACGCGGCCGCCACCCGAACTTCGAGGAGACCCGGGCCGCGCATGGCGAACTGCAGTTCGACGCCTGGGGCGTGCAGCCCGGGTCGCCCGAGCGCTGGGACGCCCTGCGCGAGCGCATCCGCGAGCACGGCCTGCGCAACTCCCTGCTGGTGGCGATCGCGCCCACCGCCACCATCGCATCCATCGCCGGCTGCTACGAGTGCATCGAGCCCCAGGTCAGCAACCTGTTCAAGCGCGAGACGCTGTCGGGCGACTTCCTGCAGGTGAACCGGCACCTGGTGCGCGAGCTCAAGCAGCTGGGCCAGTGGACGCCGGAGATGCGCGACCGCGTCAAGCTGGCGGAAGGCTCGGTGCAGGGCATCAGCGAGATCCCCGCCGAACTGCGCGCCGTCTACCGCACCGTCTGGGAAGTGCCGATGCGCTCGCTGATCGACATGGCCGCCGATCGCGGCGCCTTCATCGACCAGAGCCAGTCGCTGAACCTGTTCATGGAGTCCCCGAACATCGGCGCGCTGTCGTCGATGTACATGTATGCCTGGAAACAGGGGATCAAGACCACGTATTACCTGCGCTCCCGGCCGGCCACGCGCATCGCCAAGACCACGGTCAATGGCCCTGACGCGGCGGCGGTGGTTTCTTGCTCGCTCGAGAATCCGGAGTCCTGCGAGGCATGTCAGTGATTTCTTGGGAAATAGTTGAGAGGAACTAGGAACTAGTGGGCGCGGCAGGGAGTCTTGGCGAGGCCGGGGTGGAGCGTAATGCCTTTCTCAGGGTGGTCAGCACTCGACCGACTTCGAAGGCCAATTCGATCACCTGCCTGGTTTCACTGGAGGGCAGCCAGCCTAGCCGGCCGCAGAGGAGCAGCTGGGTGTGGAGCTCACCCAGCGAGCCATGGGCGATTGCCAGAAACTGGGCTTTCTCCCGTCGCGACTCTCTTGTCCAGCCCTCCGCGACGTTGCTCGGGACAGACACGGCAGCACGGGTGATCTGTGACCTGACGCCAAACCGCTCCTCCGGGGGAAGTCGCTTGGAAAGTCGACAGCTCAATTCCGCCAATTGCACCGCTTTTACCCACACAACCGCTTTCCGGTAGTGCATCCAGTTTCTCCGCAGCCACCCCCAATCCTCCCGATCCATGCAGCACCCACCCATCAGGAAATCACCCATGACCGCGTCCGTCCCCCGCTCTTCACTAGATCCCAGTTCCTCTTCACTAGTTCCCAGACTCCTGAACCCAGGATTCGATCTGACGCTGCGCCCCATGCGTTACCCGCAGTTCTTCGAGATGTACCGCGACGCCATCCGCAACACCTGGACCGTCGAGGAAGTGGATTTCTCGCTCGACACCCAGGACCTCAAGACCAAGCTCGGGCCGGCCGAGCGGCACCTGGTCGAGCGGCTGGTGGCGTTCTTCGCCACCGGCGACTCCATCGTCTCGAACAACCTCGTGCTCAACCTCTACCAGCACATCAATGCGCCCGAGGCCAGGATGTACCTGTCGCGGCAGCTCTACGAGGAGGCGCTGCACGTGCAGTTCTACCTCACGCTGCTCGACACCTACCTGCCCGAGCCCGAGGCGCGCGCGAAGGCCTTCGCGGCGATCGAGAACATCCCGTCCATCCGCCGCAAGGCCGAGTTCTGCTTCAAGTGGATGGACAGCGTGCAGGCCCTGCAGCGGCTCGACACCCGCGCTCATCGCCGCCAGTTTTTGATGAACCTGGTTTGTTTTGCCGCCTGCATCGAGGGGCTGTTCTTCTTCGGGGCGTTTGCCTATGTGTACTACCTGCGCTCGCGCGGGCTGCTGCATGGCCTGGCGGGTGGCACGAACTGGGTTTTCCGCGACGAAAGCGGGCACATGGCGTTCGCGTTCGAGGTCATCCGTACGGTGCGCGAGGAGGAGCCAGACCTGTTCGACGACGAGCTCAAGGCGCAGATCGTCACGATGCTGTGCGAGGCCGTGGACGTGGAGTGCCTGTTCGCCGACGACGTGCTGTCGGGCGGCGTGGCGGGGCTGTCGCCGCGCGACATGCGCCAGTACCTGGAGTACTGCGCCGACCAGCGCCTGGCCCAGCTCGGGCTGCCGCGGCACTTCGGGGCCCGCAACCCCTTCCCGTTCATGGAGCTTCAGGACGTGCAGGAGTTGACGAACTTCTTCGAACGCCGGGTATCGGCCTACCAGGTGGGGGTCCAGGGTGAAGTCGCGTTCGACGCCGCCTTCTGACCAACCCCTCGGGGGAGGGACGCCAGCCCCTCCCACAAGGGCGGGGCCGTGAGAGAATGCGCGCCATGACTTCCCCCGAATTGAGCCCGCTGGGCAAGGCCGTCGAGTACGGCAACGACTACGATCCCAGCCTGCTGTTCCCGATCGCGCGCGCGACCCAGCGTGCGGCGCTGGGCCTGGGCGAGGAGTTGCCGTTCGTGGGCGTCGATTTCTGGAACGCCTACGAGCTCAGCTGGCTCGACGGCCGCGGCAAGCCGCGCGTCGCGCTGGCCGAGTTCCGCGTGCAGGCCGCGTCGCCCAACATCATCGAGTCCAAGAGCTTCAAGCTCTACCTCGGCAGCTACGCGCAGGCGCGCTTCTCCGACACCGATGCGCTGCGCGCGCAGCTGGTGCGCGACCTGTCCGAGGCCTCGGGTGCGCCGGTCAGCGTCGTGCTGACGCCGGCGTCCACCAACAACACCGCGCTGATCGAAACCCTGGAAGGCGACCTGATCGACGACCTGCCGATCGAGATCAGCCACTACGGCCCGCCGCGCCCCGATTTCCTCAGCTCCGATCCGGCGCTCAAGGCCGACGAGATCCTGGTTTCGCACCTGCTCAAGTCGAACTGCCCGGTCACCGGCCAGCCCGACTGGGCCAGCGTGCAGATCCGCTACGCCGGCCCGCGCATCGCCCGCGACGGACTGCTGCGCTACCTGGTGTCGTTCCGCAACCACAGCGATTTCCACGAGCAGTGCGTCGAGCGCATCTTCATGGACCTGATGCAGCACTGCGCGCCGACCCGCCTGGCCGTGTACGCGCGCTACACGCGCCGCGGCGGCCTCGACATCAACCCGTTCCGCGCCACGCCCGGCCTGCCGCTGCCTGGCAATCCGCGCACCGCACGCCAGTAACCCGCCGACCCTCGCCCCCGGGAGCCGCCATGCGCCACGCCCAGTTCGCCGCCGTCCTGTTCGCCTCGCTGGCCCTGGCCGCCTGTAGCGGCGATGAGCCGGCCGCCCCCACCGATGCGCAGATCACGGCGGCCACCGACGCCGCCACCGAGGCGGCCGAGGCGCCCGCGGCGCTGCCGCCGCTGCCCACCGGCGATTTCCGCATCACCTCGGTCAACCTGGGCAAGGCCGTGGATGAAGAAGGCCAGGTCGGCGAACCGCTGACGACCTTCGCGCCCGGCGACAAGATCCACGCGGCCGTGATCGCGGTCGGCAGCAGCGACGGGCTGACGCTGTCCGCGCGCTGGCTGGCCGCCGACGGCACCGAAGTCGCCAAGGCCGGCCAGAGCCTCAGCCCGGAAACCCCCACCGTCATCACTTTCTCGATCAACCAGCCCGAACCCTGGCCGGTTGGCGCCTACCAGGTGGAGATCGCCATCAACGACCGGGTCGTCGAAACCCGCACCTTCGAGGTGCGCTGAGCCGCGCCGGCCCACCCGGCGCGCGTCCGCGCGACGCGCCCATGCCCCATCCCTGCCTGTCCTGCGGCGCCTGCTGCGCCACCTTCCGGGTGGCCTTCCACTGGGCCGAAGCCCAGCCCGACAACCCCGACGGGCCGCCCGCCGAGCTGGTGGTGCCGCTGCGCCGCCATGAGCTGGCCATGCGCGGCACCGAATCCGCGCCCACCCGCTGCGTCGCGCTCGCCGGCACGGTCGGCGTGGACGGCCACTGCAGCATCTACGCCCTGCGCCCCTCGCCCTGCCGCGCGCTTACGCCGGCCTGGGAAGACGGCCAGCCCAGCCCGCAGTGCGACAAGGCGCGGGTGGCGCACGGGCTCGAGCCGCTGACGCCGGCGACCTGGGCCACGCCCCCGGACGCCACCGCCGCCTGAGGCACGCGGCCCGATACCCGGGCACGTCCACACCCAGTAACCCGTACCCGGACGTATGTGCGACGGTGCGTGGCGCCTCGCGGCTTTCGCCGCCGGGGCGGAGCGGCGACAATCGCCGGCTAGCCCGAATACGAGACCGCGCGACCATGGCCGACACGCCCAAGATCCTCTACACGCTCACCGACGAAGCCCCGTTCCTGGCCACGCAGTCGCTGCTGCCGATCGTGCAGGCCTTCGCGGGCGCCGCCGGCATCGCGGTCGAAACGCGCGACATCTCGCTCTCGGGCCGCATCCTGGCGCAGTTCCCCGAGCGCCTGCGCGACGACCAGCGCATCGGCGACCACCTCGCCGAACTCGGCCAGCTGGCCACCACGCCGGAAGCCAACATCATCAAGCTGCCCAACATCAGCGCCTCGCTGCCGCAGCTCAAGGCCGCCATCAAGGAACTGCAGGCACAGGGCTACGACCTGCCCGACTACCCGGAAGAGCCGCGCACCGACGCCGAGAGGGACGTGAAGGCGCGCTACGGCAAGGCCATGGGCAGCGCCGTGAACCCGGTGCTGCGCGAGGGCAACTCCGACCGTCGCGCGCCCAAGGCCGTGAAGGAAAACGTCCGCAAGCACCCGCACCGCATGGGCAAGTGGTCCAGCGACTCGAAGTCGCACGTGGCGCACATGGCCGGCGATGACTTCTTCGGCAGCGAGAAGTCCGCGACCCTGGCCACGGCCGGCAGCCTGAAGATTGCCTTCGTCGGCGCCGACGGCAGCGAGCGCGTGCTCAAGGAAAGCGTCAAGGTGAAGGAGGGCGAGATCGTCGACGCCTCGGTGATGCGCCGTGCCGCGCTGGCTCGCTTCGCCGCCGAGCAGATCGCCGACGCCAAGGCCACCGGCGTGCTGTTCTCGCTGCACCTCAAGGCCACGATGATGAAGGTCTCGGACCCGATCATGTTCGGCGTCTTCGTCACCGAGTTCTACAAGGATGCGCTGGCCAAGCACGCGAAGGTGCTCGGCGAGGCCGGCTTCGACCCCAACAACGGCATCGGCGACCTGTACGCGCGCCTGGGCCAGCTGCCCGAGGCCACGCAGGCCGCGATCAAGGCCGACATCGACGCCGTGTACGCGAACGCCCCGGGCCTGGCGATGGTGAACTCCGACAAGGGCATCACCAACCTGCACGTGCCCAGCGACGTGATCGTGGACGCCTCGATGCCGGCGATGATCCGCGACTCGGGCCGCATGTGGAACGCCAAGGGCGAGCTGCAGGACACCAAGGCCGTGATCCCGGACCGCTGCTACGCCGGCATCTACCAGGCCGTGATCGACGACTGCCGGGCGAACGGCGCGTTTGATCCGGCCACGATGGGCAGCGTGCCCAATGTCGGCCTGATGGCGCAAAAGGCCGAGGAGTACGGCTCGCACGACAAGACCTTCCAGCTCGACGCCGCCGGCACCGTGCGCGTCACCGACGCCAGCGGCGCGGTGGTGTTCGAGCACGCGGTGCAGGCCGGCGACATCTGGCGCATGTGCCAGACCAAGGACGCGCCGGTGCAGGACTGGGTGAAGCTGGCGGTGGACCGCTCGCGGCTGAGCAACACGCCGGCCATCTTCTGGCTCGACGCCGCGCGCGCGCACGACGCCCAGCTGATCGCCAAGGTCGAGCGCTACCTCAAGGACTTCGACACCAAGGGCCTGGACATCCGCATCCTGCCGCCGGTGGAGGCGATGAAGGTGTCGCTGCAGCGCATCCGCGCCGGCCAGGACACCATCTCGGTCACCGGCAACGTGCTGCGCGACTACCTCACCGACCTGTTCCCGATCATGGAGCTGGGCACCAGCGCCAAGATGCTGTCGATCGTGCCGCTGATGGCCGGCGGCGGCCTGTTCGAGACCGGCGCCGGCGGTTCGGCGCCCAAGCACGTGCAGCAGTTCGTGCAGGAGAACTACCTGCGCTGGGATTCGCTGGGTGAGTTCCTGGCGCTGGCCGCTTCGCTCGAGCACATCAGCGAGCGCTGGCTCAATTCCTCGGCGCCGGTGCTGGCGAAGACGCTGGACCTGGCCAACGGCCGCATCCTCGACGAGGACCGCGGTCCCTCGCGCAAGGTCGGCGGCCTCGACAACCGCGGCAGCCACTTCTACCTCGCGCTGTACTGGGCCCAGGCCCTGGCCGCGCAGGACGAGGACAAGGCGCTGAAGGCGAAGTTCGCGCCGCTGGCCAGGCTGCTGTCGGAGCAGGAGTCCACCATCGTCGATGAACTGCTGGCGGTGCAGGGCCAGCCGGTCGACATCGGCGGCTACTACCGCCCCGACATGAAGAAGACGACCGCGGCGATGCGCCCCAGCAACACCTTCAACATCGCCCTCTCCACGCTCTAACCCGCACCCCCTGTAACTCACGACACCCTTGTGGGAGGGACTTCAGTCCCGATGCTCTTCTCCGGAAAGCATCGGGACTGAAGTCCCTCCCACATTTTTTGGGGCGGTCCTGGCGGCTTCCCGGGACTTTGATAGGCGGCGCCTATCGCAGGCATCCGAAACATTCATTTTCACGCGCGACGATGCGGGCGTACGGTGTGAAGCCCGGACCCGTCCGGCGCCCGCGCGGGCGCCCCGCACTCCGAATCCTCTGTTCGTTCGCTGCAAGACCCAAGGAGCCCACCATGACTACCGAACTCAAGTGCCCGTTCTCTTCCGGCAGTGCGCCGGTCCACACCCAGGCCGGTGGCCCGTCCAACGGCGATTGGTGGCCGAACGCGCTCAACCTCAAGATCCTGCACCAGCACGACAAGAAGTCGAACCCGATGGGCGAGGCGTTCAACTACGCCGAGGCCTTCAAGACCCTCGACCTCGACGCCGTGGTGCGTGACCTCACCGCGCTGATGACCGACTCGCAGGAGTGGTGGCCGGCTGACTACGGCCACTACGGCCCGTTCTTCGTGCGCATGACCTGGCACGCCGCCGGCACCTACCGCGTGCAGGACGGCCGCGGCGGCGGCGGCACCGGCGCCCAGCGCTTCGCCCCGCTCAACTCCTGGCCCGACAACGGCAACCTCGACAAGGCCCGCCGACTGCTGTGGCCGATCAAGCAGAAGTACGGCAACAAGCTCAGCTGGGCCGACCTGCTGATCCTGGCCGGCAACGTGGCCATGGACTCGATGGGCTTCAAGACCTTCGGCTTCGGCGGCGGCCGCGCCGACATCTGGGAGCCGGAAGGCGACATCAACTGGGGCACCGAGACCGACTGGCTCGGCGACAACCGCTACAGCGGCGACCGCGAGCTCGCCAACCCGCTCGCCGCGGTGCAGATGGGCCTGATCTACGTGAACCCGCAGGGCCCGAACGGCAAGCCGGACCCGCTGGCCTCGGCCCGCGACATCCGCGACACCTTCGCGCGCATGGCGATGAACGACTACGAGACCGTGGCGCTGGTCGCCGGCGGCCACACCTTCGGCAAGGCGCACGGCGCCGGTGATGCCGCCAACGTCGGCGTCGAGCCGGAGGGCGCGGACATCGCCGAGCAGGGCTTTGGCTGGATCAACAAGCACGGCACCGGCAAGGGCGACGACACCATCACCAGCGGCATCGAGGGTTCCTGGACCCCGACCCCGACGAAGTGGGACATGACCTACTTCGAGAACCTGTTCGGCAACGAGTGGGAGCTGACCAAGAGCCCGGCCGGCGCCTACCAGTGGCACCCGAAGGTGCAGACCGACAAGAACGTGGCCCCCGCGGCGCACGATCCGTCGAAGAAGGTCACCATCATGATGACCACCGCCGACCTGGCGCTGCGCTTCGACCCGGCCTACGAGAAGATCTCGCGTCACTTCCTGGCCAACCCGCAGGAGTTCCACGACGCCTACGCCCGCGCCTGGTTCAAGCTGACCCACCGCGACATGGGCCCGAAGGCGCGCTACCTCGGCAAGCTGGTGCCGAACGAAGACCTGATCTGGCAGGACCCGGTGCCGGCCGTCGACCACCCGCTGGTGGATGACAAGGACGTGGCCGCGCTCAAGGCCAAGGTGCTGGCCTCGGGCCTGTCGAACGCCGAGCTGGTGCGCGTGGCCTGGGCCTCGGCGTCGAGCTTCCGCGGCTCCGATTTCCGCGGCGGCGCCAACGGTGCCCGCATCCGCCTCGAGCCGCAGCGCAACTGGGAAGCGAACAACCCGGCCGAGCTGGGCAAGGTGCTGGGCGTGCTGGAAGGCATCAAGAAGGACTTCGACGCGTCCGCTTCGGGCGGCAAGAAGGTGTCGCTGGCCGACCTGATCGTCATCGCCGGCAATGCCGCGGTGGAAGCGGCGGCCAAGAAGGGCGGCCATGACGTCTCGGTCCCGTTCGCGCCGGGCCGCACCGACGCCTCGCAGGAGCAGACCGAGGTCGATTCCTTCGCCTGGCTCGAGCCGAAGGCCGATGGCTTCCGCAACTTCGCCACCAAGGAGACCGCCGCCGACGGCGCCGAGTGGCTGCTGGACAAGGCCAACCTGCTGACGCTCACCGCGCCCGAGATGACCGTGCTGGTCGGCGGCCTGCGTGCGCTGGACGCCAATTACGGCGGTGCCAAGCACGGCGTGTTCACCGCGCGCCCGGGCACCCTGAGCAACGACTTCTTTGTCAACCTGCTCGACATGTCCACCAAGTGGGCGCGTTCGGCCGGCGACAAGAACGTGCTCGAGGGCCGCGACCGCAAGACTGGCCAGGTGAAGTGGACCGGCACCGTGGTCGACCTGGTGTTCGGCTCGAACTCGCAGCTGCGCTCGCTGTGCGAGGTGTACGCCGCGGGTGACGCGGAGAAGAAGTTCGTCAACGACTTCGTCGCCGCCTGGACCAAGGTGATGAACCTGGACCGCTTCGACCTGCAGTAAGCCCGTCCGGTCCGCTCCTCCGGACCTGCGCCCCGCGTTCGGCCCCACGGCCGCCGCGGGGCGCTTTCTTTTCGTCCCTCCTACATGGCGTTAACAGGCTTGCGTGCTAGTGTCGGCGGCTGTTTCCACACACCCCCGGAGCCACCCGCATGCGCACGAAACTCGCCCCGCTCGCCCTCGCCCTGTCCGCCGTGCTGCTGGCGGGCTGCGGCGCGTCCAACGATGAAGCCGCGCCGGCCGACGCCACCTACGGCGATACCGCCGCCGCCGATGCGGCGCCCGCCGAGACCGCCCCCGCCGTCGACGACGCCGACGCCCGCGACCGCGAGGCCGACCCGATGGCCGCCATCCTGGCCGGCGACTGGCGCGACCCGGCCAACGCCGCCCGCGACCAGTACCGCCACCCGCGCGAAACCCTCGAGTTCTTCGGCGTCGGCCCCAGCCAGACCGTGATCGAGATCAGCCCGGGCGCCGGCTGGTACACCGAGATCCTGGCCCCGCTGGCGCAGGGCAAGGGCCGCTACATCGGCGTGCTCAACGACCCGGCCAAGGCCGGCAGCGAGCGGGCGACCGAGTACTACACCAATGCCAACACCAAGTTCCGCGAGAAGCTGGCGGCGCGCGCCGACGTCTACGTCAACGCCAGCGTGATCGAAGTCGACCCGAAGGCGCCGGTGTTCGGCGAGCCGGGCTCGGCCGACGTGGTGCTGACCTTCCGCAACGTGCACAACTGGGTCGGCGCCGGCACCGAGGCGGCGATGTTCAAGGGCTTCTACGACGTGCTGGCCCCGGGCGGCGTGCTGGGCGTGGTCGAGCACCGCGCGGCCGCGGGCAAGACGCTGGAGGAAGTGGTCGAGAGCGGCTACCTGCCCGAGGACTACGTGATCGGCCTCGCCACCGCCGCCGGCTTCGTGCTGGACGAAAAGAGCGAGATCAACGCCAACCCCGCCGACACCAAGGACCACCCGAACGGCGTCTGGACCCTGCCCCCGGGCAACCGCCACGACGAGGCCGACAAGGCCAAGTACGCCGCCATCGGCGAGAGCGACCGCATGACCCTGCGCTTCGTGAAGCCCCAGGCCGAGGCGGCCCCGGCCCAGTAAGCCGCCGCCCCTGCTTCACCGCTCCCTGTAGGAGGGACTTCAGTCCCGAAGCTTTTCGGCGAAAAGCTTCGGGACTGAAGTCCCTCCTACATTTTTTCGGCACCCGTGACTTCCGGGGGCTTGACCGGGTCGGATCGCTGTCTTTACTGTACTAGCACACACAGTACAGCGAGGACGCCCATGGCCCGCACCCAGGCCCTGATGATCGAGATCGCCACCGGCGACGCCCGCCCGATCAGTAAGCAGATCGTCGACGGCGTGCGCATGAAGGTGGCCACCGGCGACCTGGCGCGCGGCATGCAGCTGCCCAGCGTGCGCGGCCTGGCCCAGCAGCTGGGCATCAACCCCAACACCGTCGCCAAGGCCTACGCCGAACTCACCGCAGAGGGCTGGCTGGAGTCGCGCCAGGGCCTGGGCCTGTTCGTGGCCGCGCCGCGCCAGCGGCTCAGCCAGGCCGAGCGAGACAAGCGCTTCGACGACGCCGTGACCCGCTTCGTCCACGACGTGGTGGCCCTGGACCTGCCGGCCGATGAAGTGCTCGAACGCCTCGGCGCCGAGCTGCAGGCCTGCGCCCCGCGCAAGACCGCCTGAGCCACGGAGCCCCCCATGACCGACTTCGTGATCGAAACCCGCGCGCTCAGCAAACGCTACGGCGGCAAGTTCGCGCTGCGCCACCTGGACCTGCAGGTGCCGCGCGGCCACATCCACGCCATCGTCGGCGCCAACGGCGCCGGCAAGTCCACCCTGTTCCGCATCCTGCTCGGCTTCCTCGCGCCCAGCGCTGGCGAAGCGCGCATCCTCGGCCGCGACAGCCAGCGCCTCACGCCCGACGACCGCGGCCGCATCGGCTTCGTCAACGAAGAGCACACCCTGCCGGCCTGGATGCGCGTGCACGAAGTGACCGCCGCCCAGCGCCGCCTGTACGCGCGCTGGAAGCAGCCGCTGTTCGAGGAAGTGCTGGGCCACTACCACGTCCTGCCGACGCAGAAGATCAGCGAACTCTCGCGCGGCGAGCGCGCCGGCCTGAACCTGGCGCTGGCGCTGGCCCAGGGCCCCGAGCTGCTGGTGCTCGACGAACCCACGCTGGGCCTGGACGTGGTCGCCAAGCGCGCCTTCCTCGAAGCGCTGATGACCAGCAACACCGGCGACGACTGCACCGTCATCTACTGCTCGCACCAGATGGACGAGATCGAGCGCGTGGCCGACAACCTGGTCATCCTCGAGCAAGGCGAGCTGCGCACCATGTCCGCGCCCGAGGACTTCGTCGCGCGCGTCACCTACTGGGTCGCCGACATCCCGTTCAAGGGTCCGGAACCGCGCACCGTGCCGGGCCTGCTGCAGGTGCAGCGCATCGACGGCCTGCACCACTACCTGGTGCTCGACCAGGGCGAGGGTTTCGCCGAGTTCCTGCGCGCCCACGGCGCCCGCTCGATCAACGCCATGCCCGTCGGCCTCGACCGCGCGGTCAATGGCTTCCTGGCCAAGAACCACGCTGCGCCCGCCGCCGCCTGACCGGACCCGACCCGATGAAAGACTTGTTCAACGCCGAACTGCGCCGCTTCCTGCCGTGGGCGCTGGTTTACGCCGCCGCGCACCAGGCGATCCTGCTGTTCCTGACCCGCGTGGCCGACCTGGCGCAGCAGCCCGACGAGGTCTACCTCGCGTTCGCGGCGGTGTACGCGCTCAGCGGCCTGCTGCTGGGCCTGTACCAGATGGGCGGCTACCGGCGTCCGAATGCGTGGCTGAACCTGCTGCACCGCCCGCTGGTGCCGTGGCGCATCGCGCTGGCGCTGCTCGGCGCAGGCGCGGCGCTGCTGGCGCTGGCGGTGCTGCTGCCGCTGCTGGCCACCGCCGCGTGGCAGGACGCCATGACGCCGCGCGTGCTCGACCTGCGCCACTGGCTGCTTTGCGGCGCGGCGCTGCTGCTCACGCTGGCGGGCTATGCCACCGGTGCGGCGGCGATCCTGCTGCCGCGGCGCGCGGCGCTGGCGCCGCTGGCGTTCCTGCTGCTGCTGCCTGCGGCATACGCGACGGGCATGGGCGCGCTGCTGCTGCAGGCGCTGGTGCTGGCCTGGCTGCTGGCGCTGGTGCTGGCCGCGTTCAAGCCCGACGTCGAGCGCCTGCCCGGCGGCGCCGGTGCCTGGCTGCTGGCCGTGCCGATGCAGGTGATGATGTGGCTGCTGCTGGTGCTCGCGGGCTTCGGCGCCGAGCTGCTGTGGATCGCGCAGGGCACGCACCCGAACAACCTGGCCAGCGCCCCGGCCGGCAGCGCCAAGCAGGCCGACAACGCCGAGGGCCCCGACCTGATCGTCGCCGGCCTGGCCCACAGCGCGCATCCCGATGCGCCGCTGTGGCGCGAGCAGGCCGCGATTTCCGAAATCGCCACCTTCGGCGTGGGCATTCCGGTGTCGCCTGCCTGGCACGAGCTCACCAACCGCGCGCCGATGGAGTTCGACGACGAGCAGCGGCGCATCCGCTGGGTCTTCAGCCACGACCTGGGCAAGTTCGTCGGCTATGGGCTGGCGGATCGCCAGCGCGTGGGCGAACTGGGTGCGGACGGCGACGCCCGCTTCCCGACGCCGCCGCTGCCGGTCGAGGGTGGCCTGCTGGCGGGCCGCGACACGCTGCACCAGTTCGACGCGGAGACGCAGCGCGTGCTGCCTCGCATCCAGCTGCCGGAAGGCGAGTTCATCGCCACCGTGCGCTACGACGGCGAACGCCTGGCGGTGATGAGCCAGCGCGCGCTGTACTTCCACGATGCGCGCGCAATGCGGCAGGGCCAAGGCCTGCTCGCGGGCGGACTGCGGGTACCGCTGCCCGGCCCCACCGGCAACCTGCAGCGCGTGGACGTGATGGAGCTGCTGGACGGCTACCTGGTGTCGTTCACCCTGACGCGCCTGCGCCACAACGGCAAGGGCGATTCCTTCCAGCAGTTGCTGAAGGTGGACGAGGCGGGCGTGGTCACCGACGTGGCGCGGCGCGAACTCAGCACGGGCTACGGGCCGTTGTTCACCTGGCAGAGCTGGTGGCTGTCGCCGGCGATCAAGACGTCGCTGGAGGCGGTGCGGCCGGTGCTGTCGGCGCCGCAGGCGCAGGCGATGCTGGCGCCGCCGCCGCGGCCGATGGTTGTCAACGGCGTGGCGCTGGGCCTGCTGCTGGTGTCGCTGGCGGCGGGCGCGTGGCGGGTGCGGCGCACGTCGCTGTCGCCGCGCGCGAAGTTGGCCTGGTGCCTGGCCTGCGCGGTCGTGGGCCTGCCCGCGCTGATGGCGCTGTGGCGGCTGGCACCGCTGCGTGAGGACGTCACGCTGCCGGTGGCGGGCACGGAGGGTCTGGCGTCGTGATCGCGGTGCTGCGAATCGCGTTGCTCGTGTCGGGCGTCGCAACCATGACCGCGCCGTTGGCTGGGGGACCGCGGGGGGCGACGTCGCCATCGGCCCCGGTGCTGGCGGCTGCGCCGACCATGCCGCTGGCGATGGCCACGGTGGGCAGCATTGCTTCGAACGGCGGCAAGGCTTCCGCGTCCAGCACGGCTTCTTCCGACGCTGCGGCCCTGCGCCGAGCCATCGCCGCGGAACGCGCGCGACCGGCACCGCCGAAGCTGCCGCGGGCCGCGTTCCTGTCGCAGCCGCGCGAGCACGGCTTCGCGCTGGCGCCCGATGGCCGGCAGGTCGCGTGGCTCGGCGAGCATGGCGGCCGGCGCGGGGTGTGGCTCCAGGCGCTGCCGGACGGCCAGCCGCGACTGCGGCTGGCGCGCACCGATGCCAACGAGCTGGTCTGGTCGCGCGATGGGCGCTGGCTGTTCCTGCCGGGTTCGCGCCAGTTGGCGGTGCTTGCGGCGGATGGCCAGGGCGGCGATGGCGAACTGTCGACGCTGGGCGGGCTGGGCCGTCGCGTATTCGTTGGCCCCGATCCGGCGATCGGTGATGCGGCGCTGGTGGTGGAACGGCCGGCGCGCAATGCCGCCGATGCACCGCGCTGGCGCCTGCTGCGCGTGCAGCCCGGCGGGCGCGAAACGCCGCTGCACGAGGATTCGCTTCCGATCGTGGATGCGGCGATCGACGACACGGGCAAGCTCGCCTGGCTGATGCGCGCCGAAGGCGAGGCGCACGTGCTGTATCGCCTGGCCTCGCCCGGGCGTGCCGTGCTGACCTGCGCCGTGCCGCGGCGCTGCCGACTGTTGGGCACTTCGTCCGGAGGTGGCCAGTGGCTGATAGGCAACGTCGACGCCGATCTCTCCGGCCTGCTGCACGTGGCCGCCGACGGCGCCGTGACGCGCGTGCACCAGGATCCGCGCGGCGAAGCCGACCTCAACCACGTAGCGCTCGATCCGGCGGACGGCGAGCCGCGCTTCCTCGGCTACGACAGCACGGTGCCGCAGCTGCTGGCGCGTTCACCGGAGGACGACAGGCGGCTTGCGGCCGTGCGGGGCGCGTTGACCGGCGCCTCGCTGCGCGTGCAGGTCGGCGGCGAGCGCTGGCTGATGATCGAACGTGGCGACCGGCTGCGCGGCGAGCGCGCGTGGCTGGCCTCGGCCGACGGGGCGCTGCAGCCGCTGCGGCAGGAGGCCGGCTTCGTCTTCGGCGGCCATCCGCAGGAACGACCCGATGAAGCGGTGATGTCGCGCAAGTGGCCGATCCAGTGGACCGCCTCCGATGGGCGGCGACTGCATGGCTTCTTGACCCTGCCGCTGGGCGTGGACGTAGCGCGTGCGCCGTTGGTCGTCAGCGTGCACGGCGGACCCTTCAGCCTGGTGCGTCCGGATTTCAGCAATGACGCGCAGCTGCTCGCCAACCGCGGCTACGCGGTGTTCCAGCCGAACTTCCGCGGCTCGACCGGCATGGGGCTGGACTACGTGCTGGCGTCGCGCGGCGATTTCGGCAACGGGCGCGTGCAGAAGGACATCGTCGAAGGCACGCGCTGGCTGCTGGCGAACGGCGTCGGCGACGCGGAGCGCGTGGCGATCGTCGGCGCCTCGTTTGGTGGCTACTCGGCGCTGCTGGGCGTGACCTTCGAGCCGTCGCTGTTCAAGGCGGCGGTAGCGGGCGTGCCGCCGGCGGACTTCGGCCGCGTGGTGCACGAGTACCAGGGCGCGGGGCAGGAAATGCACCCGGGCATCCCGATGGCGGCGTCGATGCGCGCGCTGGGCGTGGACCCCGATGACGCGGCGCAGATGCAGCGACTGGCCGCGCAGTCCCCGAGCGCGAACGCCGCCGCGCTGACCCGCCCGGTGCTGGTGCTCGCCGGTGGCCAGGACGAGCGCGTGCCGATCCGCGGCGTCACCCACTACGTCGCGCGCCTGCGCACGCTGGGCAAGGACGCCACCTTCTTCGTCGACACCGACGCCGGCCACGCCATCGCCGACGAGAAGACCCGCGAGGCCTACTACTTCCTGATGGAACGCCTGCTGCACGAAACCATCGGCGGCGCCGAGCCCGAGCCCGCCAGCCCCGCGCTGCAGGCCCACCTCACCCGCCACCTCCGCTGAGCCACGCGGCCTGTAGGAGGGACTTCAGTCCCGAAGCTTTTCTCCGGAAAGCTTCGGGACTGAAGTCCTTCCTACCGGGAGCGGTCAGCGGGTGTCTTTGACGACTTCGCCGCCCTGGATGACGACGGGGATGGCTTCGAGCAGGGTCACGTCCTTCGTGGGATCGCCCGACACAGCCACCAGGTCGGCCCAGCGGCCCACCTCCGCCACGCCGACGTCGCTGCGGCCCAGCGCTTCGGCCGAATTCACGGTGGCCGAGCGGATCGCCTCCAGCGGCGTCATGCCGTAGCGCACCATCACCGCGAACTGCTTGCCGTTGTCGCCGTGGCGGTGCACGCCGGCGTCGGTGCCGTACACCATCTTCGCGCCGGCGGCGTGGGCGCGGCGGAAGTTCTCGCGCTGCAGGTCGGCGATTTCGCGGTCCTTGCGCAGGTTGTCCTCGAGCACGCCGTTCTTCTTGCCCTCGGCCTGGGTGTAGTCGGTGTTGTAGATGTCCATGGACAGCCAGGCACCGTGCTTGATCGCCAGCGCGATGCCCTCGTCGTCGATCAGGCTGGCATGCTCGATGGTGTCCACGCCGGCGCGGATGGCGGCCTTGATGCCGCTGCTGCCGTGCGCGTGCGCGGCGACCTTCAGGCCCCACTGGTGCGCCTCCTCGACCACGGCGCGCATCTCGGCCTCGCTCAGCTGCTGCTGGCCCGGCTCGGTGTTGCGCGAGAACACGCCGCCGGTGGCGCAGACCTTGATCACCTGCGCACCGTACTTGCGGATCTCGCGCACGCGCTTGCGCGCCTCTTCCGGGCTGTCGGCGTTGTAGGGGTTCTTCGAATCGAACGAGGGCGGGAAGTAGGTGCTGTCGCAGTGCCCGCCGGTGGCGCCGAAGCTGTAGCCGCCGCTGACCACGCGCGGGCCGCGCACCTTGCCCTCGTCCACGGCCTGGCGCAGGCCGACGTCGTTCCAGGCATCGGCGCCGACGTTTCGCACGGTGGTGAAGCCGGCGTCCAGCGTTTCGCCCGCGTGCTTCACCGTCAGCATCGACCAGAAGCGGTCGGTGAACTGCAGGCCGGTGTAGCCGCCGTAGCTGGGGTCGGAGTCGAGGTGCACGTGCATGTCGATCAGGCCGGGCAGCAGGCTCAGGCCGGCGAGGTCGATGCGGCGCGCGTCGGCGACGGGCTCGCCGGGGCCGCGGGTGATGCGGGCGATCTTGCCGTCGCGCACCAGGATCTCGGGGTTTTCGATCCACTGGCCGGTGCGCACGTCGAGCAGGCGCGCGGCGGAGATCAGCACGGTGTCGGCAGCGGCCGGCAGCGCGGCCAGGGCCAGCGCGGCGGCGAGCAGGGTCTTCGTGAAGGGACGCAGGGTCATGGCGGGGCCTCGGGCGGGATGGGCCGAGTGTAGCCAATCCCCGCGTGGCCGGCCGGCTAGCGGGAAACCTCCGAAGTGGCGGCTCAGGGGAGGCCGCTGTACTCGGCCCAGGCAGGCAGCCCGTGCTTCCGGGCCAGGTGGCGATACACCGCCGCCATCACGCCGCCGAAGATCGCTCCGGCGGCCAGCGCCGACAGCACCGCCGCCGACAGCGGAAAGCCCTTGTGCGACCAGAAGCCCAGCCACATCAGCAACCCCCAGCCGACCGTGAAGAACGCGCCCATGCCCAACGCCATCGGCAGGAAGGGCGCGAACAGCGGCGGCGGCACCTCCAGGCCCATCTTCCAGAGCAGGCGCCAGGCCGGCGGCGCAGCGGTGCCGCGGCTGATGCCGAGGGCGTCGGTGTGGCGGTACATCCGCTCGATTTTTTCTTGGTGGTTCATGGGTTCACCGGGGGCTTGGAAAGTAAGGGTTGGCGTTGGCGCAGGGTTTCGGTGGCTTTTGGATCCCAGGGCCAGACACCCGAGGTGCTGGGCCAGATCAACTGCAGCGCCTCGAAGTCCGGCCCGTCGTGCAGCCAGCACGCCGAGCGCATGTACTCCTCGCGGTGTTCCCGCGAGACGGGCCCGAACTGTACCGAAAAGCCCTGCAGGAAACCGAGGTAATCCACCCCCGGCACGAAGGCTTCCCCGGCACGAACCCGCCTGTTGTACTCGTTGATCATCCAATGGCACAGCTTCGACTCCAGCCCGATGACGATCAACTCTGGCGCACCGGCCGAGCGGGCGATGCCGATCGAGTAGGAGAAGGGCGGCTCCTCCCGGTCCGGATCGAACACGGAGGTGACGCTGCAGCCATGCGCCTCGATATGGGCGAGGATGTTCTTCTCGTACTGATTCATGGCGGCGAGGTCCGGGCTCGCTCGAGTTCCAGGCGAAGGTCGCCGCCCGGGTCCACGCCCCGCGGCTGCCAGCCCCGGGAAAGGTAGAAGCGTTCTGCGCGGGTACCGGCGCCGGTAGTCAGCCAAAGGCGCTCGTGCCCCAACGACCACAACCAATCGACCGCCTGCGCGTGCAGCGCCTGGCCCCAGCCGCGGCCTTCGTGGTCCGGGTCGACGAACAGGGCCCACACGTTGCCCGTCCGATAGGCCGAGGCGAACGCCACGACGTCGTCGCCGTCCACCGCGAGCCAGGTCTTCCCGAGCGCATCCATGGCCGCGATGCAATCGGCATCGGTGACGCGGCCGGCATCGGACAAGCGGTTCTCGCGCACGGCCCGGCGGATCCGCTGCATGTCGGCCACGTCGGCCGGCCGCGCCTCCCGGACATACCGTTCGCGCTTGTTGCCGGTGAACGCATCGAATACCCGGCGGTGGGCGCGGTAGGACCAGTCGTCCTCGCGCGTGTAGTAGCCGGCAACCCAATCCTGCAGGTTGTCCAGCATCGCGTCCTGGGCTTCCTTCGAATCGTACTTGTGGGGCTCCCACGGGCGGCGGCGGTTGTTGGCCAGGCAAGCCGACAGCCCCGGGTTGAGGAAGATCAGTTCGGTGCAGTGCGCGGACGCCGCCTGCACCAGCTCGCCGTAGCAACCCTCGATGACCCAGGTGTCGTTGGCCTGGATGAAGTTCGCCAGCGCTTCGGCGACGGCCTCGGTCGTACGCGGCACCGCCACCTGGCCCGGCTCCCAGACGATGGTGTCGAGGTCCAGGTGGGGCAGCCCGTGCTGCGCGCCCAGCCGTCGGGCCAGGGTGCTTTTGCCGGAACCGGAGTTGCCGAACAGGAGGATTCTCAAGGGCGGCCTCAGCGGCGCCTGGCGTGCTGCAGCCCCACGCACAGCAGGCAGGTGATCAGCAGCACGTTAGGCCTTGAACGAGCGCCAAACTGTGAGCGCGCCGGCCACCAAAGAGAAGAGACCAAGCCAAAGTTGCCAAACGCTTTTTACGTCTATGCCTGGATGTGATGTCTTAAAGTCACACAGGCCCGAAGCATAGTGGAAACTGCCGCCTGCATCGAGGCAGGAATCAGAGGCAACTAGCAGCGCTGCGAGCTGCCCAAGGCATGCTCCTGCCAGTGCCAGCAAGAAAAATCCGGACCACCGCGTTGCGTGCTTCATGAGGCCTAACGCCCTAGTTAAGCCGCGCCGAAGGCGTCGGCTTGAATGATTTGTTAGGCGGGCTACCCGCCAAGCTTGTAGCGCTGCTTCTTTGAAAAGTTGTTGAGTAGCGGGATGTCGCCAGTAGCATAGTCGAGCTGCCGTGTGCGAGAGCACACATGGAGAAATTGAGGCAGCTCCGAGGGGGAGTAGATCAGAAGGGCAGTTCCTGGCAGAGGAATGACGCCGTCACCCATGAAGTAAACTGAATCTGACGCAGTCGTCTCAACGACCTGACCAACCTCAATCTCGCCCTTCCAGACCTGCAGAACACTCACTTTGGCAATGGGCGCCTCGCCGCTATTGGAAACTTCAAGAACGTACGCCGAGAATACAAATGAGGACTGATCGAACGCCGCTCGAACCTGCGCTCGCTGGCCTCCCTCCGGCCAGCAGGTGGTTGCACTGGCGGAATTCGACGCCAGGAATATTGCCGCGACGAGGATCAGTAATTTCAGCATGCCCGCCTAACGCCTTAGTTAAGCCGCGCCGAAGGCGTCGGCTTGAATGATTAGTTAGGCAAGCCAGTAGAGAGAGGTCGCCTAGAAAGTGCAAATAGATGTAGAAGCACAAGCAAAGCTAAGAATGAAACAAGCTCTAGCCCAAGACCGAAACCAACATAATCAGCATCAGTCCTCAACATGTACTGCGGAACAAAGCTGAAGTCATGAACAAAAACGTTCGCTAGGTTGTCACGGGAACCAATGATGTCTAGCTCAATGCGATAGTTCGGCCAAAGGTGAAAAGCATAGGCTACGGAACCGTAAGCAAAGGAGAATGGCTGTGGAATCATAGTCGCGATGGCCAACGCAATTCCGAGCCTCGGCTGAAAAAACCAAAGAGCCCCAGCTGCAACTGTGACTAGGGCAGCCAGCGATGCGGGGACCGCCAAGTCTTGCTCCCACCCCCCAGGCATAGCCCATATCCAGAGGTTTGCCGCAAAACATGCCCACACGCCGCCCAATAAGAAAAGCAGGGCAAATAACTTGTGGGGAATACGGTTTGCCATATCCGCCTAACGCCTGAGTTAAGCCGCGCCGAAGGCGTCGGCTTGAATGATTAGTTAGGCTGCAGCCCCGTGAGGCTGGCAACCAGGGTGGACGCAGAATGCATTGAAAGCGGCCGCGTAATCAACGGATTGGCGAGCTCGTGAATTGCCTGTGCTGCTGGATCGTCAGGGTCGGCACTGATGCCATCCCGGAGCTCCACCGCATCCGCCCAATCCTCAACATCGGCGCTTGAGATCTCCCCCGAAAGATAGCGCTGGAGCACTGTGACTACATGTTCGGGCCCGAGCGTAACCAACAGTTCGTCGCAGTCCCACGGAAGTGCGGACAGCTCTCCCAGAATCGCCGGAAGTGGGCGGCGAAGCTCAAGGAGGTCAACAAGCAGTGTTGTTCGACGATCTTTCACTGCAGCCTAACGCCTAAGTTAAGCCGCGCCGAAGGCGTCGGCTTGAATGAATAGTTAGCCACTAGTGCCAGTGGTACTTTGAACCCTTATGCCACTTTTCCCAGACACCAAACCGTCGAATGAAGTACACCCATACAGCGTACGAAAGCAGCATTGAAAAGAAAATGAGCGTGTAGTCTAACCAGTCGTCCGGAAAGTGCGCTGAGCTGTAGATAATTTGGTACTTTCTGCCAAGTCCGACTGCCGCGGCGCCACACATAAGAATGGCGAAACAGATTGCTCCGCCAAGGAACCGAGTTCGCAGTGAAAGAAACTGGCCTGTCCCACAATTGGAGCAAGTGATTTGAGGCGCGTCTTGCCAAGGCGGCGGGAGGTAGTCAGTCAGACCGACTGCGATCGATTCGCGACAGGCCAGGCAATTCACTGAATGGCTTCGCATGATTTGTGTGGCTAACGCCTTAGTTAAGCCGCGCCGAAGGCGTCGGCTTGAATGATCAGTTAGGTGGCGATGCCACGGCCTGCGAGCAACCGGGATTCGGAAGCGCACCGGAGTCCTTGGGTACCGGCGTTACAACCCAATGCTGCTCAAGTTGTGCAACGACCCGATGGGAGAATTCGACGCCTGCGCTACCATCTCTGCCATGAGCGAACCCTACAGCAATGTCGTAAGTATTGAGGCCCAGGTTGCCGGCACCGAGACTATGACCGTCGCTTCCGATCACACCGACGTTCACCAAAGTTCCGCTTGGGCGGTCGAGGGCGTCAAGTTGCTGCAGCTCTTTCTCTGAGGCTTCGCCACGGTCGACGTAGCGCATGTTCTCTTCAAGCGCAATTGATCGCAATGTTCGCTTGAAGAGTTCCAAGCCGCCATCATCCTCGACGCAAACCTGAACCATCAAAAAAGGATGCTGGCCAAGAGAACAGGAAGAGAGCACTAAGGAAAGCAAGCAGTAGGTAGCAACAAACCTTAGAGTTGCTTTCCCTCGAACATTCATGAGCCACCTAACTTCCTATTGGACCTCAATTGCGAGGCATAACCGGAATCTTTCTCCCGCACCCACACCACGGTCAAGTCCAAAAGTTCTCACATTCAATGATTTCCCAATCCTACGCCTCCAGCATCCCCTCCCTGGATCTGCGTTTACACCGGAGATCCAACGCCTAATTGGATATTGGAGCAGTCATGCGCCGTAGCGCACCCCTTCCGGCTTGCTCAGCCACTCGCGCCAGCCCCCGTTTGCAGCCACCACCGCGCCAAGCCTGCCGTTCGCGCAGTGGCTACCAGATCAGTCCATGGCCATCGCGGATGGCGTCATCGAGTTGGGCCGCCAACGGCTGGAACTCGTAGAGGAAGGGTTCGCAGGCATAGACGTCCAGGTCTTCCCAGGACTTGCCTTGCGCCTTGCACCAACCAACGAAGGCGGTGAGCACGGTGTCCACCGTCACCGAATGCGCTCGGGCCGCAAGCGCCGGCAGCTGGCCCGAGGTCACCGCGAAGCGCTCGTTGTGCCCGTCCAGCTTCAGGATGTTGGCCGGATGGTCCGGCGCATACCAAGCCTGGAACAGCGCCCCCGCATCCGTTACCAGATCCGCGCTGCCGTTGAGGATCCAGTGGTACAGGTCCGGGTTGCGATGGTTCACGCCCCAGGAGGTATGCATGGCCGGCGGCGCAGACGGCCACCAGGCTGGCAGCGCGTCAGTCGCGATGCCTTCCGGCGGCACACCGTCCAGGTAAGCGTGCACCGCGCCCGGGTGCTCATGCAGCCAGGCGATGTGTTCGTCCGGCGCCGCACAGGTCAGGAATCCGAAAGCCATTCAGCGCACCCCTCATGAGTTTGTCAGGCTCCGGAATGTGCCAGCCCTCGCCGGGCCATTCAATCGGCGGCCAGGGCGCGCCAGGCCAGGTAGCCCAATCCCCCCACCAGCAGCCAGAACACGAGGCCGCACAGGATCGACCACTTGCCGTCGGGATCGATGCCCGGCTTGAACTGGCGCGCGATCAGGAAGCCGGGGCCCTTGATCAGGATCTCGACGACGACTTCCAGCACGACATGGCCGACGATCTCACCCAACGGCATGTTGGCCGCCCACGGCTTCGCCGGTCTGCAGCCGCCACAGCGCCGCATACGCCCCACCGCGCGCGACCAGCTCGTCGTGCGTGCCGGATTCCACGATTCGCCCCGCCTCCAGCACATGGATCGCATCGGCATGCCGCACGGTGCTCAGCCGGTGCGCCACCACCAGGGTGGTGCGCCCGCGGGCAGCGGTGGCCAGCGAATGCTGGATGGCCGCCTCGGTCTCGTTGTCCACTGCGGAGGTGGCTTCGTCCAGCACCAGCACCTTGGGATCGCGGTACAGCGCGCGCGCCAGGGCGATGCGCTGGCGCTGGCCGCCGGAGAGCTGGCTGCCGCGTTGGCCCACGGGGCTGTCGTAGCCCAGCGGCAAGGCGGCGATGAAGTCGTGCGCCTCGGCGGCGCGGGCCGCGGCTTCGATGCGGGCCCGGTCCGCGCTGCGCTCGCCGTAGGCGATGTTCTCGGCGACGGTGCCGTCGGTGAGGAAGGGCTCCTGCGCGACGTAGCCAATCGCGCGGCGCAGGGCCGCCGGGTCCAGGCCGGCGACATCGGCGCCGTCGAGCAGGATGCGGCCACGCGCGGGGTCGATGAAGCGAAGCAGCAGCTTCAGCAGCGTGCTCTTGCCGCCGCCGGTGCCGCCGACCAGGGCCACGGTGGCGCCCGCGGGCACCGCCAGGTCCACGGCGTGCACGGCGGGCCGGCCGTCGTAATCATGCCCCACGGCCTCGAAGCGGAGCTCGCCGCCACCTTCGGCCGGCAACGCAGCGGTGCCGCGCACGGGCACCGGCGTGTCCAGCAGGTCCATCACGCGGTTCACCGACGCCATCGCGCGCTGGTACAGGTCGGTCATGTCGGCCAGGCGCGTCAGCGGCCACAGCAGGCGCTGGGTCAGGTACACCAGCGCGGAGTAGCTGCCCACGCCGAGCTCGCCGCGCAGCGTGAGCATGCCGCCGTACAGCAGCGTCGCCACGAAGCCCGCCAGGATCGCCATGCGGATCACCGGCGTGATCGCGGCCGAGAACCGGATCGCCTCGGCGTTGCGGGCGCGGAAACCGTCCGACGCCTCGCGCAGGTGCGCCGCCTCGAACGCCTCGGCGGTATAGGCCTGGATGGTGGCCATGCCGGCCAGGTTGTTGTCCAGGCGCGCCGACACCGTGGCCGCGGCCTCGCGGGCGGCGGCGTAGCGCGGGGCCAGGCGCTTCTGGAACCAGAAGGCGCCGACCAGGATCAGCGGGATCGGCAGCATCGCCAGCGCCGCCAGGTCGGCGGTGAGCACGAAGAACACCGCGCCCACCAGCAGCGACGACACCACCACCTGGATCAGGTCGTTGGCCCCCGTGTTGAGGAAGCGCTCGATCTGGTTCACGTCCTCGTTCATCAGCGCCATCAGCCGGCCGCTGCGCTCGCGCTCGATGGTGGCCGGCGGCAGCTTCTGCACGTGGCCGTAGGCGGCCTGCCGCAGCGCGTGCTGCAGGTCCTGGGCCAGCCCGCGCCACTTCAGCGCATACAGGTACTCGAACAGCGATTCGGCCACCCACACCACCACCGTCAGCGCCACCAGGGCGTACAGCTGGTGCAGGGGGTCGGGCAGGCCGAAGCCGGCCATGAACGAGTCCTCCTGGTTCACCACCACGTCCACCGCCACGCCGATCAGCAGCTCCGGCAGGACGTCGAAGATCTTGTTCAACACCGAATAGACGGTCGCCAGGACAGCATTTCGGCGCTGGGGCCGGGCAAAGCCGGCCAGCCGGCGCAGGGGGTGGGTCGCGGCCATGCGATCTCCGGGATTCAGGGGCGGGGGCAAGCGCACAGTGTCCCACGGAGCTACACTGGACCGATGCTCATTGCCTTCAACAAGCCCTACGGCGTGCTCTGCCAGTTCACCGATAAAACGGTGCCGCCGCGGCCGACGCTGGCCGGGTTCTCGCTGCCGCCCGACGTCTACGCCGCCGGCCGCCTGGACCAGGACTCCGAGGGCCTGCTGCTGCTCTCCGACGACGGCCCGCTGATCGCCCGCATCAGCTCGCCCAAGTTCCACTGGCCCAAGACCTACCTGGTGCAGGTGGAAGGCGTGGCCGGCGACGAACACCTGGCCCAGCTGCGCAGCGGCGTCACCCTGGCCGACGGCGTCACGCGGCCGGCCAAGGCGCAGGTGCTGATCGGCGCGCCCGACTGGCTCTGGCCGCGCCATCCGCCGGTGCGCGCGCGCAAGACCGTGCCCGACAGCTGGATCGAGCTCACCATCACCGAGGGCCGCAACCGCCAGGTGCGGCGCATGGTGGCCGCGGTCGGCCTGCCCTGCCTGCGCCTGCTGCGCATCGCGGTCGGGCCGCATCGGCTCGAGGGCCTGCCGCCCGGCCAGTGGCGGGAACTCACCCAGTAATCCAGGAGCGCGGCATGGCCTTCCAGGACCACTTCTCCGGACACGCCACCGACTACGCCCGCGCCCGTCCCACCTATCCGCCTGGCCTCTTCGGCTGGCTGTCCGATCAGTGCCGGCACCACGACCTGGCCTGGGACGTGGGCTGCGGCAACGGCCAGGCCAGCCTGGCCTTGGTGCACCATTTCCAGCGCGTGCATGCCAGCGACCCCAGCGAAGCACAAATCGCGGCGGCACCGTCCGACCCGCGCATCACCTGGCGGGTGGAATCAGCCGAGCACAGCGCGCTGCGCAACCACAGCGTCGACCTGGTCACCGCCGCGCAGGCCTACCACTGGTTCAACCAGGAGCGCTTCTGCGCCGAAGCGCAGCGGGTGCTTCGCCCGGGCGGCGTGATCGCGGTCTGGTGCTACGGCCGCACGCGGGTGGACCGCGGCGTGGACGATGTCTTCGATGACCTGTACGAACGCCGCCTGGGCCCTTACTGGCCCCCCGAGCGGCGGCACGTGGACGACGGCTACCGGCACCTGCCCTTCCCGTTCGAGCCCATCAGCGATGCGCCGCGGTTCGAGATGACGGTGGCGTGGGACCTGGGGCAGTACCTGGACTATCTGCGCACGTGGTCGAGCAGCCAGCGCTGCCTGAAGGAAACCGGGCGCGATGCGGTGTCGGAATTCGGCTCGAAGTTCGCGTCGGCCTGGGGTGATCCGGCGCGGCGGCGCGAGGTGCGCTGGCCGATTTCGCTGAAGGCCGGCCGCACCGCCGACGAGTGATCGCAGTGTTGTGGGAGGAACTGTAGGAGGGACTTCAGTCCCGAAGCTTCCCGCCGAAAAGCTTCGGGACTGAAGTCCCTCCTACATCGAGCCTTACTTCTTGGCGGCGGCTTTCTTGGCCGGGGCCTTCTTGGCCGCGGCCTTCTTGGCGGGCGCCTTCTTCGCCGCGGCCTTCTTGGCCGGCGCGGTGGCCTTCTTCGCGGCGACCTGCTTGCTCGCCTTCTTCGCGGCGGGCTTGGCGGCCGCGGCTTTCTTCTTCTTGTTGACCATGTAGACCGCGGCGCCCACGGCCGCCAGGGTCGCGGCGGTGACGGCGGCCCCGACCGGGTGCTTGCGCACGGTCTTGACCGCGGCCGCGCCGCCCTTCTTCACCGCGGCCAGGCCCGCGCCGGCGCCGACCAGGGCGCTGGCCTTGCCGGCGAGGTCGGAATTCTTCCAGGCTTTCTTGGCCATCGCGCTGCCGTCGTTCAACTTGGCCAGCGCGGTCGAAACGATCTTGTTCGTCTTGCTCATGGCATGTCTCCGTGGGGTGGGCGCGGGAAGCGCGAGTGCGTCGTTAGCGTACCGCTATTCGTATGAACGGCGCATCGCGCGTTCGAAGGCCTCAGGTGCCGCGGGGTTTGGCGCGGTGGGTGGCGGTGGCGGTCCAGGGATCATCGGGCCAGGGGTGGCGCGGGTAGCGGCCCTTCATTTCCTTGCGCACTTCCGGGTAGGTGTTGGCCCAGAAGCTGCGCAGGTCCTGGGTCACCTGCAGCGGTTTGCCGCCGGGCGAGAGCAGGTGCAGGGTCAGCGGCACCCGGCCCTCGGCCACGCGCGGGGTGTCGGCCAGGCCGAACAGCTCCTGCAGCTTCACCGCCAGCACCGGTGGCCGGCCGTGTTCGTAGGTGATGCCGCGCTCCATGCCCGAGGGCACCGTGATGCGGCGCGGGGCCAGGGTGTCGAGCTTCTGCCGCAGCGACCAGTCCAGCGTGGAGCGCAGGGCCTCGCCCAGGGCCTCCTCGTCGAGCGCGTCGAGCCGGGTCTTGCCGGCGAAGGCGGGCTTGAGCCACTGCTCGCGGGTGGCCAGCAGGGCCTCGTCGGACAGGTCGGGCAGGCCCAGCTCGGGCAGCCACTCGCGCAGGCAGCGCACGCGCTCGCGCCACTGGGTGAGGCCTTCGGTCCACGGCAGCGCGTCCAGGCCGAGCTCGCCAACGGCATCGCTGAGCGCCTGCGCGGCCAGCGCCGGGTCGGGGCGGCCGGCGGGCTTGGATTCGAGGGTGATGCGGTCGAAGCGGCGCTCGCGCCGGGCGACCAGGGCGCGGGCGTCAGGGTCCCAGCGCACCACGTCGCCTTCGAAGAAGCGTTCGGGGAAGTCGCGCTGCAGGCGCGCTTCGTCCACCGGGGCGCCGCGCAGCACCAGCGAGTCCTTGGCCTCGAAGCGAAGCTCGCTGGCCACGATCCAGGGTTCGCCGAACAGGGCGCTGTCGTCGAAGATCCGCGCCATGCGGCCGTTCGCCAGCTGGTAGCGGCGCGGTTCGCCCGGGTGCTGGCGGGCGATGCGGTCGGGGAAGGCGTGCGCGAGCAGGTCGCCGAGCAGGTGGGCCGGCGCGTCGTCGGGCGGCGCGGCATCCACGCGCAGGCGGCGGCGCCACTGTTTGGCGGCGCTGTCGATGGCGGCCAGGGCGCCGCGGTTGGCGTCGGGACCCACGCGGCCTTTGCGGAACGCGGCGAGGGCCTGCCAGCGGCTGGCGATGTCGTCGCGTCGTCCCCGCAGGGGATCGCGGGCCTCCACCAGCGCCGCTAGATCGCAGGCCAAGGCCTTCTCCGCGGCATCGCGCGGTGCCTTCAGCATCGCGGCCAGGCGCGGGTGCGTGCCCAGCGCCATCAGCTCGCGGCCGACCGCGGTGATGCGCTGCCCGTCATCGAGCGCGCCCAGTCGCTGCAGCAGCTCGCGCGCGGCGGCCAGCGGGCCGGGCGGGGGCGCGTCCACGAAGCGCAGGTCGGCGGCGCCCCAGGCGGCGAGTTCGAGCGCGAGGCCGGCCAGTTCGACCTGGGCGATCTCGGGCGTGCGCATCGGCTCGAGCCGCTGCGATTGCGGCCACAGCCGATATGCCCAGCCCTCTGCGACGCGGCCCGCGCGGCCTGCGCGCTGGTCGGCCGAGGCCTGCGAGATGGTGACGGTGTCGAGCCGCGAGAAACCGGAGTTCGGCTCGTAGCGCGGCTCGCGGGCCAGGCCGGCGTCGATCACTACGCGCACGCCCGGCAAGGTGACCGAGCTTTCGGCGACGTTGGTGGCGAGGACGATGCGGCGGCGGCCCGCGGGGTCTTCGGCGAGGGCGGCGGATTGGGCTTCGAGGGGGAGGTCGCCATGCAGCGGCAGCACGGCCGGATCATCCGGCATCGCGGCCTCGGCCAGCAGTCGCGCGGCGTCGCCAATCTCCCGCTGCCCCGGCAGGAACACCAGCAAGTCTCCAGGATGCTTCGCCACCGCCTCCACCACGCAGCGCTTCAGCTGCGCCATCAGCGGTTCATCCCGCCGCGCCGGGAAATGCGACACCGCCACCGGGAAACTGCGGCCGGCGCTGGTCAGCCGCGGCGCATCGAGGAAGCGGGCGAGCTTCTCGCCGTCCAGCGTCGCCGACATCACGAGGATGCGCAGGTCCTCGCGCAGCTGCGACTGCACGTCCAGCGCCAACGCCAGGCCCAGGTCGCCGGCGAGGTGGCGTTCGTGGAATTCGTCGAACACGATCGCGGCCACGCCCTCGAGCGTGGGATCGTCCTGGATCATGCGGGTGAGGATGCCTTCGGTCACCACTTCCACGCGCGTGCGCGCGCTGACCTTGGCTTCGAAGCGGATGCGGTAGCCCACGGTCTCGCCGGGCACCTCGCCCAGCTGGCGCGCCATGAAGCCGGCGGCGGCGCGCGCGGCCACGCGGCGCGGTTCCAGCATCAGGAGGCGGCCGTCACCGCGCCACGGGGCCGACAGCAGGGCCAGCGGCACCTGCGTGGTCTTGCCAGCACCAGGCGGGGCCTCGAGCACCAGGCGCGGGTGCGCCTCAAGGCTGGCCAACAGCTGCGGCAGCAGCCCGGCGATCGGGAAGTCGGGGCGGGTGGCGGCGGGTTTCACCGCGCTAGGCTAGAGAGCGCGACGCCTCGCGTCGAGCGTTGGACGGCGTCCCTGCGGGCGCACGGTGCGCTTCACCGACTGGGTGTAGCGCTGGAAGTCGAGCTGCTGCAGTGCCAGCAGCTCGATCGCGGTCAGGTCTTCACGCATCGCCGAGCCATTGCCGCGCACCAGCAGCACGCCGTTGCTGCCGTTGCGCCAGTCCACCCAGGGCGTGAAGCCGAAGGCGCCGGGGCTGGAGACGCGCAGCGTGTTGCCGCGCGCGTCCTTGGCTTCCACCCACTGGCCGATGCCGTAGCCGTAGCCCCGGCCACCGACGGGCGAGAAATAGACCGGGAGGCCTGCGGCGCGATCGATCGCCATTGCGGCGATGGTGTCGTCGCGCAGGTAGACCTGGTGGCCGTGGCGTCCGGCCGCCAGTGCCATGTCCACCACCCGGCCATAGTCATCCAGCGTCGAGCGCGCGCCGCCGGCGATTCGCGGGTTCGGGGTGGGGACATAGCCCGGCAGCAGACTGGCCGTGCTCCAGTCGGTGCCGCTCAGTCCCAGGGGCGCCACCACTTCGGCGATGAACAGCGCGTCCCAGCCCTCGCCGGTCGCGCGCTCGGCCATCGCGCCGGCCACCTGCATCGAATTGCCGCCATAGGCAAAGCCGGTACCCGGCGCGTACACCAGGGGCGTGCCGAGGATCTGCCGTGCGCAGTCCTGCAGCGTGGTCAGCCGGTTCGAGAGGCAGGGCGCGTCGTCCACGTCCATGCCGGCGGTGTGGGAGAACAGCTGGGCCAGCGTGATGGCCCGGGTCGGCGCCGGCGCGTCCGGGAAGTAGTCGCCCACGCGGCTGTCCCAGGCCAGCACGCCGCGTTCGACCAGCCTTCCCAGCACCAGCGCCGACAGCCACTTGCTGGCCGAGGCGATGGCCACGCGCTCGTCGCCGCGGTAGCCGCCGAAGCTTTCCTGCATCAGCACCTGGCCCTCGCGGGCGAGCCGCAGCGAGGCACCGTCGAGGGCGTAGTCGCCCACCAGCGCCTGCACCGCCAGCCGCACCGGCTGCAGGTCGTACGTGGGCCGCGCCGCGCCCGTGCCCGGCAGGCACAGGGCACCCAGGCCAAGGGTGAGCGTGAAGGCAAGCCAGCCGGATCGGGTCATGCCCGCCAGAACGCGGCCCGCGGCCCGCGGTTGACGCCCGGCGGCTAGAATTGCGGCCTCGCGAACAGGATCCGTTCATGGAATTGATCGACATCGGCGCCAACCTGGGCCACGAAAGCTTCGACGCCGACCTGGACGCCGTGCTGCAGCGGGCGGTGCTGGCCGGGGTGACGCGGCTGGTGGTCACCGGCGCCAGCCGCGCCGGGGCGGTGCGGGCGCTGGAACTGGCCAAGGCGCACCCGGGCCTGCTCTGGGCCACCGCCGGCATCCACCCGCACCACGCCACCGAGTGCACGGCCGAGGGCATCGCCGAGCTGCGGGCGCTCCAGGCCGAGCCCGAAGTCGTGGCCGCCGGCGAGTGCGGCCTCGATTACCACCGTGATTTCTCGCCGCGCCCGGCGCAGCGCAGCGCCTTCGAGCGCCAGCTGGAACTGGCCGCGGAAACCAAACTGCCCCTGTTCCTGCACCAGCGCGACGCCCACGGCGACTTCATGGCGATCATGAAGGCCTTCGAGGGCCAGCTCGGCCCGGTGGTGGTGCACTGCTTCACCGGCACCCGCGCTGAGTGCTTCGACTACCTCGACCAGGACTGGCACATCGGCATCACCGGCTGGCTGTGCGACGAACGCCGGGGCCAGCACCTGCGCGAGTTCGTGAAGGACATCCCGGCCGACCGCCTGATGGTCGAGACCGACGCGCCCTACCTGCTGCCGCGCACCGTGAAGCCGATGCCCAGCCACCGCCGCAACGAGCCGATGTACCTGGCCCACATCATCGAGGAGCTGGCCCGCGACCGCGGCGAGGACGTGGCCGTGGCCGCCGCGGCCACCACGGCCACCGCCGCGTCCTTCTTCGGCCTGCCGGCCGCGCGCCGCTAGCCCTCGGCCGGGAAGCAGCGGTCCGGCGGATAGACCTTGTTGGCGACACGGGTGTAGACGCGCTCGCCGATGTTGAGCGTGTGGCTCATCTCCATCCGCTGCACCTTGGGCTTGCGGTCCAGGCACACCTGGCGCGTCGGACGCAGTCGCATCGAAACCACGTTGCCGGTGACGAAGGCATAGCCGTCGGCATCGCGGCGCACCTTGCGCTCGAGCTCGACGGCGGCCTTGGCGAACAGCTTGCAGCCCTCGAAGCGGATGTCCACCACTTCGCGCACGAAGATCGACTTGCGGCGGCTGATCTCGATCGGCTCGTCGCTGAGGCCGGCGTTGAGCTCGGCCAGGATCTCGTCGCGCATCGCGGTGCCGATGGCTTGGACGGCGCGGCAGTCGAGCGGCGGCGGCGGATCCTGGGCTTCGACGGCGGGCGGCAGCAGGGCCAGCAGGCCAACCGTGGCGGCCGACAGCAGGAAAGGCAGGGTCTTCATGCGGCGTCTCCTTGGTGCGGGGGGTCAGTCTTCGCCAACCGGCAGCCCGTGGCGGCGGCCGAAGTCGAGGGCCTGGTCGCGCATGCGCTGGTCGAGCTCCTTCATGCGCTCGCGGTGGAACTTGCGGCAGTCGCTGCCGGCGCGGCCCGCGGGGCAGGCGTCCAGCGCCTCCCGGATCGCGGTGGCCTGGGCGACGACGTCGGGCACCTGGTTACCGATCGCCATCGCCTCTTCCAGGCCTTGGGCGGTGAAGGCGGTGACGATGCGGTACAGCGAGGTATCGCGCTCCATGCGCGCCGGTGCCAGCTCGATCAGGTCGATCACCAGGTCGCCGCCGTCGATGTCGCCGCCTTCCCAGCGCGTACGGTGAACGGTGCGGTTGGCGCGGATGCGGAAGTCCTTCATCACGCCCACGCCGGCGCCCAGGAAGGGCATCTGCGTGGCGATCGGGCTGGGGTTGCGGCCCACCCACATCTGCATGAAGCCGTCCTCGCCTTTGCCGCGGAGGCCCTGCACGTTGCCGCCCGGGCCTTCGCCCAGGGTTTGCGGCACGCGCGGGAGGGTGTCGAGGAAGCGGCGGTGCAGGTTCATGTCGCGGAACCAGGCGAAGGCCGAGCCGAGGTCCTCGCCCAGCATCAGGCAGGCGTCGCCGATGTCGGCGTGCTTGCCGCAGGCCAGGGTGTCGCCGTCGGCCTGGCGCAGCACGAAGTGCAGTTCGCCGTTGGCGAAGGTGCCCGGCGGGATCAGGTCGCCGAGATCCGTGGCCAGGAACAGCTGGCTGTTGTCGGCGCTGTTGACGTAGTAGTTGAGGCGGTCGAGCCCGCGCGAGGAGTCGACCAGCTGCAGGATGCGGAGGTCGAACCGGTAGCGGCCCAGCTCGGATTCGGGGTTGGGCGGGAACGCGCTGTTGGCGCTGAACAGCTGCTCGATCCGGCGCCGGCGCTCGGCCAGCCGCTCCTGCTCGGCGACGTTGATGATCTCCTCGCCGTGCGCGATCCAGGCCTCGTCGGTGCCGCTTTCCACCACCGGGATGGACGGCAGCTCGAACGGGTCGTGCATCGGCGGCAGCGGCACGTACATTTCCCCGACCAGGTCGCGCGCTGCCTCACTGCCGGACTCGACGATCGGGATGGCCGGCGCGAACGGATCCACCGGCGTCGGCGCGGTCACTTCGCCCGCCGCCCGCGCCGCGTCGCTGCCCGACTCCACCACCTCGATCGGCGGCGGTCGCAGCCCAGGCAGCGGCATCACGCCCGAGGCCGCCAGCACGCCGCCGGCAATCACCACCGCCACGCCCACGGCCACCCAGCCGCGCGCGTTCACGGCAGGCCCCGTTCGGCGACGCGCCGGGCAATGGCTTCCAGCTCGCTGCTGGCCTGGAGGAACTTGTTGGGCTTGGCGTCGTCCACGTTGAAGTAGCGCAGCTCCACCACGCGATCGGCGAGCGCGAAGCTGACGTTGAACTCCATGCGGTGCGAGGCCAGCGGATCGGGCTGGCGGAAGTGCACCGCCGAGGCGCCGAGGCCTTCCGGCCGAGACAGGCCGAAGCGGCGCACGCCGGTTTCGCGGGCCATGCGGTTGACCGTCGCCACTGCGCTGGCGGCATCGCGCGCGGGAGAAACCATGAGCACCAGCTCGTCGGAGAAACGGTCGTCGCCGATGCTGTAAATCCGACTGCAGCGGCGGTCGTCCTCCGGCACCACGCTGCTGGCGCGACGGGCGATGCCGGCGGCACGATCGGCGCCGATCACGGCGGCGATGTCTTCCACCGGGAACAGCGCGTCGCACCAAGCCGACGGCTCCGCGGCCTGCGCCGACATCGCGGCGGCAGCGAGCAGGCCGGCGGCCAACCGGGCCACGCCGCGGCGGGACACGGCCGGCCTCACTGCTTCACCAGCTCGACGCGGCGGTTGAGCGCACGGCCGGCCTCGCTGTCGTTCGGCGCCACGGGCTCGGCTTCGCCGGCGCCGCGGGCCTTGAGCCGGCGATCGGCGACGCCGTGGTCGATCACCAGCGCGGCGCGCACGGCCAGTGCGCGCGATTCGCTCAGGCGCAGGTTCACCGAGGCATCGCCGACGCCATCGGTGTGGCCGACGATCTCGAGCTTGAGCGACGGGTCGCGGCGCATCAGTTCGGCCACCTCGGCCAGCGCCGCGCGCGATTCGGCCTTCAGCGTGGCCTTGCCGGTGTCGAAATAGATGCCGTCCAGGCGCACCTTGCCGCCTTCGGCCAGCTCGGCCGCCAGCGCGTCGGCGTTCACGCCGACCTGGCCGGTCTGCATCGCCGCGCCCTCGACCACGGTGACCCAGGTGCGCTGCTTGTTCACCATCACCGCGACGCTGACCTGGCGGCTGCCGACCACGCCCTCGGCGGCGACGTAGCGGAAGTCGCCGCCGACGCCGATGTTCATACCGGCCACGTTGTTCCAGTTGGCCTCGCGGTTGCCGGTGCCGCCGCAGGCATCGCGGCCGGCGCACTGGTGCACGATGCGCAGGCCGCGGCCGCGCAGCGCCTGTTCGTAGTTGCGGGCGATCTCCAGCGTGGAGCGGCCCGAGGGATTGTTGTACAGCGTGCGGGTGACGCGGCCCTCGACGGTGCGCGCCCGCAGGTCGCCGTTGCTCTCCTTGCCGACCACGAAGTCGTAGGCGTCGAAGGCCAGCGTGTCGTCCTCACGCACGGTCGAGCCGGCGTAGGGATCGACCCGGAACGCCGCGCCCGGCGCGGGCTGGCCGGCAGCCCCGGCGGGCGCGGCCACGGC
>NZ_JALHQI010000015.1 GCF_022842045.1 Arenimonas sp. | reverse complement strand
GGCGGCGTCGCTGCGACCGGCGGGGCGGGCGGTGCCGGCGGGGCGGGGGGCGGCGGGGCGAACCAGCGCAGGGGCGGGGCGTCGGGCACGGTCACTTCGACGGTGCGCGGCTTGCGGTCGCGCAGGACCTCGACCTTCACCTTCTCACCGGCGTCCTGCTCGCGCAGGGCGCGCATCGCGTCGCGCGGCGTGGCAACGGCGTCGCCCTCGATGCGCTGGATCACGTCGCCCGGCTCCAGCGCGTCGAGACCGGCGCCGCCGCTGAGCACCAGCACGCCGCGGTCGGTGCCGAAGTAGCGGCCCAGCTTCGCATCCACCGAGGCCAGGTTCAGGCCGCTCCAGCGGAAGGCCTGGCTGAGCACGGGCAGCTGGCAGTCCTCGCTGCCAGGCGCGCAGGGCGCACTGCGCAGGCGCTCGATCTCGATCGCTACGCCCGGGTCGATCAGCGGCGTGCCCTGGGCGCGCTCGAACGCGAGCGCGCGGGCGACGGCGCCGTCCTCGCGGTTGAACACCATTACCCGGCCGATCTCGTCCACCACCACGTTCGCGGTGCCCGGCTTGCCGTCGCGGGTGTAGCCCAGCGCCAGCTTCTGGCCCTTCTCGAGGCCGCCCAGCCATTCGCGCGCCTGGTCGATGGCGGTTTCACCGCGCTGGTCGATGGTCTTGCCGTCCACCTTCACCAGCACGTCGCCGGTGCGCAGGCCGGCCTTGGCCGCCGGGCTGTCGGGCGTCACCGCGGCAATGCGGACGCCGGGGCCCTTCTCGTTCTCGGCCATGACGATGCCGACGCCGGGGCGGCGCATGGCACCCGGCGTTTCGGACAGGTTGAACCGCAGCTCGTCCACGTCCAGCGCCGCACCCTCGGGACCCATCACGATCACGTTGCGGTGGACGCGCGCGCCGTCGGCTTCGCCCAGCTTGCGGCTGAGTTCGGCGACGCGGCGGGCGTTGCGTTCGAGTTCGGCGCGCGCCTGCTCCAGCTCGGCGCGGGCGGCCGCCTCGTCCTTCGGCGCGTCCGCGCCGAACGCGGCGGCCGGCAGCAGGGCCGCGGCGATCATCAGTGACACCAGTCGAAGCTTCATGCGGGCATTCCTCGGTCGAGTAGCGGGGTCAGGTTCGGTACCCGGTTCGGTACCTGGTTCGTTTTTCAGAAGGTGGCGACCAGGGCGCCATCCACGGTGTCGCCGTCGGCGGCCAGGTACTGGCGGGTGCCCTGGAAGCCGGCGTATTCGCGCAGCAGCGAGACGCGCAGCTGCCAGAGGGCGGCGCGGCCGTCGGGGCCGAGCGCGGGGTCGGACAGCGCGGTGTCGATCTGCTGCAGGCGGTCTTCGAACTCCAGGCCGAGCAGGGTGCCGCTGGCCGAGGCCATGCCTTCGGGGGAGACGGCGTTGGCCAGATGCTCGAGGCGCGCGGATTCCGCCATCAGCGCATCGACGTCGGGCGCGGCCACGCGGGCGACGGGATCCGGCGCCGCGGGCGGCGTGGCGAGGCGGCCGGGCAGCAGCGCCGCCAGGGCCAGCACCGCAGCGGCGGCGAGCGCGAACGGCCAGCGCAAGCGCGGCTTGCGCTGGCGGGCGGCGAGGCGTCGCTGCAGCAGGGGCCAGGCGCTGCGGTCGGGCGCCTCCAGCGGCAGCCGCTGCAGTGCCTCGGCGATCGGCAGGCCGGGGTCGTGGGCGCGGGCGTCAGGCATGGGACAACTCCTGTTCGATCTTCAGCAGTTCGCGCAACTTGCGGGTGCCGCGCGCGAGCTGCGACTTGGAGAAACTGGGCGTGCGGCCCATCAGTCCGGCGATTTCGTCGTGGGTGTAGCCCTCGGCGTGGTAGAGCCAGAGCACGCTGCGGGTGGCGTCGGCCATGCGGCCGAGCGCGCGGGTGAGCAGGGCGGCGTCGGCGGCGGCGGCCGGCAGCATCACGTCATGGCTCTCGAGTTCGGCGTCCACCGCCTCCTCGGTCTGCGGCAGCCGGCCGCGGCGGCGCAGGCGCATCAGCGCTTCGTTCACCGCGATCTGGCGCAGCCAGCCCCAGAACGGGGATTCACCGCGGAACTCGCCCACGCGGTCGAACAGCTTGAGCATGGTGTCCTGCAGAACGTCCTGCGCCTCCTCGCGCTCGCCGGTGAGGCGCAGCGCCAGGGTGAACACCGGCCGCTCGAACAGGCGGTAGATCTGCTCGAACGCGCCCGCCTCGCCGCGCCGGGCGCGGTCGACCAGGGCGGCCGGGACATCGATGGCGAAGGAGGAGGGGTGGCTCACATCGGTCAAGGATGCGGCGGGAGCCCAAAGCGTCGCACAAAAATGTGGGAGGGACTTCAGTCCCGATGCTTTCCGGCGGAAGGCATCGGGACTGAAGTCCCTCCCACAGGGAGGTGGCGCTATCGGATCAGAAGCCGATGCGCATGCCCACGAAGGCGCTGCGGGGCTGGCCCGGGCGGGCGCCGGCCGGGCGGCGGGCGACGATGTAGGTTTCGTCCGACAAGTTCTCGATCCGGGCGTACAGCTCGACCCGGTCGTTGAGCTGGTAGCCGCCGGTCAGGTCCCAGACCACGGCCGAATCGGTGCGCTCACCGTTGCCGCCTCCGGCGACGGTCAGCATGTCGTCGAGGTAGTTGGCGGCCAGGCCCAGGCGCCAGCGCGCGCCGGCCAGGCCGAGTTCGGCGTGCACCAGGTGCTCGGGCAGGTAGGGCAGGCGGTCGCCGCTGGCCACGTCGCCCCACTCATCGAACTCGGATTCGAACGTATTGCGGAACTCCGCCCGGGTGTAGGTATAGGCCAGCGAGAACGGAACGGAGATCGCGCCCCCGGCGTTGAAGTCGTAGGCCAGGCTGGCCTCCAGGCCGCTCACGCGCGCCTCGCCGCCGTCGAACTGGTCGCCCAGGTTGCAGGTGCCGCCGCTGGACGCGGTGCACGTGCCGACCAGGTTGGAGTAATCGTTGACGAAGCCGACCAGCTCGGTGCCCAGCGCGCCCGCGTTCCAGCGCAGGCCGAACTCGCCGTTCACGCTCTTCTCCGACAGCGAGCCCGAGGCCGGGCCCGGCGGGTTGAAGCCGCGGTGCACGCTGCCGAACAGGGTCAGCGAATCGCTGAGCAGGTAGGTGGCGCCGAAGCCCGGGATGACTTCGTCCACCTCGGTCTCGACCTTCGACAGCACCACGTCGCGCAGGCCGGTGGCGGTGGAGTAGCGGGTGCTGGCCAGGTCGATGCGCTCGTAGCGCACGCCCGGGGTCAGGATCCACTTGCCGAGGCTGATGGTGTCGTGCACGAACAGCGACAGCGCCTCGGCGTCGCCGACGCGGTTGTCCTGGGTGCCGGGCGCGCCGTCGCGGGTCAGCACGAACTGGCCCGCCTGCAGGCGGTAGCGGTCGTCGTCCTGGTAGCGGTCTTCCTGGTCGCGGTGCACGCGCAGGCCCACTTCCAGCTCGTGGCTGGCGGCGCCGGTGGCGAAGCTCGTTCCGAGCACGGTCTGCAGGCCCTGGGCGTAGTAACGACGGTTGTTGTTGCGCAGGCGCAGGGCATTGTCCGGGCTGTCCTCGCCGGTAAGCCAGGCGTACTGGTCCGACCAGGTGGTCGGGTCGGCCAGGATGGTGCCGATGCCGACGTAGCCGCCGGTCAGCGGGTTCAGCACGTCGTTGAGTTTGTACCAGTTGCGCGAGAACTCGGTGCGGTAGGCGACGGTGCTGAGCGTGGTGGCGTCGCCGAGCTCGATCAGGTGCCGCAGTTCGTAGAGGTTCTGCTCGGTCCGGATGTTGTCCAGGCGCGAACCGGCGTAGCGGCGGTTCGGGTCGGCGCGGAAGTCGGCGTCGGTGAGGCCGAGGTAGGTCTCGTTGCTGTCCTGGGTATTGCGGCCGACCTTGAGGTCGAGCTGCTGGTACACGGCGGCGTCCGGCGCGCTGACCCAGCGCAGCTTGGCCACCACGTCGTCGAGCTCGTAACCGGCGTCGCCGCCGCCGTCGATCTGCTTGAAGCCGTCGGTCGACTGGCGCACCGCCTCGACCATGCCGCCGAAGCGCTCGCCCATGCCGCCGGCCCAGCCGTGCGCCAGCAGGGTGGCGTCGGAGCCGTAGGACAGGTCGAACTCGCCGCCGGCCTCGCCCGGGATCGGGGTGGAGATCAGGTTGATGGCGCCGCCGGTCGTGCGCGGGCCGGCCTGGATCGCCGAGGAACCCTTGCGGATCTCCACCGCGTCGATGCGGGCCATGGTCGGGAAGTAGTAAGCGGCCGGGGCGGCGTAGGGCGCCGGCGCGATCAGCACGCCGTCCTCCATCACCGTGATGCGGCTGTTGCGGTCGGTGCCCGAGCCGCGGATGCCGATGTTCGGGCGCAGGCCGTAGCCTTCCTCCTCGACCAGGTACACGCCGGGCACCTGGCGCAGGACGCGGTTGATGTCGCGGTAGTTGAAGCGCTCGAGCGTTTCCTGGTCGACGTAGTGGGCCGAGCCGGCCGCCTTCTGGGTGTCCTCGGCGGTGCCGAAGACGTTGACGCTGTCGAGCCTCTGCAGCTCGGGCGAAGGCGCGCCGCCGGCGAAGGCGGCGGTGGGCAGCAGGGCGAGGGAAATGGCGAGGCGCAGTGTCGGCGACATCGGGGCAGGTCTCGGATCGAAAGGGGAGTCGGGGCCCGGGCGGGGCGTGCCAGGAATCGTACTGGTAGCGAGAATGATTCGCAATACCAATATCGGGAATGAGCCCCTCGCCATGCCCCGGCATTGCAGTTAGGATGAGAATCATTATCATTCCCTGACCCTTCCCCGGAGCCCGCCATGTCGCGCCTCACGCTTTCCCTCCTGCTGGCCAGCCTGCTGGCACCCGCCGTCCAGGCGGCGGAACTCGTCGTGTACACCGAGCGCAAGGAACCGCTGGTCAAGCCGCTGTTCGAGCGCTACGAGCGCGAGACCGGCACGAAGATCCAGCTGCTGTCCGACGGCGCGCCGGTGCTGATCGAGCGCCTGGCCGCCGAGGGCGCGAACACGCGCGCCGACCTGTTCATGGCCGTGGACGCAGGCAGCCTCTGGCAGGCGGCCGAGCGCGGCCTGCTGGCGCCGGTGCAGTCGCCGGCGCTGGAAGCCGCGATCCCGGCCAACCTGCGTGACCCGCAGGGCCGGTGGTTCGCGCTGTCGCAGCGTGCGCGCACCATCGTTTACTCGACCGATCGCGTGGACCCGTCCGAGCTGTCGGGCATCGGCGACCTGGCGCGCGCGAAGTGGCGCGGCCGGCTGTGCCTGCGCTCGTCGAAGAAGGTCTACAACCAGTCGCTGGTGGCCACGCTGATCGAGCGCATCGGCGTCGAGTACACCGAGACCGTGGTGCGCGGCTGGGTCGCCAACCTCGCCACCGAGCCCTTCGCCGACGACACCTTGCTGGCCAAGGCGATTGCTTCGGGCCAGTGCGATGTCGGCCTCATCAACACCTATTACCTCGGTCGCCTCCAGCACGACGACCCGGCCTTCCCGGTGCAGGTGTTCTGGGCCAACCAGGCCGGCGTCGGCGCGCACGTGAACGTGTCGGGCGCGGGCATCGTCGCCGCCTCGAAGCAGAAGGACGAGGCGCGCAAGTTCCTGGAGTGGCTGGCGTCGGAATCGGTGCAGGCCGACTTCGCCAGCGTCAATTTCGAGATCCCGGCGCGCCCGGGCGTGGCGCTGGATCCGGTGGTCGCCGCGTGGGGGCCGTTCAAGGCCGACCCGGTGAACGTGTCGGTGGCGGGCGCGCGCCAGGCCGAAGCCGTGAAGCTGATGGATCGCGCCGGCTGGCGCTGACCTGATGAGCGCCGCCGTCGCGCGCACCGCCTGGCCGCGGCTGCTGGCCTGGGCGCTGGCCTTGCCGCTGCTGCTGCCGGCGCTGTGGCTGGCGAGTGCCTTCGCGACGCCGGCGCCCGGGGTGTGGCCGCACCTGTTCGCGCAGGTGCTGCCCGCCGCGGTGCGCAACACCCTGGCGCTGCTTGGGCTGATCGCGGCGCTCTCGATGCTGGTGGGCGTCGGCCTGGCCTGGGCCAGCGCGCGCTACGACTATCCGGGGCGCCGCCTGTTCGACTGGGCGCTGGTGCTGCCGATGGCGCTGCCGGGCTACGTGGTCGCCTTCGTTTATGTCGGGTTGACCGACTACGCGGGCCCGCTGCAGTCGGCCTGGCGCGCGCTGGGCGGCGCGCCATCGGCCTTCCCGGAGCTGCGCAGCGTGCCGGGTGCGGCGCTGGTGCTGTCGCTGGTCCTTTATCCCTATGTCTTCCTGATCGTGCGTGCCGCCTTCCTTCGGCAGGGCAGCGCCGCGATGGATGCGGCGCGCTCGCTGGGGCATGGGCCGCTGTCGGCCTTCTTCCGCGCGGCGCTGCCGATGGCGCGTCCGGCGTGGGTGGCCGGGCTGAGCCTGGTGCTGCTGGAGACGCTGGCCGATTTCGGCGCCGTCAGCATCCTGGGCGTGGATACGCTGGCGACTGCGATCTACAAGACCTGGTTCGGCCTGTATTCGCTGCCGGCCGCGGCGCAGCTGGCCTGCGCGATGGTCGCGCTGGTCGCGCTGGTGCTGGTGCTCGAGCGCATAGGCCGCGGTCGCGGGCGTCATGCCGGTCCGCAGCTGATGCCGCCGCCGCGCCGCCCGTTGTCCGGCTGGCGCGGTTGGGCCGTGTCCGCGCTGGCGCTGGCGGTGGTGTCGCTGGGCTTCCTGGTGCCGGTGGCGCAACTGCTGGCCTGGTCCTGGCAGTCGCGCGCGACGTTGCCCGAGGTCGGCGTGCCGGCGCTGAACACGGCCCTGCTTGCCGCGATGGCGGCGGCACTGGTGCTGGCGATCGCATTGGCCTTCACGCTGCTGGGGCGTCGCGGTGGCGGTGACCGGATCGTGCAGGCGGCCGGATTCACCGCCGGACTCGGCTACGCGGTGCCGGGCACGGTGCTGGCGGTCGGCGCGATGTGGCTGCTGGTCGCGGCCGAGCGCGCGATGCCGTGGCTGGGCGGGCTGGCGCTGAGCTCGAGCCTGGTGGCGGTGCTGCTGGCGCTGTCGGTGCGCTTCCTGCGCGTGGGCCACGAGGCGACCGAGTCCGCCTTCCAGTCGCTGCGTCCGTCCCTGCTGGAATCGGCGCGCGTGCTCGGCGTGCCGGCCGGCGCGCGCCTGCGCCGCATCGTGCTGCCGCTGCTGCGTCCCGGCCTGGTCGCGGCGCTGCTGCTGGTGATCGTTGAGACCGTGAAGGAACTGCCCGCCACCCTGATGCTGCGTCCCTTCGGCTGGGACACGCTGGCCGTGCGCATCTACGGCTACACCACCGAAGGCCTGTGGGCGCAGGCCGCGTGGCCGTCCCTGTGGCTGTGCCTGGTCGGCCTCGTCCCCGTCTGGTGGCTGGTCCGCCAGCAGCGATGACCAGGAACGGGGTCAGGTTCACTTCCTTGCGAAGCAGTGGCCAACGGGCGACCCGTCGCGAGGAAGTGAACCTGACCCCGTTCCTGGACCCCGTTTCGGGGAGATAATGGCGGTCTTCCCCGAACCGACTGGCAGGCCATGAGCAAGAAGACCGTCCTCAACGATACCCACCGGGCGCTGGGCGCCAAGATGGTCGACTTCGGTGGCTGGGACATGCCGATCAACTATGGTTCGCAGATCGAGGAGCACCACCAGGTGCGCCGCGACGCCGGCATGTTCGACGTCTCGCACATGACCATCCTGGACCTGCGCGGCGAGCGGGTGCGGCCGTTCCTGCGCCAGCTGGTGGCCAACTCGGTGGACAAGCTGCAGAAGCCGGGCAAGGCGCTGTACGCCTGCATGCTCGATGCCAACGGCGGCGTCATCGACGACCTGATCGTCTATTTCATGGCCGAGGACTTCTTCCGCCTGGTGGTCAATGCCGCCACCCGCGACAAGGACCTGGCCTGGATCACGGCGCAGGCCGCGCCCTTCGGCATCACGATCCAGGAGCGCCGCGACCTGGCCATCGTTGCGGTGCAGGGACCGAACGCCCGCGACAAGGTGCTGGGCCTGCTGTCGCCGGACGCCGCGCAGCGCGCCGGCAAGCTGGGCAAGTTCGTCGCCTGCGAGGCCGACGGCCTGTTCATCGCCCGCACCGGCTACACCGGCGAGGACGGTTTCGAAGTGATGGCGCCCGAGTCGCAGGCGGTCGATTTCTGGAATCGCCTGCTGGCCGCGGGCGTCAAGCCGGCGGGCCTGGGCGCGCGCGACACGCTGCGCCTCGAGGCCGGCATGGCGCTCTACGGCCAGGACATGGACGAGTCGGCCACGCCCTACGAAGCCGGCCTGGCCTGGACCGTCGCGCTGGACGAAGGCCGCGACTTCACCGGCCGCGGCAAGCTCGAGGCGCAGAAGGCCGCCGGCGCCGCACGCCAGATGATCGGCCTGGTGCTGGACGAGAAGGGCGTGCTGCGCCACGGCCAGGCGGTGTTCACCGCTGCGGGCGAGGGCGAGATCCTTTCCGGCACCTTCTCGCCGACCCTGGGCAAGGCGATCGCACTGGCGCGGGTTCCGGCCGGCGAGGTCGGTGCGGTCGAGGTCGACATCCGCGGCAAGCGCCTGCCGGTGCGCGTGGTGAAGTATCCCTTCGTCCGCGACGGTGTCGCCCAGCCCGGCGTGCTGGCCTGAGCCGCCGCTCGCGGCGGATGCCTTCGCCCGCGCTCCCCGCTAGACTAGCGACCACCCCCCGCCACGCACCGACCATCGAGGCCTGTCATGAGTGAGATCCCCGGCGACCTGAAGTTCCTCAAGTCCCACGAATGGGCCCGCGTCGAAGACAGCGGCCGCATCACCGTCGGCATTTCCGACCACGCCCAGGGCCTGCTCGGTGACCTGGTCTACGTCGAGCTGCCCAACGTCGGCGACACCCTGGAGCAGGGCGCCGCCGCCGCGGTGGTCGAGTCGGTCAAGGCCGCCAGCGACGTCTACGCCCCGGTCGCCGGCAAGGTGGTCGAGGTCAACTCGGCGCTTTCGGACAAGCCCGAGACCATCAACGAGGACGCCTACGGCGAAGGCTGGCTGTTCGTGCTCGAGGCCAGCGAGCCGGAGCAGCTCAACGAGCTGCTGTCGCCCGACGACTACGCCCAGCTGCTCGAGGACGAAGGCCACTGACGGCCGGTCCTCCCGAAGCATCCGACACCGGCCGCCACGTGCGGCCGGTGTCGTTTCCGGGGACGGGAAAGTCGCCGGCGCCGTCGGCGATGGCGGCCGAAGTTCGCGCAGTTCGGCCATCCGGGGCATCGAAACGCGTCGTCCGGGCGCCCGGTCGCAAAGTTTTTTTTGGGCTTGCCGCAGCCGGCTCCATGCGGGCTGGAACGCCCGCCGCGCGTTGCCGCGGCAAGTGCTCGCCGTCGCATGCGGCAACGCGCGTGGCTTTTTTAAAGCACTTTTTTTGCATGTAGTTTTCTCGCACGTGCAAAGCGTTGTTCCTCCGAGCCCAGGCAGCGCCGACTTCCGTGCCGGGACATGGCGAGGGGGCCTTGAAATTTTTTCTGCAAAGTTGTTGACATCAAGATTTCCCGTGATTAGCTTTCGCCCAGCAGATGTCAACTGCGGAAACGAGTGATCAGGATCGAAACGACAACGCGGGCCACAACACCGAACTCCACCCGGACTCCGTCGTCGGTGGATCAGGGCAACCATCCCTCCGCGAAATCGAAATCGAGCTTCCGCAAGAACCGCCTTTCCAACGCCCGGGCCGGTCATGGCCTGGGCGTTTTCATTTCCGGCGCCGCCCCGCGCCGGACCCGATCCGTCCACGGCGCCCTTGGCGCGGTGGCGGTGCTGCGTCGCGGGAATCCTCCCGCGGCCATGCTTTTGTGACTGGGCAGTCCAAACGCCAACTGACGAGGAGTTGACACCATGGCTACGAAGAAAGCTGCGAAGAAACCGGCCAAGAAGGCCGCGAAGAAGTCCGTGAAGAAGTCGGTCAAGAAGGCGGTCAAGGCCGTCAAGAAGACCGTGAAGAAGGCGGCCAAGAAGGTTGCCAAGAAGCCGGCCAAGAAGGCCGCGAAGAAGGTCGCCAAGAAGCCGGCCAAGAAGAAGGTTGCCAAGAAGGCTGCCAAGAAGGTCGCCAAGAAGCCGGCCAAGAAGGCCGCGAAGAAGAAGGTTGCCAAGAAGGCTGCCCGCAAGCCGGCTGCCAAGAAGGCCGCCAAGAAGTCGGTCAAGAAGACCGCCAAGAAGGCTGCCAAGAAGCCGGCCGCCAAGAAGGCTGCGAAGAAGCCTGCTGCGAAGAAGAAGGCGGCGCGCAAGCCCGCTGCCAAGAAGCCGGCGATGGCGATGCCTGCCGCCCCGGTGGCTCCGTCGCTCTAAGACGGATCGCAAGCGCGTTATCTGGGCTCTCTCCCCGTATTGCCCAGGCGGGGAGGGAGACTTTCCAGAAGCACCAAAGAGAACGCCGGCCCAGTGCCGGCGTTTTGTTTTGGTCAGGCGCCGGGGGTGTCCCCGGCGCCAGCCATCCGCCAGACTCAGCGCCGGCGGCGCGGCTTCACGGGTTCGGGCGCGAGCCAGTCGCGCGCGGGCAGGCCCAGGGCCCGGTCGAGCGCCGTCGGCAGCAGCGCGGCCGGCATCGACGATTCCGAATTCCACAGGACGACCACGCCGATGTCCTGGTCGGGCAGGAACGCGGCCATGGCCCGGTAACCCTGCACCGCACCGGCGTGGTAGACCAGCGTGTGGCCCGCGTAGTCGTAGATGCGCCAGCCCAGCCCGTAGTAGGCGCTGCGCAGGCGCTCCCGGCGCCAGCTGTTGCCGCGGATCTCGCCCGGCGTCTCGACCTGCGGGGTCTGGATCTCGTTGAGCAGCGCCGGCGGCAGCACGTCCGGGCGGTGGCCCATCTGCGCGATCAACCACTGCGACATGTCGCGGATGCTGGCGTTGACCCCCGCCGCCGGCGGGATGCGGTAGTAGGTTTCCTTCGGGCGCACCGGCAGCCACTTGCCCCCGCTGCGCACGTGCGGGCGCGCCCAGCTCGGGCTGGCTTCCAGGCCGTCGCGGCCGAAGGTGGCGCCGTACATGCCCAGCGGGTGGAACAGTCGCTTCTCGACCTGGTGGTGGTAGAAGTCGCCGGTGACTGCGAACACCAGGTCGCCGACCAGGCTGAAGGCGATGTTCTGGTAGGCGTAGCAATCGCCGGGCGCGCAGGTAAGCGGCGCGTCGGAAAGTTTCTCGGCCAGCAGCGGGTAGGGCTGGTCGGCCTCGAGGTCGCGGTCGAAGGCGTTGTAGCCCAGGCCGACGCGGTGGCTGAGCACTTCGCGCACCGTCAGCCGCTGCGCACCCTGCAGGTCGCGCAGGGTGAAGGCGGGCAACTGGTTGGCGATCGGGGCGTCCCAGTTCATCGCGCCCTCGCTGACCAGCATCGCGCTCAGCGTGCCGGCGAAGGCCTTGGACAAGGAAGCGACGCGGAACACGGTGTCGGTGCCGACCGGCTGCGGGTCGCGGCTGTCGACCACCCCGTAGCCGCGCAGCGACACCACCTTGCCGTCCTGGACGATGGCCATCGCCATGCCCGGGATGCGCGACTGGGTGACGACCCCTTCGGCCAGGACTTCGAGCTCGCGGGCGTGCGCGGTGAAGTCGGGTGCCTTGGCCGCATCGGCGGCGGCCGCCGTGCCCGCGACCGCGAGCCAGAGGGCCGCGACGGCGGCGGGCAGGCGGGACGGCGCGTTGGCTTTCTTGCGTGGCATGTCCGACGTATGCTTGGGGAACGGCCCCATTCTAGCGCGCGTTCCGCGCCGGGGTACTGAACAGGGGAGAGTCCATGATGATCACTTTGCTCGTGCTGGTGCTGGTCGTCGGCGTCGCCGCCGCCTGGGGCGTCGGCATCTACAACGGGCTTGTCACCGCCCGCAACGCGTTCAAGAACGCCTTCGCACAGATCGACGTGCAGCTGACCCGGCGCTACGACCTGATCCCCAACCTGGTGGAAGTCGCCAAGGGCTACCTCAAGCACGAGCGCGAGACCCTCGAGGCCGTCATCCAGGCGCGCGCCGCCGCCGTCAGCGGCCTGGCCGCCGCCAAGGCCAACCCGGGCGACCGCAACGCCATGGCCTCGCTCGGTGGCGCCGAGACCGGCCTGGCCGGCGCGCTTTCGCGGCTGATGGTCGTGGCCGAGGCCTACCCGGACCTCAAGGCCAACCAGAACATGATGCAGCTCACCGAAGAGCTCACCTCCACCGAGAACCGGGTCGCCTTCGCGCGCCAGGCCTACAACGACTCGGTGATGGCCTACAACAACAAGCGCGAGGTGTTCCCCTCGAACATCATCGCCGGCATGTTCAACTTCGTCGCCGCCACCCTGCTCGAGATCACCGAGCCGGCCAAGCGCGAGGCGCCGAAAGTCTCGTTCTGAGCTGACGCATGAACTTCTTCGAGCGCCAGGAGCAGGCCCGGCGCCAGTCGGGCCGCCTGGTCGTCCTGTTCGGGCTGGCGGTGCTGGCCATCGTGGTCGCGGTGAACCTGGTTTATTTCATCGCCGTGGGCGGCTTCCCCGACGAAGGCTCGCCGCGCCACGTGCTGGGCGGGATGCTGGTCGTCAGCATCGTCACCGTGGGCATCATCGCGGTCGCGTCGATGCACCGCATCTCCAGCCTGGCCGGCGGTGGCGCCGCGGTGGCGCTGCAGATGGGCGGCACGCCGGTGCCCGAGGACACCACCGACCTGCACTACCGGCGTCTGCGCAACGTGGTCGAAGAGATCGCCATTGCCTCCGGCGTGCCGGTGCCGCAGCTGTTCGTGCTCGAGCAGGAGGCCGGCATCAATGCCTTCGCCGCCGGCTACGCGCCCGGCGACGCCGCCGTGGCGGTCACCCGCGGCGCGCTCGACAAGCTCAACCGGGATGAACTCCAGGGCGTCATCGCGCACGAGTTCAGCCACGTGCTCAACGGCGACATGCGCCTGAACATCCGGCTGATGGGTCTTCTGTTTGGCATCCTGGCGCTCACCGTCATTGGCCGGAAGGTCCTGGTGCACGCACGCGGCGGTTCACGAGACGGCGTGCCGATCATCCTGCTGGCGCTGGTGGTGATGCTGGTCGGCTACGCCGGCCTGCTGTTCGGCCGGCTGATCAAGGCCGGCGTCAGCCGGCAGCGCGAATTCCTGGCCGACGCCTCGGCGGTGCAGTTCACGCGCCAGACGAAGGGCCTGGCGGGCGCGCTCAAGAAGATCGGCGGGCTGGACGGCGGCTCGAAGCTGGCCAGCGGCGACACCGAGGAGGTGGCGCACATGCTGTTCGGCGATGGCGTCGGCTATTCCTCGCTGTTCGCCACCCATCCACCGCTGGTCGCCCGCATCCAGGCGCTGGAGCCGTCGTTCCGGCCCGAGGCGCTGGTCGAACAGTCCGCCCGCTGGCAGATGCATCCGCCCTCGGGCCTGGACGAGGACCTCGCGCTCGGCCTGGACGCGAAGTCACCCCCGCCGCTGCCGGGCGACCGCGCCGAGCTCAGGGTGACGCCGCCGGCGGTGGTGGCCCAGGTCGGCGCACCGCAGTCCAACGACTACGAGCGGGCCGGCGCGCTGGTCACCGCCATTCCCGAGACCCTGCGCCGCGCCGCGCACGAGCGCGACGAGGTGCCGGCGCTGCTGTTCGGCCTGCTGATGGCGCCCGCGGGCAAGGTGCGCGAGCGCCAGCAATTCGAGCTCAGCAGCCGCCTGGACGAGCGCGTGGTGCGCCAGGCGCTGGACTACGCCGATCGCCTGGCCGACCTGCCGCGCATCCTGTGCCTGCCGCTGGCGGCGATGGCGATGCCCGCGCTGCGCCGGCGTCCGCGCGCCGAACTCGAGCAGTTCACGGACGCCTGCTACGTGCTGACCCACGCCGACGGCCAGGTCAGCCTGTTCGAATACAGCCTGGGCCGGCTGCTGGGCAGCCACGTAAAGCACGTACTCGATCCGGCCGGCGGTTCGAAGCCGTCGACGCGGCGCCTGGCCGACGCCAGCGCCGCCGCGATCGACGTGATGGCCGTGTTGGCGCAGGCCGGGCACGACGACCCGGCGGCGGCGATGCGCGCTTACCTGGCGGGCCTGGCCCGCGTGTTCCCGCGCCTGAACTCGCCCTACCGTCCGCCGGCCGACCCGTTGTCCGCGCTCGACGAGGCGCTGCCCAAGCTCGACGAGGTCGAGCCCTTGGGCAAGGAGCTGCTGCTGGAAGGCCTGGTCGCGGCGGTCAGCCACGACGGCCGCATCTGCGTGGCCGAAGCCGAACTGCTGCGGGCGATCTGCGCGACGCTGCGCTGCCCGCTGCCGCCGATGCTCGAGGTCTGATCAGGCCGCCAGGCCGCGGATCAGGTCGGCGGCGCGCTCGGCGATCATCATGGTCGGGGCATTGGTGTTGCCGCCGACCAGCTTGGGCATCACCGAGGCATCCACCACGCGCAGGCCGCGGACGCCGCGCACGCGCAGCTGCGGGTCGACCACGGCGTGGGCATCCCCATCCGCGCCCATCCGGCACGTGCCGACCGGGTGGTAGATCGATTCGGCCTTGCGCCGGATGAAGGCGACCAGGTCGGCTTCGTCCTGCAGCTGGTCGCCCGGGAAGAGTTCCTCGCCGCGGTAGGGAGCGAACGCCGGCTGCGCCAGGATCTCGCGCGACAGCCGCAGCGCCTCCAGCATCACCTTCAGGTCGTAGCCTTCCGGGTCGCTGAGGTAGCCCGCCTCGATCTTCACCTTGTCGGCGGCGTTGGCGCTGGCCAGGCGCAGCCGGCCGCGGCTGCGCGGGTGCAGGCCGCAGGCATGCAGGGTGTAGCCGTTGCCGGGCAGGCGGTTGCGGCCGTGGTCGTCGAGCTGGGCCGGCACGAAGTGGAACTGGATGTCGGGCCGCTCGTCTTCCGCCAGCTTGCTGCGCAGGAAGCCGCCGGCTTCGGCGATGTTGCTGGTGCCCGGGCCGGACTTGAACAGGTAGTACTGCAGCGCCACCGAAACGTCGCTGAGCTTGTCGTAGCTCAGGCCCTGCGTGCAGCGGTTCATGGTGCAGACGTCGAGGTGGTCCTGCAGGTTGGCGCCGACACCGGGCAGGTCGCGGCGCACCGCGATGCCGTGCTCGCGCAGGTGTTCCGCCGGGCCGATGCCCGAGAGCATCAGCAGCTGCGGCGAATTCAGCGCGCCGCCGCAGAGGATGACCTCGCGGCGGGCGGTTTCGCTGAAGCCGGCCTTGCCACCCACCGCGTACTCGACGCCGCTGGCGCGGTCGCCGTCGAAGGTGATGCGGCTGGCGGTGGCGCGGGTGACCACGGTGAGGTTGGGCCGCTGGCGCACCGGCGCCAGGTAGGCGCGGGCGCTGGAGCTGCGGGCGCCGTCGCGGGTGGTGGTCTGGTACCAGCCAAAGCCGTCCTGGCGGGCGCCGTTGAAGTCGTCGCTGCCGGCGTGGCCGGCCTGGCGCGCGGCCTCGATGAAGACTTCCGAGAGCGGGTTCTTGTGGCGCGGGTCGGACACGCCCAGCGGGCCGTTGCCGCCGTGGTACTCGCTGTCGCCGCGCTGGTTGCCTTCGCTGCGCTTGAAATAGGGCAGCACGTTGGACCAGTGCCAGCCCTCGGCGCCCATCGCCGCCCATTCGTCGTAGTCGCCGGCGTGGCCGCGGATGTAGCACATGGCGTTGATCGAGCTGGAGCCACCGAGCACCTTGCCGCGCGGCCACCACAGCGAGCGGCCGTCAAGCGCGGGCTCGGGGGCGGTGTTGTAGTCCCAGTTCACGCCCTTCTTGCCGACCAGCTTGGCCAGTCCGGCGGGCATGTGGATGAAGGGGTGCCAGTCGGACGGGCCGGCCTCGAGCAGCAGCACGCGGCAGGCCGGGTCTTCGCTGAGGCGGTTGGCCAGCACGCAGCCGGCGGAGCCGGCGCCTACGATGATGTAGTCGTACACAAGGTCTTCTTCATTCGGTAACGGACCGAGGCTAGGCCCCCGTTCTAGAGCAAACACTCGGGCCGTGGCAATGCCGATGCCCGGGTGTGACGGCGCTCACATGCAGTTAACGGACTGGCGGCCACCGGGCGGGTTGGCTATCGTTCGCCGAGCCACCAGGAAGCGCATGGAACCAGACAAGCACACCGCCGGACGCTTCGACCACCTGCGCGGCGCGCTGCGGGAGTTCCCGCCCTTGGTCTGGTCGTTCCTCTATTTTTTCTTCCTGCTGACCGGCTACTACGTGCTGCGGCCGGTGCGGGACGCCATGGGCGCCTCGGACGACGTGCAGGCGGTGTTCCCGCCGGGCCTGGTCGAATGGGCGGCGGCACGGGGCTGGGTACTGGGAGACCTCACGCTGCAGCTGCTGTTCACCGGCACCTTCATCATGATGGTGCTGCTGCAGCCGGCCTATGGCGCGCTGGTGAGCCGTTATCCGCGGCGGGTGTTCCTGCCGGTGCTGTACCTGCTGTTCATCGCCTGCCTGATCGGGTTCTACCTGCTGTTCGGGCGCGAGGTGCCGGGGCGCGGCGCCGTGTTCTTCATATGGGTGGCGGTGTTCAATCTGTTCGCGGTGTCGGTGTTCTGGAGCTTCATGGCCGACATCTACTCCGACCTCGAAGCGCGGCGCCTGTACGGCTTCATCGCGGCCGGCGGCACCATCGGCGGCTTCACCGGTCCGGTGATCACCCGGGTGCTGGTGAACGAGATCGGCGTGCCCAACCTGCTGCTGGTCTCGGCCGGGCTGATGGCGATGGCGGTGGTGTGCATCCTGCGGCTGGGGCGTTGGGCCAGGCTGCGGGAGGCCGAGCGCGGCCGGTCCGGCGCCGAACAGGCGATGGGTGGCAGCGTGCTTGCCGGCCTGCGGCTGCTGCGCGAGCAGCCGCTGCTCCAGGCGATGGCGGTGGTGATGTTCTTCGGCGTTGGCGTGGGCACGCTGCTCTACAACGAGCAGGCGGCGATCGCGCGGGCGTTCTACCCTGACGTCGAGTCGCGCACGGCCTACTACGCCAACATCGACCTCGCCATCAACCTGGTCACGATCCTGGTGCAGGTGTTCCTGACCCGCACGCTGCTGGTGCGGTTCGGCGTCGCGCCGGTGCTGCTGATCCCTGCGGTGGCCATCCTGCTCGGATTCGCCGCGCTCACCGCCTCGCCGCTGCCGCTGCTGGTGGCCGTGGTGCAGGTGGCGACCCGGGCCGGCGAGTTCTCGCTCGCCAAGCCGGCGCGCGAAACCATCTACACCCGCGTCGACCGCGAAGTGCGCTACAAGGCCAAGGCCGTGATCGACACGGCGGTCTATCGCGGTGGCGACCTGTTCTTCGTCTGGGCGCACAAGTTCCTGGCCGCGTTCGGTTCGGTGGCGGTCTTCGGTACTGGCCTGCTGGTGGCCGGATGCATGACTTTGGGTGCCTGGCGCCTGATCCGGGAGCAGGCGAAGCTGCCGGCCGACCGGCACTGAATCGGCGGACGCAGGCCGCCGTTCGAGGCCGCCGCGCCCCGGCGGCCTTCGCGCCCCGGCGACACCCGCCGCGGCCCGCTGCGGTACGCTGGGCGGCATCGTTCCCGGGGAGATTCCGCATGAAGGTCAAGGCTGCCGTCGCGCACAAGGCGGGCGCACCGCTCACCATCGAAACCGTCGACCTCGAGGGCCCGCGCTTCGGCGAGGTGCTGGTCGAGCTCAAGGCCACCGGCGTCTGCCACACCGATGAGTTCACGCTCTCGGGCGCGGATCCGGAAGGCCTGTTCCCGGCCATCCTGGGCCATGAGGGCGCGGGCATCGTGGTGGACGTGGGCCCGGGCGTGACCACGCTGAAGAAGGGCGACCACGTCATCCCGCTGTACACGCCCGAGTGCCGCACCTGCGAGTACTGCCTCAACCCCAAGACCAACCTCTGCCAGGCCATCCGCAGCACCCAGGGCCAGGGCCTGATGCCCGACGGCAGCAGCCGCTTCAGCCTCGACGGCAAGCCGGTGCTGCACTACATGGGCACGTCCACCTTCGCGCAGTTCACGGTGGTGCCCGAGATCGCGCTGGCCAAGATCCGCGAGGACGCGCCCTTCGACAAGGTCTGCTACATCGGCTGCGGCGTCACCACCGGCATCGGCGCGGTCATCTTCACCGCCAAGGTCGAGGTGGGCTCGAAGGTCGTCGTGTTCGGGCTCGGCGGCATCGGCCTGAACGTGATCCAGGGCGCGCGCCTGGCCGGCGCCGACATGATCGTGGGCGTCGACCTAAACCCGAACCGCGAGGCGATGGCGCGCAAGTTCGGCATGACCCACTTCGTCAATCCGAAGGAGGTCGAGGGCGACCTGGTGCCGTACCTCGTCTCGCTGACCAAGGGCGGCGCCGACTACACCTTCGAATGCATCGGCAACACCCAGGTGATGCGCCAGGCGCTGGAGTGCGCTCACAAGGGCTGGGGCACCAGCGTGATCATCGGCGTCGCACCGGCCGGGGCGGAAATCAGCACCCGGCCGTTCCAGCTGGTCACCGGCCGCAACTGGCGCGGCAGCGCCTTCGGCGGCGCCCGCGGCCGCACCGACGTGCCCAAGATCGTCGACTGGTACATGGACGGCAAGATCGACATCGACTCGCTGATCACCCACACGATGCCGCTGGAGAAGATCAACGACGCCTTCGACCTGATGCACCGCGGCGAGTCGATCCGCAGCGTGGTCGTTTACTGATGTCGGTCGAGGTCGCCAGCGAACACGGCTGCTTCGGCGGCGTGCAGGGCTTCTACCGGATGGCCTCGCCGGCCTGCGGCGGGACGATGCGCTTCGCGGTGTTCCAGCCGCCGCAGGCGCGCGAGGGCCGGGTGCCGGTGCTGTACTACCTCGCCGGCCTGACCTGCAGCGAGGAAACTGCAACCATGAAGGCCGGCGCCCAGCGCGTGGCGGCCGAGCTGGGCCTGATGCTGGTGATGCCCGACACCAGCCCGCGCGACACCGGCATCGACGGCGCCACCGGCGACTGGGAGTTCGGCGAGGCGGCGGGGTTCTACCTCGACGCCACGCAGGCACCGTGGTCATCGCGCTTCCGCATGGAGACGCACGTGGTGCACGAGCTGTCGGCCGCGGTGGCCGAGCACTTTCCGGCCGACCCGGGTCGCGCCGGCATCTTCGGGCACTCGATGGGCGGCCACGGTGCGCTGGTGCTGGCGCTGCGGCATCCCGACAGATACCGCAGCCTGTCGGCGTTCGCGCCGATCGTGGCACCCAGCCAGGTGCCGTGGGGGCAGAAGGCGTTCTCGCGCTACCTGGGCGACCACTACCGCGCCTGGGCCGAACACGACGCCTGTGCACTGGTGAAGCGGCGGCCGTTCGGCGGCCCGATCCTCATCGACCAGGGCCTGGACGACAAATTCCTGGTGCCGCAGCTGCAGCCCGAGCGCTTCGAGGCCGCCTGCGCCGAGGCCGGCCAGGCGCTCACGCTGCGCCGCCATGCCGGCTACGACCACGGCTACTACTTCATCGCCAGCTTCATCGAAGACCACCTGCGGCACCACGCCGCCCAGCTTTCCGACTGATCCCGGAGCCCACCATGTCCCTGACCGCGCAGCTGCTCACCGCCTTCGTCGCCCTGCTGCACCTCGGCTTCCTGGTGCTGGAGATGTTCTTCTGGACCAAGCCGTTGGGTCGCAAGGTGTTCCGGCTCGACCCGCAGGTGGCGCGGGATTCCGCGAAGCTGGCGATGAACCAGGGCCTCTACAACGGCTTCCTGGCCGCCGGCCTGGCCTGGGGCCTGTGGCTGGGCGACAAGGGCATCTGCCTGTTCTTCCTGGGCTGCGTGGTGGTAGCCGGCCTGTTCGGCGCCGCGACCGTGAAGCGCTCGATCCTTTACGTGCAGGCCGTGCCCGCGATCCTGGCGGCCGTCGCCGTCCACTACTTCTGAGTGTCTGGAACAAGGAAATAGTGAAGAGGAGATAGGAGATAGTGAACAGCGGGGTCTCGCAGGCTCCCGCTTCCCACTATCTCCTATCTCCTCTTCACTATTTCCTATTTCCTGGCGCTCAGCCACATGCGGATCTCCGCATGAAAGACCTTCTCGCCGGCCGCATCCAGCACATCCACGTTCACCGGCAGGTCGTAACCCTCGGCGGCGCTCACGATCGGGATCATCGGCGTCGCGACCGCGCGCATCGTGCCGTTCGCCTTCTTCAGGTACGCCACCGTCATGCCCTTCGGAATCCAGCGCATGTCCTTGGGCAGCGACGCGTCGGTCATCACGCCGGCGCAGAGCTCGGCCAGGTTGCACAGCGCGATCGCGTGCACGGTGCCGATGTGGTTCTGCACGGCGCGCCGGTGCGGGATGGTGGCTTCGCAGCGGCCCGGCTCCAGCACCCGGATGGTCGGCTTGATGCTGCCGAAGTAGGGCGCCTTGAAGCAGACCGCGCGGCTGAAGAGCCAGTGGCCGCCCGGGTAGCGGGTGAACTTGCGGTAGAGCCGGAGGAGCGGGGTGTCGGGCATGGGGTTAGGGGCTAGGAGGTAGGGGGTAGGAGGTAGGAGGTAGTGGTTAGGAACTAGGAACTAGGAACTAGGAACTAGGAACTAGTGAAAAGCGCGCCCGCGAGCCTGGGACTGCTCTTACTAGTTCCTATTTCCTTTTTACTATTTCCTGGCTCTCACGCTTTTCCGGGTTCTCACGCCGCGCGATGCTGCTGCGCCCGCTCGCCCCGATGCAGCGACGCCGACACCAGGTCCGCCGGGTCGAAGTCGTCCACCGTGATGGTTTCCCAGGTCAGCGCGCGCAGCTCCTCGAGCTGGGTCTTCTCCTCGGCGGTGATCCAGCCTTCGGCGACGCCCTCGGCCAGCTGCGACGGGAAGTCGAGCGCCTCGATGTCGCTGTTCTTGAGCGCCTTGAGGAACTTGCGCTCGACCGGCTCGGCCAGGATCACCTTCGGCAGGAAGCTGTTGATGCGGCCGGCCGGGTTGTTCTCGCAGGGCGTCAGGAACACGCCCTGGGCCAGGCGGTCGCGCGCATCCGACGGCGACATCAGCAGCGCGGCGGCGCGGCGGCCCAGGCGGTCCGACGGCAGCTGGGCGCGGCGGCCCCACGGGAACACCAGCATCCACATCAGCCAGCCCACCGGGCGGATCGGGAAGTTGCGCAGCGCGCCGGACAGCGCGAGCTCGATCTTGTGCGCCGAATCATGGAAGGCATAGGCCAGCAGCGGCTGCTCGGCCGCCGGGCGGCCCTCGTCCTCGTAGCGCTTGAGCATCGCACTGGCGATGTAGAGCTGGCTGAGCACGTCGGCGAAGCGGCCGGAGATCTTCTCCTTGAACTTGAGCTTGCCGCCGAGCGTCAGCATCGACACGTCGGCCACCAGCGCCAGGTTCGCGGAGTAGCGGTTGAGCTTGCGGTAGTAGCGGCGGGTGTAGGCGTCGCCCGGCACCTTGCCGATGCGCGCGCCGACCAGGCCCAGCACCCAGCTGCGCACCGCGTTGGAAATGGCGAAGCCGATGTGGCCGAACAGGTTGCGGTCGAACTCGCGCAGGCCGGCGGCGGCGTCCGGATTCTGCGCCGCCTGCATTTCCTTCAGCACCCAGGGATGGCAGCGGATCGCGCCCTGGCCGAAGATCATCAGGGTGCGCGTCATGATGTTGGCGCCCTCGACCGTGATCGAGATCGGCGCCGCCTGCCAGCCGCGGCCCATGTAGTTCATCGGCCCGAGGATGACGCCCTTGCCGCCGTGGATGTCCATGGCGTCGGCCGCGACCATGCGCGCCATCTCGGTGGCGTGGTACTTGGCGATGGCCGAGGGCACGGCCGGCTTCTCGCCGCGATCGACCGCGGCGGCGGTGGCCTGCGACAGCGCCGCGCAGGCGTAGGCGTTGCCGGCGATGCGGGCCAGCGCTTCCTCGACGCCTTCGAAGCGGCCGATGGACAGGCCGAACTGCTTGCGGATGCGCGCATAAGCACCGGTGACCACGGCCGCGAGCTTCGAGGCGCCGCTGGAGGTGGACGGCAGGGTGATGGCGCGGCCGACCGACAGGCACTCGACCAGCATGCGCCAGCCCTGGCCGATGTAGTCTTCGCCGCCGATCAGCTGGCTCAGCGGCAGGAACACTTCCTTGCCGTTGAGCGGACCGTTCTGGAAGGCGCAGTTGAGCGGGAAGTGGCGGCGGCCGATGTTCAGCCCCGGGGTGTCGCGCGGGATCAGCGCCAGGGTGATGCCGCGGTCGCTTTCCTCGCCCAGCAGCTTGTCGGGGTCGTGCAGGCGGAAGGCCAGGCCGATCACGGTCGCCACCGGGGCCAGCGTGATGTAGCGCTTGTCGAAGGTGAGCTTGACGCCGAGCACGCGGGCGCCGTTCCACTCGCCCTCGCAGACGATGCCGAAGTCGGGCAACGACGTGGCGTCGGAACCGGCGGTCGGGCCGGTCAGCGCGAAGCAGGGCACCTCGCGGCCATCGGCCAGGCGCGGCAGGTAGTGCTTCTTCTGCTCGTCGGTGCCGTAGTGCAGCAGCAGCTCGGCCGGGCCCAGCGAGTTCGGCACGCCGACGGTGGAGCTGAGCGTGGCCGAGATCGAGGCCAGCTTCTGGATCACCTTGTGGTGGGCCAGCGCCGAGAAGCCCAGGCCGCCGTATTCCTTCGGGATGATCATGCCGAAGAACTTGTTCTTCTTCAGGAACTCCCAGAGCTCCGGCGGAAGGTCGTTGCGGACGTGGGTGATTTCCCAGTCGTTGGTCATGCGGCAGGCCTGCTCGACCGGGCCGTCGAGGAAAGCCTGCTCTTCGGCGGTGAGCTCGGGCTTGGGCTGGGCCAGCAGCTCCTTCCACTTCGGCATGCCGGAGAACAGCTCGCCCTCGAAGCCGACGGTGCCGGCGTCGAGCGCGGTCTTCTCGGTGTCCGAGAGCTTGGGCAGCATCTTCTTGTAGATGCCCAGCAGGGTCTTGGTGATGACCGCCTGCCGCAGCGGGGTGACCAGGAGCGGCAGCGTGACCACGGCCAGCAGGCCGGCGGCGACGTAGGTCGCGGTCAGGTTGGCGCCGCCGAGGCCGACGGCCACCAGCAGGGTGGCCGCCACCGCGGTGAACACCGCGAGGCTGAGCCGGTGGTAGGCCACCAGCAGGATCGCCAGGGCCAGCGCGAGGAAGGGGGCGAGGATGCTCATCTTGGATCTCCGTGGGCGGCCGTGGGGGCCGGCAGGTCGTGCAGGAATTGAAGCAGGGTATCGGTAAAGGCGCTGTTGTCGTCACCGGCCACCATATGGGTGGCCTGTGGCAGTTGGACGTGGCGCGCGTGCGGCGCCAGTTCCAGGAAGTGTCCGACTGTGCGGTCGGTGACCAGGTCGCTGCGGCCGCCGCTGACCAGCAGCACCGGCACGTCCAGGTCGCGGCAGGCGTCCTCGATGACGTGCTGAAGGCCGTCGGTGTCGGGGATGAACTCGGTGAGCAGGCGCGGGTCCCAGTGCCAGCCGAGGCGGCCATCGGCGCGCTTCACCAGCAAGTGCGCCAGCTGCGCGGGAGACTTTTTCTCGCGGCGGTGCGGGAGGTAGGCCGCGATTTGCTCGGCCGCGTGCTCGAAGGAGTCGAACCCGTCCGGGTGGGCGTTCATGAAGCCAAGGATGCGCTCGACGCCCGCGGCTTCCCAGCGGGGGGTGATGTCCACCAGCACCAGGGCCGAGAACACCCGGTCCCGGGCCTGCGCCATCAGGCCGGTGAGGCCGCCCATCGAGGCGCCGACCAGGATCGGCGCCCGGCCCAGGGCGCGGGCGACGGTGCCGACGTCGTCCACGAACTGTTCGCCGGAATAGCGGGAACCGACCGGATTGCGTTCGGACTGGCCGTGGCCACGCACGTCCCAGGCCAGACTGGCGCGGCCGGCCTCGGCCAGGCGCTGCTGGGTGCTGCGCCAGGCCTGCCGGGTCTGGCCGAAGCCATGGGCGAGCAGCAGGCCCGGGCCCGCGCCCGCCACGTGTTCCGCGGCCAGCGCCAGGCCGTCGCCCGTGCGCAAGCGCAGCGCAACGGAATCGGCGGGTACGACGGCAGCTTGGGCTAGCGAGTCCATACGGACGAGTATGGGCTGCCCGCCGCGGACCTGTCAATACCAAAGCGTATGGTGCATGATGGGCGCGCCCGGCCGGCCTGTGAAGGCTTACCCGGCGTCCCTGCAGCCAGTAGACTCCGCCGTATGGTCGCATCCGTCCCGAAAACCGAACGCCCCTCGCGCCTGAGCGCCGAGGACTGGGCCCTGGCCGCCCTCGACGTGATCGCCGAACAAGGCCTCGCCGCGGTCGCGGTCGAGCCGCTGGCGCGCCGCCTGGGCGTCACGAAAGGCAGCTTCTACTGGCATTTCCCGTCGCGTGAAGCGCTGCTGGTCGCGGCGCTCGAGCGCTGGGAAGTGATGGAGCAGGAGACCGTGTTCGGCCAGCTCGAGGCCATCTCCGACCCGCGCGCGCGCCTGCAGTCGCTGTTCCAGCTGGTGGCGCACGAGCTCAAGCCGCACATCATCTATAGCGAGCTGCTCAAGGCGCTCGACCACCCCGTGGTGCAGCCGGTGCTGCACCGGGTGTCGCAGCGGCGCCTGGACTACCTCACCGCCAGCTTCCGCCAGGCCGGCTTGCCGCGCCTGGACGCCCAGAACCGCGCGCGCCTGACCTACGCCGCCTACGTCGGCTTCCTCCAGCTCTCGCTGCAGCTCGGCCAGCCGCGCCTGCACCACGACGAGTTCGAGGCCTACGTGGGCCACGTGATGACCACCCTGATCCCCGAATAAGGGCGTGCATTCGCGCGGCGGCGACGCACCGCCGGGACCGAGCGGTTAGAATGGCCGCCGACGACCGGCGCTGGGTCCTCGCGCCGCCCCCGCTTTCCCCTTGACCGGCCCCGCGAGGAGCCTTTACGCCATGCCCAGCCAGCTCGCCAGCCTCAAACAGTGGGTCGACGACGTCGCCCGCCTCACCCAGCCCGACCAGGTCCACTGGTGCGACGGCTCCGATGCCGAGAACGCCCTGATGGTCGAGCGCATGCTTGCCAACGGCGACCTGCTCAAGCTCAACGAACAGACCCACCCGAACTGCTACCTGCACCGCTCCAGCCCGCAGGACGTGGCCCGCGTCGAGCACCTCACCTTCGTGTGCACCACGAACCCGGCCGACGCCGGTCCGAACAACCACTGGATGGAGCCGGCCGAGGCCCATGCCCAGATGGACGCGCTGTACGCCGGCTGCATGCGCGGCCGCACCATGTACGTGGTGCCCTACTGCATGGGTCCGATCGATTCGCCGCTGTCGCGTTGCGGCGTCGAGATCACCGACAGCCCGTACGTGGTCGCCAACATGCGCATCATGACCCGCATGGGCGCTGCCGCGCAGGCGCGCATCGAGCGCGAGGGTTCGTTCGTGAAGGGCCTGCACTCGATCGGCGAGCTCGACCCGAACCGCCGCTTCATCATGCATTTCCCGGAAGAGCTCAGCATCCAGAGCTTCGGCTCCGGCTACGGCGGCAACGCCCTGCTGGGCAAGAAGTGCCACGCGCTGCGCATCGCCAGCTACCAGGCGCGCACCGAGGGCTGGCTGGCCGAGCACATGCTGATCGTCGGCATCGAGAACCCGAAGGGCGAGACGCACTACGTCGCCGCCGCCTTCCCCAGCGCCTGCGGCAAGACCAACCTGGCCATGCTGATCCCGCCGGAGGGCTACCGCCGCGACGGCTGGAAGGTCTGGACGGTCGGCGACGACATCTGCTGGATGCACCCGGGCGCCGACGGCCGCCTGTACGCGATCAACCCGGAAGCCGGCTACTTCGGCGTGGCGCCCGGCACCAGCGAGAAGACCAACGCCAACGCGATGGCCATGCTCAACCACGATGCGATCTTCACCAACGTCGGCGTCACCGCCGACAACCAGCCGTGGTGGGAAGGCATGACCACGGGCGCGCCGGCGCAGGACTGGCAGGGCCGCCCGTACGACAGGGCCGTGAGCCCGGCCGCGCACCCGAACGCGCGCTTCACCGTCAGCGCGAAGCAGTGCCCGAGCTACACCGACAAGGCCGAGGACCCGCAGGGTGTGCCGCTGAGCGCGATCATCTTCGGTGGCCGCCGCGCCTCGCTGGTGCCGCTGGTGCTCGAGGCCCGCGACTGGACCCACGGCGTGCTGGTGGGTGCCTCGATGGCGTCCGAGACCACGGCCGCTGCCACCGGTGCGGTCGGCGTGGTGCGCCGCGACTCGATGGCGATGAAGCCCTTCGCCGGCTACAACTTCGGCGACTATTTCGCGCACTGGCTGTCTTTCGACAAGCCGGGCGCCAAGCTGCCGAAGATCTTCCAGGTCAACTGGTTCCGCAAGGACGCCGACGGCAAGTTCATGTGGCCCGGCTTCGGCGACAACCTGCGGGTGCTGGAGTGGGTGCTCAAGCGCGCCACGGGCCAGGCCGGTGCGCTGGAAACGCCGGTCGGCAACGTGCCCAACCCGGCCGACCTCAACACCGACGGCCTGGGCCTGGACGCGGCGGTGCTCGAGCAGCTGCTCACCGTGGACCGCGAGGGCTACAAGGCGGAGATGGCCAGCATCGGCGAGTACCTCGACGAGTTCGGCGACCGCACGCCGCACGCGCTCAAGGCCGAACGCGCCCGGATCGCCGCCCAGCTCGCCTGAGCGGCCGTCCCGCCCTGGGGGTAGACCCGGGGCGGGCCTGGGGGAATGTCCGGATGGGCGCAGGCAGGGGCCCGGCGCAGGGTGGAGGGGTCTTCTTCCACCCTGGAGCTCGCGATGCGCACGACCCTTTCCCTATCCATCACCCTGGCGCTCGCGCTCGGCGCGAACGCGGCGTTGGCCGAGGCCCGGCTCGGCAGCTCCCTGCAGGACGTCCTCGGCCAGGGCGGTGCGCACGAGGTAATCGTGACCTTCCGTGACCCGCAGGCGGCCCGTTCGATCTCGCTCTACACGCTCAACTACCAGCTGCTCAGCGAGCTGCCGATGGCGGGTGCCATCCTGACGCGCCCGCAGATCGAAGCGCTGGCGGCGCGCGATGACGTCGAGAGCATCTACCTCAACGAGCCGTTGTCCTTCGGCAACTACGAGGCGGCAGAGATCACCGGCGGCCACTTCGTGCACGATCAGTACGGCGCCAAGGGCGCCGGCGTCACCGTCGCGGTGATCGACTCCGGCATCGATGCCAACCATCCCGACCTGAGCTTTGGCCGCACCACGGTGCAGAACGTGAAGCTGGTCGGCGACCTCGGCCTGGCCGGCGTGGCCGCGGCGATCGAGAACCAGCCCAATACCGACACCAGCAGCGGCCATGGCACCCACGTCGCTGGCACCGTCGCCGGCACCGGCGCCGCCTCGGCGAACGATCCGCGCCGCGCCGCCTACTACGACGGCATCGCGCCGGAGGCCAGCCTGATCGGTCTGGGTGCCGGCGAGGGCCTGAATATCTTCTTCGCGCTGCAGGGCTTCGACTGGGTGCTCGCCAACCAGCAGCGCTACGGGATCGACATCGTCACCAACTCCTGGGGCTCCTCGAACAGCGTCTACGACCCGAGCAACCCCATCAACCGCGCGAGCTACGAGGCCTACCGCCGCGGCATGGTGGTGACCTTCGCCGCCGGCAACGACGGCCCCACCGAAGACACGCTCAATCCCTACGCGATCGTTCCCTGGGTGGTGAATGTCGGGTCGGGGACCAAGGACAAGGGTCTGTCCGATTTCTCCAGCCGCGGCCTGGCCGGCGACTTCTACAAGCACATCGACGTGGTGGCCCCCGGTTCGGGCATATGCTCGACCCGGGCGATCGGCACCGCGATCGGTGCCACCGGCACCCTGTTCGACGCGACCGACCCGACCTACACGGCCTATTACCACTGCATCAGCGGCACCAGCATGGCCACGCCGTTCGTCGCGGGTACCGCCGCCCTCATGCTCGAGGTGAACCCCGAGCTCTCGCCCGACCAGATCGAGCGCCTGCTGATGGAAACCGCCAACCCGATGCCGGGCCAGGCCTACCAAGACGTCGGCGGCGGCTACATCAACGTCGCGCGCGCCGTCGAGGCCGCGGCGATGGAGGTCGGTGAGCGGACGGCGTTCCTCGCCGGCGCCACGGCCTGGTCCAGCCAGGGCGCCTGGAACACGGCTGCAGAGAACAACGGCAACATCAGCCTCGAAGGCCGCTGGCGCGCCGTGTCGGACGCCACGGCGGTGGACGGTGCCTTCACCAGCGCCAGCCTGGGCAAGCGTGACGTCCCGCGCGCGCGCTTCGCGTTCTCCGGCACCGCATTCCAGCTTCGCTTCCCGCGCAACGCATCGGGCGGCCAGGCCGACGTGTACGTCGACGGCGTCCTGCGCGGCCGCGTGAGCTACCTCTCGGCGACGGCCGAGTCGGATGCGCGCTTCGCCGTCGCCGGGCTGGAGGCGGGCGTGCACCAGGTGGAGCTGCGCGCGGTGCAGGGCAAGGTGTACCTCGACGGTGTGCTCGTCGACGGCGCGCTGCTCGAGCCCTCGGTATCGCTGGTCCAGGAAGCGTCCCGTTTCGAGGGCAGCATCGGGCCCTCGGTCGAGAACCTGGAGGTGGACGAGTACGCGCTGGAGATCCCGGCCGATGGCGTCTCGGTCCGCGTGCAGCTCGGCTGGTCCGGCGTCGCCGACCTCGACCTGGTGCTGCTCGATCCGGCGGGCAGCGAGGTCGCGAGCGCCGCCAGCCTGGCTAACCCGGAGGTGCTCGACGTCCAGGTCACGCTGCCCGGCACCTACCGGATCCGCGTCAACGGCTACGCCAGCCTGCTCACCAACTACCGGGTCGATGCCGTGGTGTCACGGGCGGTGGCGGCGCCCTGACGCCGGGGCAACCTGTCAGCCAAGGAAAGGCCCGCCCCGCGCGGGCCTTTCCCTTAATGCGCGGGGCGAGGGGTTCACCGGGAGCCGGATGCCGTCCGTTATCCTGCGGGCGATGAATGCCTACTACTGCCATCATTTCGTCCTGCCGCTACCGGAGGGCCACTCGTTTCCCATGGCCAAGTACACGCGCCTGCACGAGCGCGTGGTCGGACTGGCGCCGGCACTGGGCATCGTCCTGCGCGAGCCGCCGCCGGCGACGGACGAGGACCTGGGCCGTGCCCACGATCCCTGGTACGTGCGTGCGATGGCGGACGGCTCGGTCGATCCCGCCGTGATGAGGCGGGTCGGTTTCCCCTGGTCCGAAGCGATGGTCGAGAGATCCCGGCGCTCGTCCGGCGGCACGATGATGGCGCTGCGCGATGCAGTGGCGGGCGAGGGCATCGCCGTGAACCTGGCCGGTGGCACGCACCATGCGGGGCCGGCGCGCGGAGGCGGCTACTGCGTGTTCAACGATGCCGCCGTGGCGGCGCGCTATGTGCAGGCGAACGGCTGGGCCAGGCGCGTGCTGGTGGTGGACCTGGACGTGCACCAGGGCGACGGCACCGCCCTGATCGCGGCTGGAGACGACACCCTGTTCACCTTCTCGATGCATTCGGCCCGCAACTACCCCGCGGTGAAGCCGGCCTCCGACCTCGACGTGGCCCTGCCCGACGGCACCGGCGACGACGCCTATCTCGACGCCCTGGCCGCCCACCTGCCGCAGGCCATCGACCGCGCCCGGGCCGACGCCGTGGTCTACCTGGCCGGCGCGGATCCCTTCGTCGGCGATCGCCTCGGCCACCTCGCGCTGAGCAAGGCGGGGCTGGCCGAGCGCGACCGGCAGGTGCTGGCCGCCTGCCGGCGCCACGGCCTGCCCGTGGCCGTGTGCATGGCCGGTGGCTATGCGCCCGAGGTCGACGACATCGTCGACATCCACTTCGCCACCGTCCGTCAGGCCGCGCGGCACCACCGCGAACAGGGCCGCCCGGCCGGGGCGGCTCCCGGTTAAACCCTCCGGCGGTGCCGCGCATCCGAGTGGGTATGCTGAGCCTCGCCGTGACCCTCGATGCCGCCACCGACCTGCCCGCCGCGCCGCCGCGCGAGGAGGACCACGCGCTGGTCCGCGCCGCCGGCGGCGGTGACGTGCGCGCGTTCGAGCAGCTGTACCGGAAGCACTCGCGCCGCGTGTACGCCGTGCTCTGGCGCCTGTGCGGCCACGAGGCCAGGGCCGAGGACCTGGTGCAGGAAGCCTTCGTGCGCGCCTGGCAGGCGCTGCCGGCCTTCCGTTTCGAGAGCGCGTTCTCGACCTGGCTGCACCGGCTCGCGGTGAACACCGCGCTGATGGAGCTGCGCTCGCGCCGCGGCGCCGAGGCGCTGGAAGACGACGATGCCGCGCTGGAATTCCACGCCACCGGCGACAGCGCCGGCCAGCGCACCGCGCTCGGGCTCGACCTCGAGCGCGCCGTGGCCACGCTGCCGCCGCGTGCCCGCGCGGTGCTGGTATTGCACGACATCGAGGGCTGGAAACACGAGGAGATCGCCGCCGAGCTGGGCATGGCGGTCGGTAGTTCAAAAGCACAACTGCATCGCGCCCGCGGCCTGCTGCGCGTGCGACTGGGAGAAGCCCATGGGCGAGACTGAACTGCGCTGGCAGCTGCGCCAGCTGCCGCACGAACTCGATCCGCCGCGCGACCTGTGGCCGGGCATCGCCGCCCGCCTGCCGGCGCCGGCGCCGCGCCGCCGCATCGCACCTTGGCTGGGCGGGCTGGCGCTGGCTGCGTCAGTGTCGCTGGCGATCGGCCTGGGCTGGCAGCTGCGCGTGCCATCCGCCGCGCCCTTCGACCCGCAGGCCGAGCTGGTGCAGCGCGAAGCCGAGGCCATGACCCGCGAATACCAGGCCGCGCTGGGCCAGCTCGCAGGCGCGCCGATGCCCGACCCCATCGCACCCGCGCTGGCGACGCTCGACCGCAGCGCCGCGGAGATCCGGGCGGCGCTGGATGCGGACCCCAATGCCACCTACCTGCTCGGCCAGCTGCGCCGCACTTATGCCCGCCGCCTCGAACTGACCCAACGCGCCGCCGGCGCGACCCACGCATGAAGACGATCACGGAGAACACCATGTCCACCCACGCCCTGCTGCGCACTGCGGCGCTCGCCGGCCTGTTCGCCGGCGCCAGCGCGCTCGCGGCCACGCCCATCAACGAAACCCGCCCGCTGTCGGCCACCGGCCACGTCAGCGTCGACAATCTCAAGGGCAGCATCACGGTGCGCACGTGGGACCGCCCGGAAGTGCGCATCACCGGCAGCCTCGGCGAAGGCGTCGAGAAACTGGAGATCGAAGGCAACGCCGAACGCCTGAGCATCCTCGTTCGCTACCCCCAGCGCAGCGGCTGGTTCAACTGGGGCGCGTCGCAAGGCGAGGCGAGCACGCTCGAGCTCACCATCCCCGCCGCCGCGGGACTGAAGGCGTCCGGGGTCAGCGCCGACATCGATGTCGCCGGCACCGGCGGCGCGCGTCTGGGCCTGGAATCGGTCAGCGGCGACCTCACGGTGCGCGGCGCCCGCGCCGGTGAAGCGAGCTTCGAGTCGGTGAGCGGCAACGTGGACGTCGAGATCGACAGCCGCAGCACCAGCGCCGAGACCGTCAGCGGCGACCTGCGCCTGCGCGGCGCGATCGCTGGCCGGGTGGCGCTCGAGTCGGTGTCCGGCGACCTCGGCCTGCGCGCCGGCACGGTCGACCGGCTCGACGTCAGCAGCGTCTCCGGCGATGCCGATCTGCAGCTGGCGCTCGCGCCGGGTGCGCGCGTCACCGCCGAGACCCTGAGCGGCAACCTCACGCTGCGCCTGCCGGCGAACGCCTCCGGCCGCGTGCAGGCCGAGTCCTTCAGCGGCAGCATCCGCAGCCCGGTCGGCAAGGTGGTCACCGAGGAATACGGTCCCGGCAGCTCGCTGAAGGGCCAGCTGGGCGACGGCTCGGCCGACCTGCGGCTGGAAACCTTTTCCGGCGACATCCGCATCAGCACCGGCAGCGCCAGCGCCAGCGACAAGTGAGTCGCCGCCCCGCCCTCAGTCGATGGCGACGCCGGCGTTGAGCAGCGCGGCGCGCAGCGGGTCGAGGTGGGCGCCGTACTGGCGCCAGCGTCCGGAGGACCTGGCGTTCAGCGGCTGCCGCACCTGCCAGTAGCTGGCCGTCTTGACCGTGCTCTCGCGGGTGTGGAACTGCAGGCAGGCGTCGTCCCAGGGCAGGCCGAGGAACTGCAGCAGGCGCTCCAGCGCCGGCCGCGGGTCGCGCACGAAGACGTCGTAGTCGAAGTCCAGGATGTCGTCCGGATAGAGGGCCCGCCAGTGCGCCATCAGCCGGCGGTCCTGGCCGAAATGATGGCCGATGTCGCCTAGGTCAGCCGAGTAGCCGGCGATGCGCAGGTTCAGGTGCTGGGTGAACACCGACAGCCCGGTGTCTAGCGGGTGTCGCACGGTGTGGATGACCTTGGCGCGCGGGAACATCCGCTTGACCAGGCCAATCAGGCTGAAGTTGTCCGGTCGCTTGTCGGTGATGTAGCGGCCGTGCATGCCCTCCGGGAACAGCTTGGCCAGATGCGCGCGATAGCCGGCGGCCAGCTCCGCGTCGCGGGCGGTGTCCACGCGCGCCATCGAGGCGGGGAAGGGCGCCAGCGGCCCCAGCGCCAGCCGCAGCAAGTAATCGAGTTCGCCGCCGGCGGTCACCTGCGGGTGGGCGCCCAGCACCTGCTCGATCAGGGTGGAGCCGGAGCGGAACATGCCGCAGACGAACAGCGGTTCGGCGCCGGCGTCGCCGGGGTCGGTGCGGCCGCCCTGGTGCTCGGCGGTGAAGGCGCGCATCAGCGAATCCACCTGCTGCTCGGCCTGCGTGCGGTCGTAGCTTCGGCCGGACTGGCGCAACAGCGAGCGGTTCGCGCGCGAGAAGCCCTCGAACGCACGGTCGAAGTCGCCCAGCCGCTCGTAGGAGCGGCCCAGCGAGAACAGCAGGTTCGCGCGCACGTGTGGGTTGCCGCGCGCCGCCTCGGTGGCGGCCTGGTCGAGCCGGGCCAGCATCGGATCGTCGAGCCGCTCCGGCGGCGAGAGGATGGCCAGCCTGGCCAGGGCCTCGTGGCGCAGGTCGGCGTGGCGCGGGTCGTTGCCTTCGCCGGCCAGCACCTTGCGGTAGCAGGCCATGGCGTCCTCGCGCCGGCCGCGCTCCTCGTGCAGGTTGCCCAGGTTGAGCAGGGCCGGCACGTAGCCCGGCGCCAAGGCGATCGCGGCCAGCAGCTCGCGCTCGGCGTCGTCGTCCCGGCGCAGCATGTCGGAATAAATGACGGCGCGGTTGAGGTGTACCTCCTCGGCGCGGTCGACGCCGCGGGCCAAGGCCTCGGCGAAGGCGGCCAGTGCGTCCTCGTGGCGGCCGTCGGCCTTGAGCAGGTAGCCCAGCTCGTACCAGCCCTCGGACAGGTGCGGGTGCTCGGCCAGCACGCGCTGGAACTGGGCCAGGCCCTCGGCGCGCCGGCCCTGCCGGTGCAGGGCGGCGGCCTGCCGCAGCAGGCCCTCGGCGGCCGTGCTCACGATCCCAGGCCCGCCGGCATCACGGCCGGCGCATCATCAACAGCCAACCCACGAGGTTGTCGCCGCCGTGGTACTGCGGCAGCCGCTCGATCGCGGTGAAGCCCGCGGCGTTGGCCTCGGCCTGCAGCGCCTCCATGGCGGCGGCATCGCGCGCGTGCTCGATCAGGTCGTGCAGGCGGCGGGTGGACGCGCGAAGGTCCGCCTCGGCGCGGTCGACTTCGTTGCCCGCGAGCTCGGGGCGCAGCGTCTTGCGCGCCTCCAGCAGCTTCTGGGTGGCGTCGAGTGCCACGGTGAGGATGCGGCCGCCGCCCGCCTGGCGCGCGGCCGGCAGCGCCTGCTTCAGCGCCTGGATGGCGGCGCGCAGTTCATGGGTGGCGCGCTCGGTCACGCCGGGCGTGGCCTGCTCCATCGTCACCAGCTTGTGCAGCTTTCGGTAGAGCTTGGTTTCCTTGAACACCAGGTCGGAGTCGCGCAGCGACGCATGCGCCGTGCGCAGCAGGATCGAATCGGCGTGGTGGACCACGAACTGGGCGTCGCCGCCGGGCTTGAGCACGCGGTGGAGTTCGGCCAGCGCGGCGGCGGTTTGGGTGTACTCGAGCGCGTAGTGGCCCGAAACGGCGTCGAAGTGGCCGGCCACGAACGGCAGCTTCTCGGTGCCGACGCCGGGGTGGAAGGTGATGCCGGCGAAGCGCTTGGCGCCGTCGCGCACCTGCGCGACCGGGTCGATGCGGGCGAGGTCGCTGCCGTGGATCTCCCAGCGGCGGCCGAGCGACGCGGCGGTCTCGGCGGCGATCAGCGGGATGACGCCGTTGCCGGTGCCCACGTCGAGCAGGCGGGCGCCGTCGGGCAGGGTGGAGAAGAAGGCAACCCAGGCCTGGCGGACCTCGAGGTCGTAGCCGCCGTCAACGGCGGTGGGGCAGGTCGCGATGGCGCCACTGCGATAGTAGTTTTCCCACTGTTCCAGGCTCAAAGCTTGCTTACTCCCGTTGGAGCGGGGAATATTATCACGGTCCATTTTCGGCCTTTCCGGCGCAGGCCTAGCCGGCTGGCGCGCGGGTCCGGCGCAATCCCAAGGAGCTCCCCGTGTCCTACTCCCGTGTGCGTTGGCTGGCCGCGCTGGCCCTGGTCGTCGCCTCTCCCGTGGCGCTTGCGCAAGGCCACGACTGTGCCAAGGTGCTCGACCCCGAGGATCGCCTGGCCTGCTATGACGCGGCCTTCCCGCCCGTGCGCGACGAGGCCGCCATCGCCGCCGCCGCCGCCGCGCGCCGCGAGAAGGCGCTGCAGGAGTTCGGCCTCGACGCCATGCAGCTGCGCGAGCGCTCGGCCGAGGCCGCCGGCGACGAGCTCCCGAGCCGCATCGAGGCCTCGATCACCGATGTCACCTACCGCGCCTCGGGCCAGCGCGTGGTCACGCTCGACAACGGCCAGGTCTGGCTGCTCACCGAGGCCACTTCGAAGGGCCCGCTCAAGCCGGGCGACCGCATCGCCATTCGCGCCGCCGCGCTGGGTTCGTTCGTGCTGGTCGCCCCGGGCCGCGCCACGCTGCGCGCCCGCCGCCTGAACTGACTTCCATGGCCACCGCCGAAAACGCCCAGGCCCTGGCGGCCGACCAGGCGCGCCAGCTCGAGCAGGTGTTCGCCCAACTGTCCGCCGGCCGCGTGCCCGAGGCGACCGGGCTCGCCCGCGCGCTGGTGCAGGGCGCGCCGCGCTCGCCGGACGCGCACCATGCCCTGGCCATGTGCCTGGGCGCCGCGAACCAGTTCGCCGACGCCGAACGGTCCTTCGAGGCCGCGCTGGCCCTGGCGCCCCGGCATCCGATGATCCTGGTGAACCAGGGCGCCACGCTGCGCCGCGCCGGGCGGATCGAGGACGCCATCCGCGCCTTCGGCGCCGCCGCGGCGGCCGCGCCCAACTTCGCCAAGGCCTGGATCGAGCTGGCGGCAGCCATGGTCGCCAGCGGCAAGCCCGGCCCCGCGGTGCCGGCGGCCGAACGCGGGTTGGCGCTGCATCCCGGGTCCAGCCTGGGTTGGCACGTGCTGGGCAGCGCGCAGCGCGCGCTGGGCGAGTTCGAAGCGGCGGAAGTGGCGTTCCGGCGCGTGGCCGAGATCGAGCCCGGCAATGGCCAGGCCTGGCTCAACTTGGGCGGCATGCTTCGCCTGTGCGGTCGCGCCGAGCAGGCGCTGGCGTGCTACGCCCGCGCCGAGGCGGCCGGTGCCAGCGGCCCGGAGCTGCTCGACGCGCGTGCGGGTGCGCTGCTCGACGCCGGCGAACCGGCGCAGGCCCTGGCGCAGGCGCTGCAGCTGAATCGACGGCACCCTGAGTTCGTGCCGGGCTACGGCACGCTGGGGCACCTGCTTTGGGAACACGGCGCGAGCCACGCGCCGGGCGTCGACCCGGCGGCGCATTTCCGCGCCGGGCTTGAGGCACAGCCGGGCAACGGCCCGCTGCGGGTGGCCTACTCGCAGTTCCTGATGGCCGCGAAGCAGCCCGAAGCCGCGCTCGAGCAGGTTCGTCGCCTGCGCGCCGACGAGGACCACCCGGTCTATGTGTCGCTGGAGGCCAACGCGCTCGAAGCGATCGGTCGCACCGGGGAGGCAGGCCGGCTTTACGCGCAGGCCTTCAAGGCGCTGGGCGATCGCGACCCGGTGTTCCTCAACGTCTACGCCCGCCACCTGCTGCGGGCGGGGCAGTGGGACCAGGCCGCGAAGATGGCGGAGGCGGCCACGGTGCTTGCCCCGGCCAACCAGGAGGCCTGGGCCTACCTGGCCACGGCCTGGCGCCTGCTGGACGACCCGCGCGAGCACTGGCTGTGCGCCTACGACCACCTGGTGGAGCTGGTGGAAGTGGAGCCGCCGCCGGGATACGCGGGCCAGGACGACTACCTCGCGGCGTTGCTGGCCACGCTGGAACCGCTGCACCAGGCTCGCCGCGAGCCCATCCTGCAGACGCTGCGCGGTGGTTCCCAGACGCCCGGGCGGCTGTTCGGTCGTCCCGATCCCGTGCTGGCCGAGGCCCAGGCCACCATCGCCCGTGCGGTCGAGCGCTGGCTGGCGCGGCTGCCCGCGGACGACAAGCATCCCTTCCTGTCGCGCCGCGCCGCGTCGCTGCGTTTCTCGGGCTCGTGGTCGGTGCGGCTTTGGTCGGCGGGCAGCCACGTCAACCACATACACCCCGAAGGCTGGATCAGCTCGGCCTACTACGTGTCGCTGCCGCCCTCGGTGCGCCAGCCGACCCAGGCCGATGGCGACGCCGGCTGCATCCAGTTTGGCCAGCCGCCGGTCGAGCTGGGCCTGGACCTGGCGCCGCGGCGCGTGATCCGGCCCATCCGCGGGCGCCTGGCCCTGTTCCCGTCCTACCTGTGGCACGGCACCGTGCCATTCCAGGACGAGCAGCCGCGCGTCACCATCGCCTTCGACGTGGCGCCGCGCGCACTCGCGCGCTGAGCGCCACCAGGAGCCGTCGCCGGCATTCGCGGTATCCTTCGGGGCCCCGTGGCCGTGGGCCCGGGGTGTCCAGGAGCCGGGAATGAATGACAGGGTGAAGTCGCTGGTGCAGTCGGCCGGACAGGCCGCCGCGCAGGGCCGCTGGGAGCAGGCCGAGCAGCTCTGGCAGCAGGTGCGCACGCTCGACCCGGGCAACGCGGCGGCGCTGCACAGCCTGGGCATGCACGCGTTCCGCCGCGGCGACCTGGCCGAGGCCGAGGGCCTGCTGCAGGCCGCGCACAAGGCGGCGCCGCGCGAGCCGATGATCCTGCTCAGCCTCGCCCACGTGCTTCGCGAGCGCGGCGACGAGGCGGGCGAACAGCGCGCGATCGATGCCTCGCTGGTGGCTGACGCTTACTTCCTGCCGGGCCTGCTGGCCAGGGGCAACCTGTACGAGCGCCGGGGTCGCCCCAAGCTGGCGGCCGAACAGTTCCGCAATGCGCTCAAGATCGCGCCGCCGGAGACAGCCTGGCCGCCCGCGCTTAGGCCGCAGCTGGAGCATGCGCAGCAGGCCGTCGAGGCGAACGCCCGCCGCCTGTCCGACTTCCTGGCCGAACGCACCGGCGCCGCGCTGGCGCGGCTGGATCCGGTGGAGGCGCAGCGCTTCCGCGAGGCCGGGGCGATCATCAGCGGCCAGGCCAGGCCCTATCGCTCCGAGTGCAACCGCTTGTACGTGCCCCGGCTGCCGGCGATCCCGTTCAGCGAGCGGCGCGACTTCGCCTGGGTGGAGGCGCTGGAGTCGCGCACCGCCGAGATCACGGCCGAGCTGCAGGGCCTGCTGGCGGAGCGGCAGGATGATTTCCGGCCCTACGTGGAGTGCGCCCCGGGCGCGCCGGTGAACCAGTGGCGCGAGCTCAACCATTCCACGCGCTGGAGCAGCTACTTCCTCTGGCGCGACGGCACGCCGGTCGACGAGCACCAGCAGCGCTGCCCCCGCACCACCGCGGCCCTGCGCGAAGTGCAGATGGCCGACATCGGCGGCCTGTGCCCGAACGCGATGTTCTCGGCGCTGGCGCCGCACACCCACATCCCGCCGCACCACGGCGAGACCAATGCCCGCCTGGTGGTGCACCTGCCGCTGGTGGTGCCGCCGGGCTGCCGCTACCGCGTCGGTTTCGAACACCGCACGTGGACCGTGGGCGAGGTGCTGATCTTCGACGACAGCATCGAGCACGAGGCCCGCAACGACGGCGACGAACTGCGCGTCGTCCTGATCTTCGACGTCTGGAACCCGCTGTTGTCGGCGGCCGAGCGGGACATGGTGCGGGCGCTGTCCGCCGCCACCCGCGAGTACCAGGGGCAGCCCTGAACCACGCCGGCGCCGCACGGCGCCACGCCATTCCAAAGAAAGGATGATCCACATGGTTGAGCAGAACACGGGCCCGGCGCTGTCGCCGCTCGAGCAGAAGATTGGCGAGGGCATGGACCTGCTGCGGCAGGGCAAGTTCGGCGAGGCGATGCGCCTGGCCACGGCGCTGTTGGCCGAGCATCCGGGCAATGCCCAGGTGCTGTTCCTGGCCGGCGAGATCCGCCTGGCCGCCGGCGACGCGGCGGGCGCGCTGCCCCTGGTCACCGCGGCCAATGCCGCCGCCCCGGGCCAGCCGCCGCTGATGCTCAAGCTCGCGCACGTGCTGCTGATGCTGCGCCGCCGCCAGGACGCCTGCACGCTCGTGGGCGAGGCGGCCAACATCGCCTACAAGGACGGGCGGGCGCTGTGGGCGCTGTCCAAGATCCCGGCTAATGCCGGCCAGCCGGCGCAGGCGCGCGAGCTGCTCGAGAAGGCGCTGGGCACGGGCTTCACCCATCCGGGCCTGCTGTACGACCTGGCGGCCGCGCTGTTCTTCCTGGGCGAAACCGAAGCCGCCGCCGCGCAGCTCGAGTCCCTCTTGGCGATGGCGCCCAAGGCGGGCGCCGCGCTCTATCTGCGCTCCACGCTGCGCACGGCCACCGAGGCCGGGAACCACGTCGCCGACCTGGAGTCTCGCCTGGCGGACGGTTTCGCCGAGCCGGCCTCCGAGGCGGCCTGTCGCTTCGCCCTGGCCAAGGAGCTGGAGGACCTGGGCCAGGATGCGCGCGCGATCGAGGAGCTCAACCGGGCCGCGGCGCTCAAGCATTCGACCCTGCGGCACGACCCGGCGGGCGAGCTTGCGGCGCTCGAGAGCGTCCGCACGGCCTGGACGCGCGAGGTGATGGCCAACGACGCGCCAGGCCATGACGAGGAGGGCGCGATCTTCATCGTCGGCATGCCGCGCACCGGCACCACCCTGGTAGAGCGGATGCTTGGCCGCCAGGGCGAGGTGGGCGAGGCCGGCGAGCTGCTCGACTTCGGCCAGCTGCTGGCCGCCGCGGCACAGCGGATGGCGGCCAGGCCGCCGGGCATGCCGCTGGCCGAGGCCTCGACCCGGATCGACTTCGCCGCGCTGGGCCGCGACTACATGGCCGGACTGCGCCAGGCGGCGCCCGGCCACCGCTTCGTGATCGACAAGATGCCGATCAACTACATGTACTGCGGCATGATCCGGAAGGCGCTGCCCAAGGCGCGCATCATCCACCTGGTGCGCGACCCGATGGATACCGGCTACGCGGTCTACAAGACCATGTTCAGCCAGGCCTATCCGTTCTCCTACGACCAGGTGGAACTGGCCGACTACTACGCGGCCTATCGCCGCCTGATGCAGCACTGGCACGAGGTGATGCCCGGCCAGGTGCTGGACGTGCGCTATGAGGAACTGGTGACCGATCCGGAGGGCCAGGCCCGCCGCCTGCTCGAGTTCTGCGGGCTGGCCTGGAACGACGACGTGCTCGCCCCGGAGGCCAGCGACCGCCCGTCCACCTCGGCCAGCGCCTCCCAGGTCCGGCAGCCGGTCCACACCGGTTCGGTCGGCAAGTGGCGCCGTTACGCCGACGGCCTGCGGGTGCTGAAGGACCGTCTCGCCCACCACGGCCTCTGAGCCACATTCGCATTAGGTGGCCGCGGGCGCCGCGGCCACCGCGGGAGCGCACGTCAGGCTCTACGGCGCCGGGGCCACCGCGGAAGCGAAGGTCGCTTTCTCCCCCGTGAAGCCTTGATGTCGGAGAAAGCGACCCTCGCTTTCCCGGTGACGACGGCGCCTGACGAACGGGCAAAAAAAAGCGGCGGGCCGAAGCCCGCCGCTTGAAGGTGACGCTAAGTGTTGCTTAGAACTTGAAGGTCACGCTGGTGAAGAAGTAACGACCAGCCTGGTCGTAACCACCCGGCGAGTTGCCGTTCAGCGGGGCCAGCGCGCCGCCAACCATCGGCGGCTCCTTGTCGGCGATGTTGTTGACGCCGACGGTGAACTCCGCGTACTCGCCGATGAACGCCGAAGCGGACAGGTCGAGGTAGTTGTACGCGTCGATACCGCCGCTGCCGCTGCAAGGCACGCCCGACGGAACCGGGGTGCCGACGGCGCAGGTGATGCGGTCGGCAATGATCGCGGCGCCGGTCTGCGGATCCTTGTAGTCCATCTCGCCGAAGTAGCGCCAGCGCAGGTTCACGGTGTACCAGTCACGCGAGAACCGCACGTTGGCGATGTGGCGCCACTCGGGCGACTGGCAGGCCGGGCTGATGATGCCCGCGCAGTCGTAGCTCAGGATCTTGTTGTTGTTCGGCAGCGGGGTGATTTCCTGCTCGAGCAGGTAGGTGCCCTGGATGCTGGTCGAGAAGCGACCGCCCAGCATGTCCCAACGGTAGTTCACGCCCAGGTCGATGCCCCGGAAGCTCTGCGAACCGAAGTTGCCGTCAACGTTGTTGATGTAGCCCGAGGTGTTGATGTCGCTACCGCGCCACAGGTCGCCGGTCAGCGGGTTACGGATGACCTGGTCGCACAGGAACGCATCGCCGGTCAGGGCGCAACCACGCAGGATGTTGTTGGCGCCGATCGGGTCCAGGGCCTCTTCGAGCTGGATGTCGAAGTAGTCGGCGCTGATCTGCAGGTTCTCGATCGGGGTGACGATCACACCGAAGGTGTAGGTGTCAGCCTTTTCCGGGAACTGGCTCGCGTTGCCGCCGATGAACTGGTTGTACTGCGCCGCCGGGTTGGCCGCGATCGAGCCGTACTGGGCCGCAGTCACGCCGGTGTTCTGGCACTGGGCCAGGCTGAACTCCGGGGTGGCGCCGGCGCACGGGTCGGTACCGGCCCACAGGCCGATGCCCTGCGGGGCGAACAGTTCGTTGATGTTCGGCGCGCGGATCGCACGGTTGTAACCGCCGCGGGCGCGAACCATGCCCATGTCGGCCGAGAAGCCGAGCTTGAAGGTGTCTTCGTTGCCCGAGTTGTCGTAATCCGACATGCGGTAGCCGAGGTCGAGGTTCAGGCTGTTGAGGAAACCAGCGTCGGTGACCAGCGGGACGATGGCCTCCATGAACACTTCGGACACCTTCGTGCCGCCCGCGACCGGCAGGGCCGGGCCGCCGGCACCGGCGAAGTTGCCGGCCTCGGAGTTGGAGTCAGCGCGGAAGTCGTAGGTCTCCTCGCGCCACTCGACACCGGCGACGAGCGAGATGTTCTCGCCGTTGGCCGAACCGAAGCCGAAGCCGGTGTCGCCGGTGACGTAGGCGGTGACCTGCTTCATGGTGGTGCTGGTGCGGTTGAAGCTCACACCGGCCAGGGCATTGGCAGCCTCGGCGGTGACGCCACCCGGGACCCAGACGTTGTACGGGATGCAGCCGTCGAACGAACCGGCCGGGCAGCCGAGCAGGCCGTCAACGATGCGATCGTTGAGGAAGTCGTTGAAGCCCTGGTTGCTGTTGGTGGTCTGGCCGTACAGGAACGAGGCGTTGTAGGACCAGTTGTCGTTCAGGGCGCCTTCCAGGCCGGCGAGGATGCGATACGAGGAGTTCTCGATCTCCTGCAGGCGCGGGCCGCCTTCGACGTTGCGCTTGGCGACGTAGACGCCGACCGGCAGGGCCGGGTTGAAGCCGAGGTCGGCGCAGAGCGAACCCAGGAACGGGGTGGCGCAGGTCAGGCCGTCGACAAGGGTGAAGAACGCACCGGACTCGGCGATCTGGATCGAGTCACGCTTGTTGACGTACATGAGCTCCATGTACGGCTTGAAGTGCTCGTTGATCTCGTACTTGATCGAGGTGCCGAAGGTGTAGCGCTCGTCAGGACGCTGGTAGTAGTTGATCGGCGCGTAGTTGTACGGAGCGCCGTAGGCACCCTGCCAGCTGCCGTCCGGATTCAGGCTGGCCGAGCTGCCGTCGAAGAAGGTCGGGTCGCCCGGGTCGGTCTGGAAGACGTAGAAGTTGCCGGTCGCGTTGGTGGCCGAGCCGCCGCAACCGGTGCCGGCCGCGTTCAGCGCGCAGGACGAATAGTCGCGCTCGCCCTGGAACAGCGGGTCGTTCTTGCGCCAGGTCAGCCAGGCCATCGCGTGGCCAGCGCCGTCGGCGAAGCTGCTGCCCATGGCGATGTCGACGTTCTTGGAGACGCCGTCGAAGCCGGAGTTGCCGGTCGGGTAATCGAAGCCACGGGCGTCGAGGCGGCCGCGGATGTACTCGTTGTCGTTCTTGTGCTGGTAGGCGTTGTAGCCCGCGGTGATGCTGACGCCTTCGAACTCGGTGTCGAGGACGAAGTTCACCACGCCGGCGATGGCGTCGGAACCGTAAACGGCCGAGGCGCCGCCGGTCAGGATGTCGACGCGGCTGACCAGGGCGGCCGGGATGATGGAGATGTCACGGACTTCGAACGCGCCCGGGGCCAGGCGGTTGCCGTTGACCAGGGTCAGGGTGCGGGCGGCGCCGAGGCCACGCAGGTCGACGGTCGGGTAACCGGTCGCACCGTTGTTGGCGAACGAGTCGAAGTAGGTGGCCAGCTGCGGGTACTGGTTGACGAGGTCGTCAACGCGGGTGGCGCCGGAGAACTGGAACTCTTCGCGGTTGATCTCGACGACGGGCGACGAGGCGGTGACGGTCTGGCTCTGGATGCGGGTACCGGTGACGACGATCGCGTCAAGGGTGGCGGCTTCGTCCTCAGTGCCTTCGTCCTGGGCGATCGCGGCGCCCGTGCTCATGGCGGACGCAGCACCCACGACGAGCGCGAATTTGATCGCGTCGCGGAGCTTGGTGGTCTTCAAGGTCATCTCTACTCTCCAAGTGGTTCTTGATTTGGCATGGGAGCCCGCCGCCGACGTGAAGCCACGCACCCCGGAAAACGGCAGACCCTCCGGACTATAAGCGGGCCGGTGGATTAATTAAAGTGTCGTTAAGGAAGCCGTCAAGAGCGTCTTCACGCGGCGCATTATCCTGAATAGAACGATGGGACTAGATTCCGCGGTCCACGTCCTGTTTTTCGCGAATCTGCCGTGCCGGCCCCGCAAAACTCGTGGGAGGGACTGAAGTCCCTCCCACAAGGGGTGCCGCGGGAACGGGGCTCAGCAGCAGCCGTGGTCGCCGAACTGGGCGGCGCCGGCCTTCACGCCCACGCCCTGGGTCTTGCCCTGCTCGCTGGCCACGTAGTGCTCGGCGATGACCCGGGCCACGGCGGCGGTGACCCGCTTGCCGGTGGGGATGTGCAGGAACTCGTTGGGGCCGTGGGCGTTCGAGTGCGGGCCCAGCACGCCGGTGATCATGAACTGGGCGCCCGGGAACTTCTCGCCCAGCATGCCCATGAAGGGAATGGTGCCGCCTTCGCCCATGTACATGGCCGGGGCGCCGAAGAACTCCTGGCTGGCGGTGTCGATGGCCTTTTCCAGCCACGGGGCCAGCAGGGGGGCGTTCCAGCCGGTGCTGGCCTTCTCGAGCTCGACCTCGACCTTGCAGCCGTTGGGTGGGTTGGCCTCGAGCACGCGCTTGAGGATGTCGCCGGCCCGCTTCGGCTCCAGGGTCGGGGGCAGGCGCAGGCTGAGCTTGACCGCGGTGTGCGGGCGCAGCACGTTGCCGGCGCTCGACAGCGGCGGCATGCCGTCCTGGCCGGTCACCGACAAGGCCGGGCGCCAGGTGCGGTTGAGCACCAGCTCGGCCAGGTCCGGGTTCATCGGGCTCATGCCGTCCAGGAACGGGAACTTGTCCCAGACCTCGGTGCCCAGCACTTCGGCGGCACGGCGGGCCTGGGCGATGCGCTGGTCGGGGATGTCCACGTACAGGTCCCCGACCAGGATCCTGCCGGTGGCCTCGTCCTCGAGCCGGGACAGCAGCTGGCGCAGGATGCGGAAGCTCGAGGGCACTATGCCGCTGGCGTCGCCGCTGTGCACGCCTTCGCTGAGCACGCTGACCTTGAGGTTGCCGCCGGCCAGGCCGCGCAGCGAGGTCGTGCACCAGAGCTGGTCGTAGTTGGCGCAGCCCGAGTCCAGGCACACCACCAGCGAGGGCTTGCCGATGCGCTCGGCCAGGTGGTCGACGTAGAAGGGCAGGTCGTAGCTGCCCGATTCCTCGCAGGCCTCGATCAGGATCACGCAGCGGCTGTGCGGCTTGCCCTGCTCCTTCAGCGCGCGGATGGCGGTGAGCGAGCCGAACAGGGCGTAGCCGTCGTCGGCGCCGCCGCGGCCGTAGAGCTTGTCGCCCTTGATCACGGGCTTCCACGGGCCGAGATCGTCGGCCCAGCCGGTCATCTCGGGCTGCTTGTCGAGGTGGCCGTAGAGCAGCACGCAGTCGTCGCCCTCGCCGGGCACCTCGATGAAGATCAGCGGGGTGCGGCCCTCGAGCTCGACCACTTCCACGGTCATGCCGGCGATCGGCTGCGCCTTGGCCCAGCCGGCGAGCTGCTTCACGGCGTCGTCCATGTAGCCGTTCTCTTTCCACTGCGCGTCGAACATGGGCGACTTGTTCGGGATGCGGATGTACTCGACCAGCTGCGGGACGATGTCGCCGTCCCAGGCGTCGGCGATGAAGCGGTCGGTCTTGGCGGTGTCCATGGGCGTCCTTCTTCCGGCGATGTGATGTCGGGATTTTACCCCCGATGGCCGTAGCCCTGCCGAAGCCCGGTAGGAAGGCGCCGACGCGGAGCGACGCGCGCTTCGCAGGCCGCCGGCCAACGAATGGCGATGGGGCAGGCGGCGCGCCTTGCCGAGACTGGCGCTGCCGGTGCGGGTTGACCGCGGCCGGCCCACCCATTCCCGAGAGGTATCGCCATGCGCAAGTCCGTTTCCCTGCTTTCCACGCTGCTGCTGTCGGCCTTGCTGGCCGGCGGCGCCCTTGCCGCCGAAAAGGTGGACATCAACTCGGCCGATGCGGCCACCCTCGACCGCGTGCTCGATGGCGTCGGCCCCAGCAAAGCCGAGGCGATCGTTGCGCACCGCAAGCAGCACGGCGCCTTCCGCAGCGCCGACGAACTGGCCGAGGTGAAGGGCATCGGCCTGTCCACGGTCGAGGCGAACCGCGATCGCATCACGGTCGGCGCCGGTGCCGCGGGTGCCAAGACGCCGCCGGCCGCGGACGCCGCCCCGAAGTCGCCGCCGCCGGCCGAAGGCTGAGTCCGCTGCCGTCCAGGGCCCGGTCTCGGCCGGGCCCTGCACGGCCTGCCCCGGCCACGAACGGGCGTCCTGGGCTCCGGCCCGGCGCTCGCCCCGGGCCGGCCCACTATCCCGGGTCGAAAGGAGGCCTTCGATGTCCGCGATCCTGCCGGCTTCGGCCCGGCCTTCCAGCGGCTACCGCGCCCGGCGGCTCGAGCATCGGTCGGTGCCGGGCAGAACCTACGTGCTGACGGTCAACACCTTATACAAGCGCCCGCTGTTCCGGGACCACGACGCCGCCCGGGCGGTCTGCCGGGTGCACACCGCGGCCTGGCCCTGGCGCGACGCCTGCCTGCTGGCCTGGGTGCTGATGCCGGACCACTGGCACGGCCTGGTGACCCTGGGCGAGCGGGACTCGCTGTCCACGCTCGTCGGCCGGTTCAAGGCCATCACCTCGCGCGCGGTCGAAGACCGGCATCGGGTGAATGGCTGGCTCTGGGGCCGCGGCTTCACCGACCGCGTGCTGGGCCCGAACGATGACCCGGTGGCGGAGGGCCGGCACCTCGTGGCCAACCCCGTGCGCGCCGGGCTGGTGCCGAGCCTCGCGGACTACGCGTACTGGAACGCGGCCTGGTTGCAGCCGGGCGACCTGGCGCCGGGCGAGGCCGGCGATGTCGCGGCGCGCCCCAGGGACGGCGACGACGTGCCATCGGGCTGAGTGCCGCGGGCAGGGCCTGCGCTAGACTTTGGCCATGATCCTGCCGCGCTACCGCATCGCTGCCTCCACCATTCCCGGCGCCGGCCGCGGCTTGTTCGTCGAGGAGGCGGTGGCCGCCGGGCGCATCGTGGTCGCGCCCGACAACATCCCCGGTACGCAGCGCTGGGACAGCATCCGCGCGCGGCCGGACGCGGCGGCTGCGATGGCCGCCGCGGTGCGCTGGTTCGAGGACCAGTGCACGGTGTCGCTGGACTGGCCGGACGAGTGCTACGTCAACCACAGCTTCGCGCCGAACGGCCTGTGGCACCTGGGCTTCATTTTCGCGGCGCGGCCGCTGCAGGCCGGCGAGGAGCTGACGGTCGACTACCGCCACCTGCTGCCGGAAGGCGAGGCGGAAGCGTTCCGCGATGCCGCCAGTGGCGAGGCCATCGTCGGTTTTTCCTGGGCGGAATCGCTGGCCCGCTCGACGCGCGAACTCGCCGCGCTGCAGGCCGCCTGATGCGCCTGCTGCACCTGCCTGCGCACGAATATCGCCGCGAACGCTGGCGCAACGAGCGCGGCTGGACCCGCGAGATCCACCGCCATCCCGAGGGCGCCGCCGACTGGCAGTGGCGCGCATCCATCGCCGAGATCGACCAGGACGCGCCGTTCTCGCCCTTCCCGGGCTGCGACCGCGAGCTGGTGCTGCTGGCGGGCGAGGGCATGCACCTGCAGTTCGAGGACGGCGAACGCGAGCGCGTGCCGATGATGCCGCCACACGATCGCCTGCGCTTCGCCGGCGAGCGCGCGCTGCACGCCGAGCTGGTGAACGGCCCGACCCACGACTTCAACCTGATCTGGCGCCGCGACGCGCTCGAGGCGACGCTGCTGCACCGGCCGCTGGTCGGCGCGATGGTCTTCTTCGCCGAACCGGGTGTCACCTGGCTGGTGCACCTGATGCAGGGCACGGCGCACGTGAAGGATCTCGCCCGTCCGCTGCGCCTGGCCCAGGGCGACAGTTTGCTGATGACCCACGATCCGGCCGGCCCTTCGCGCCGCATCCTCGACGGTGGCGGCGAACTCCTCCTCGCCAAGCTTTCCCCGGTGTAGGAGGGGCTCAGCGGTCGTCGCGGGTCCAGATGGCGCCGTCTTCGCGTTTGACCGGGAATTTCGGCACGGCCGCGTAAGCCGGGGCGCAAAGGGCCTCGCCGGTCCGCAGGTCGAAGCGGGCGCCGTGCAGGGTGCATTCGACCTGGTCGCCGTCGATCGGACCGGCGCTGAGCTCGAAGTCCTCGTGCGTGCACTTGTCCTCGAGCGCGTACAGCGCGCCGTCGAGGTTCACGACCAGGATCGGGGTGTCGCCGTCCCAGGCCACGCGCGACTCGCCAGGCAGCAGCTCGGACTCGGCGCAGACGCGCACCCAGGCGGTCACAGCGCCTTCTCCAGCACCTCGAAGCGCAGGTCGTCGCGCAGCGGGATGCCGAAGCGCTCGTCGCCGTAGGGGAAGGGTTTCTTGATGCCGGTGCGGCGGTAGCCGCGACGCTCGTACCACGCGATCAGCTCGTCGCGCACGTCGATAACGGTCATGCGCATCACCAGCATGCCGTAGTCGTCGCGGGCGATGCGTTCGGCCTCGGCCATCATCGCCTTGCCGACGCCGCTGCGCTGCAGGGTCGGCAGCACCGAGAACATGCCGAAGTAGCCGGCGCCATCCTCGACCGCCACGTGCGCGCAGGCCACCAGCGCGTCGCCGCGGAAGGCCAGCAGCACCTGGCTGCGCGGGCGCGCGACGTGCGCGAGCACGTCGTCGGTGTTGGTGCGGCGGCCGTCCAGCAGGTCGGCCTCGGTGGTCCAGCCGGCGCGGCTCACGTGGCCGCGATACGCCGACTCGACCAGGGCCACGATGGCCCCGGCGTCGGCCGGCGTGGCCGCGCGGAACCGGAGCGGTGGCAGCCAGCCGTTGCCGGCATCGCCGCCCCCGGCGTTCGCGCCCGCCGGATCTTTCTGCCAACTCATGCGAGCAGCTTCCTCACCTTTTCGATCGCGTCGCCCAGCGCCTCGATCTCGGCGTGGGTGTTGTAGAAGGCCAGCGAGGCCCGGCAGGTCGCCGGCACGCCGAAGTGCGCCATCAGCGGATGCGCGCAGTGGTGGCCCGACCGCACCGCGATGCCCTCGAGGTCGAGCAGCGTGGCCAGGTCGTGCGCGTGCGCGCCCTCGACCAGGAAGCTGATCACAGCCGCCTTGCCCGGCGCGGTGCCGAACATGCGCAGGCCCGGGATCGCCGACAGCCGCTTCTCGGCGAGCCGCAGCAGCGCCTGTTCGCGCGCTTCGATCTCGGCCATGCCGATCGCCTGCAGGTAGTCGACCGCGGCGCCCAGGCCGACCACGCCGGCGATGTTGGGCGTGCCGGCCTCGAACTTGTGCGGCGGGTCGTTGTAGACGGTCTTCTCGAACCGGACCTCGCGGATCATCTCGCCGCCGCCGAGGAAGGGTGGCATCGCCTTGAGGTGTTCGCGCCTCGCCCAGAGCCCGCCGGTGCCGGTCGGGCCCAGCATCTTATGGCCGGTAAAGGCGTAGAAATCGCAGCCCAGCGCCGGGATGTCGACGCGGCGATGCGGCGTCGCCTGCGAACCGTCCACCACGGTGATGACGCCGCGCTTGCGGGCCTCGCGGCAGATCTCGGCGACCGGGTTCACGGTGCCCAGCACGTTCGAGACGTGGGTGAACGCCATGAGCTTCACGTCGCCGGTGAGCTTGGCGCGGAGGTCGTCCAGGTCGAGCGCGCCCTCCGGCGTGATCTCCACGACCTTGATGCTGGCCCCGGTGCGTTCGGCCACCAGCTGCCAGGGCACGATGTTGGCGTGGTGCTCCATGCGCGTGAGCAGGAGGGCGTCGCCGGCCTTCAGTCGCGGCAGCGCGAAGCTGTAGGCGACCAGGTTCAGCGCGAACGTGGTGCCCGAGGTCAGCACCAACTCGTCGGCGGGCACGTTGAGGAAGCCGGCCAGCTTGGTCCGCGCGCCTTCGTAGGCTTCGGTCGCCTCGCTGCCCAGCGCATGCACCGCGCGCGAGACGTTGGCGTTGTGCTCGCGATAGAAGACATCCACCGCGCGAATCACCGACTGCGGCTTCTGCGAGGTGTTGGCCGAGTCAAGGTAGACCAGCGGCTTGCCGTGCACTTCCCGGGTCAGCACCGGGAAATCGGCGCGGATGCGCAGCCAGTCGGGCCGGTGCGAAGCGACGTTCATCAGGGGATGTCCTGGGCGTTGAGGCGGGCGGTGATGCGCTCGCCAAGGGATTTCGCCAGCTCGGCGTCGCCGAGCACCGACAGCGGCTCGCGCAGGAAGGCCTGCACCAGCAGCGCCCGAGCGAGCGCCTGCGGGATGCCGCGGCTGCGCAGGTAGAACAGCGCGGTCTCGTCGAGGCGGCCGACGGTGGCACCGTGCGCGGCCTTCACTTCGTCGGCGTGGATCACCAGCACCGGCTGGCTGTCGATTTCGGCGGCGTCGGAGAGCAGCAGGTTCTTGTTCGACAGGTTGGCGTCGCTGCCGTCGGCCCCGGCCTGGATCTCGATGCCGCCGTGGAAGACGGCGCGGCCGCGCTGGTCGGCCAGGCCGCGCCAGGGCAGCTCGCAGCGGGTGTCGCGCGCCTGGTGGCGGATGCCGAGGCGGGTATCGAGGTGGCGGCGGCCGTCGGCCAGCAGCACGCCACCGGCCAGCAGGGTGGCGCCGCTGCCCTGCAGGTCGACGTTGAGCTCATGGCGCGAGAGCGCGGCGCCTAGCTCGAGGTCGGCGCGGCGGTATTCGGCGCCGGCGGCGAGCACCGCGTCCGTGCGTGCGAACAGGCTGGCGCCGGCGTCCTCGGCCTGCACGCGGGCGTGCACCAGGCGGGCGTCGCGGGCCAGGTGCACGTGCACCACGTGGTTGGCGAGGTGGCGGTGGGCGCCGGTGCCGAGGTGGTGCTCGACCACGGTGGCGGCGGCGCCCGCGCGCAGTTCGACCAGGTGGCGCAGGTGCGCGGCGGCGTCGGCGGCGCCGGGCGCGCCGACGAACACGAGGTTCAGCGGCACCTCGGCGCGCACGCCCTCGGCCACCCGCAGCGAAACGCCCTCGAGCGCCAGCGCCGCGTTGAACTTCGCGAACAGCGCGTCGGCCTCGTCGAACAGGCGGCCGAACACCGCCACGGCGCGGGGGTCGTCGCCGGCCAGCGCTTGCGACATCGGCCGCAGCTCGACGCCCGCGGGCAGCGCATCGAGCGCCGACAGCGACGCATCGAAAACGCCGTTGACGAACACCAGGCGCGGCGCCGCGATCGCGGCCAGCGCGCCCGCATCCACGCGCGTCGCGGCCGGCGCCACGAAGCCGCGCGCCGACAGCGCACGCAGCGACGTGTATTTCCAGCGCTCGCTGCGCGGTCCCGGCAGGCCGGCGGCCAGC
>NZ_JALHQI010000014.1:13714-51528 GCF_022842045.1 Arenimonas sp. | reverse complement strand
CCGAGCCGGCGCGCCTGGGCGTGGACCGGTTCCTGGGCCTCGTGGGCGCGCACGCGCGCGGCCCGGGTCCGTGGCTCACGGTGTCGGCCGGCAGCGCGCTCACCGTCGACCTGCTTGACGGCAGCGGCCAACACCGCGGCGGCGTGATCGCCCCCAGCCCCGAACACATGCGCGCGGCGCTGGCCGCGCGCTTCCCGGCGCTGGCCTACGCCGGCGGCGAGGCCTGCGATTTCGCCACCGACACCGCCGATGCCCTTGCGGGCGGCAGCGTCGGCGCTGCGGTCGGCCTGGTCGAGCGCTGCCATCGCCAGGCGATCCGCCTGCTGGGCGTGGCGCCGCGCGTGCTGGTCAGCGGCGGCGGCGCGCCGCGCCTGCAGGAATGGCTGGAAATGGAATCCGAATCCGCGCCCGGGCTGGTGCTGGAAGGCCTGGCGGTCTATGCCGCCGTAAAGAGGGACAAGGACGAATGATCCTGCGTGGACTGGCGGTGCTGCTGATCTGCCTGAACCTGGGCGTCGCCGCCTGGTGGGCGCTGCACGACCCGCCGCTGCCGCTGGCCCCGCCGGCGCGCGACGATGGCGTCGGCAGCCTGGTGCTGCTGGGCGAGGCCGAGGCGCCGCCGTCGCCCGATGCCGCCGAACTGGGCGCGGTGCCGGTGCCGCTGCCGGCCGAACCCGCCTGCCTGAGCCTCGGACCGTTCGGCACGCCGGCGGAACTGCGCGCGGCCATGGCCGCGCTCACGCCCGGCGTCGCACGCATCCAGTTCCGCGAGGTGCCGGCGACGCAATTGCGCGGCTACCGCGTCTACCTGCCGGCCGCCGGCAGCCGCGAGGCGGCGCTGGCGACCGCGCGCCAGCTTGCCGCGCGCGGCGTGCGCGACTACTACGTGGTCACCGCCGGCGCCCAGGAGAACACCGTGTCGCTGGGCCTGTTCCGCGATCTCGGCAATGCCAACAACCGCCGCGAGGAGCTGGCGGCGCTCGGCTTCCAGGCCGTGCTCGAGCCGCGCACGGAGGACGCCGCGCAGTGGTGGATCGACCTTGCGGCCGAACCGGACTTCGAATGGCGCCCGCTGCTGCCGCGCAGCACCGGGATCGAGGCGCGCACGGTGGCCTGCGAGTGACCCGGCCTCCCTTCGTCGCGTCGCCGTGGCGCGGGTTAGAATCCCGCCATTGCCGGCATAGCTCAGTTGGTAGAGCAACCGCCTTGTAAGCGGTAGGTCCCCAGTTCGATCCCGGGTGCCGGCACCATTCACCGCCCTGGCCGAGAATTCCGGCCATGGTGTTCCCCCCCGAATTGCGCTTCTATTGGCGCAAGGCAATCCGGCTGAATCGGCTGCGGGAACCCGCTTCGCGCATGGGAATCGAGGACGCCATCGAAGCAGCAGGCCCGCGGGGCACCGGCGGCGGAAGCCGGTGGCGTCGCGTCTGGCTGCCGCTGATCGTCTCGCTGGCGGCGACCCTGACCACGCTCCTGGTCTGGTTCGGCATCCGGATGGACCAGGCTACCCGCGACCAGGTGGCCCTGGTTCGCCAGATGGACGCGGTGGAACGCACGCTGCAGGAAGGCGTGGCGGCCCGCGCCAGCGCGCTGGCGCGGCTGGCCGCGCGGATGGGCCGGGCACCGGACGAAGCCACGCGCCAGTCCTACTTCCAGCTCGATGCCGAGCTGTACCTTCGGGACTACCCCAGCCTGGCGGCCTTGGTCTGGACCGACCAGGACGGCATCGCACGCCAGGTCCACACGCGGCTGGACAACGCACCCGACCTGCTCGGTCGGCACGTGGACCTGGAGGCCGGCCTGGCCGAGCTCTTCCGCCCCACCGGCGACGCCGCCGCCAGGGATCCCACCGATCGCGGCGAACTGCTGGTCACCCGGGCCGAACGCGACGGGGAAGTGATTGGCTTCGTGGTGGCCGCCATCGAGTACGAGCGGCTTTTCCCGGCCATCCTCGCCGCCAGTGCGCCCCCGAACGAGCTCGTGCTGCGGCGCGCGCAGGCCCCGGTGTTCCGCCGTGGCGAGCCCGCCGGCGCCCCGGGGCTGGTGCGCGAAGTCCGGCTGCTGGATGCGCCCTTGCGGATCGAGCTTTGGCCGATTCCCCCGCCCCCGGGCTCCGGCAATTTCGCCAACCTGCTGCTGTTCACCGGCCTGGCCACCGGCGGGCTGCTGGCGCTGGCGCTGCGGCTGGCGGCCGTGGCCCGCGAGCGCGCCGAACTGGCCGAGCGCAGCGGCGCCGCGCTGCGGGAGCAGATCGCGGGCCACGAGCGCGCCCGCACCGCCCTGGCCCACGCCGAGCGCGAGTTGGGGAGCGTGTTCGCGAGCATCAGCGATGCCTTCTACACGCTCGACCGCGACTGGCGATTCGTGCTGGTGAACCCGCGCGCCGAGCAGATGATGAGGCGCGGTCCCGGCGAGCTGGCGGGCCAGGTGGTGTGGGAGGCCTTCCCCGACGCCCGCGGCACCGAGATCGAGCGGCAGTTCCGGGTCGCGGCCGAAGAGCGGCGCACGGTCGTGTTCGAGGCGTTCTTCCCGCCACTGGACAGCTGGTACGCGGTGCGCGTTTTCCCGCACCCCAACGGGCTGGCGGTCTACTTCCAGGACATCAGCGACCGCAAGCGCGCCGAGCTGGCGCTGGCGCGCGCCCGCGACGGCTCGGCCCGCGCCCAGCGCCTGGCCCAGCTGGGGGCCTGGGAGTACGACCTGGCGACCGGCGAGCTCGACTGGTCGGAGGACGTGCTGCGCATCTTCGGCCTGTCGGGACAGCGCATGGCGCGCGGGCTGCCCGCGCTGCTCGAGCGGGTGGCCTTCGACGACCGGGCGCGCGTGCAGGAGGCCCATCGCCGCCTGCACGCCGGCGAGGGCGACATCGACCTCGAGTACAAGGTGCTGCGGCCGGACGGCGAGACCCGCGCCGTGCGCGAAGTCGCCACGCTGGTGCGGGACGCGCAGGGGCAGCCGCTGTTCGCCGCCGGTGCGGTGCAGGACATCACCGAGCGTCGCCGCGCCGAGGACGCCCTGCGCGAGCTGACCCGGCGCCTGGAACAGTCGCTGGTGCTCAACCGCCTGGTGATGGACAACTCGCTCGACGTCATCTGCGCGATCGATGCCAACGGCCGCTTCAGCCAGGTCAGTGCCGCCAGCGCCACGGTCTGGGGCTACCCGCCGAACGAACTGCTGGGCCGGCCGGTGGCCGACCTGGTGCACCCCGACGACCGCGGCCACACCCACCGGGCCCTGGCCGGCGTGCTGGCGGGCCGGCCGACCCTGGACTTCCGCAACCGCCACATCGCCCGCGACGGGCGCCAGGTCATCATGCAGTGGTCGCTGGTGTGGTCGCCGCGCGAGCGCCTGGTGTTCGCCGTGGCCCGCGATGCCACCGAGGCTGAGCGGCAGTCGCAGGCCCTGCGCGAGGCCAAGGAGAGCCTGCAGCGCGCGCAGCGGGTGGCGCGCATGGGTGCCTGGGAGTTGGATATCCAAGCCAACCGGCTGGTCTGGTCGGACGAGGTGTACTCGATCTTCGCGACCCGCCCGGAGGAGTTCGCCGGCACGTTCGAGGCGTTCGCGGCGCGCGTGCATCCCGACGACCTGCCCGTCCTGGAGCAGGCGCAGCAAGCCACGCTCGCAGGTGGCCCCGACCTCGACATCGAGCACCGCATCCTGCGCCCGGATGGCAGCGTGGGCCACGTCCACGAGCGCGCGCGGCTGCTGCGCGACGAGTCCGGTACACCCTGGCTGCTGGCAGGCAGCGTGCAGGACATCACGGAGCGCAAGCGCACCCAGGAGCAGCTCGAGCGCAGCGAGCTGCTGCTGCGCATCGCCGGCCAGGCCGCGCGGCTGGGCGGCTGGTACGTGGACCTGGCGGAGCGGCGCGTGGTCTGGTCGGAGGAGGTGGCCGCGATCCACGAGCGCCCGGCGGGATACTCGCCGCCGCTGGAGGAGGCCATCAACTTCTATGCCCCGGAGTACAGGGAGCGCATCCGCGCGGCGTTCCTCGACTGCGTGGAGAACGGCCAGCCCTACGATGAACAATTGGTGCTGCTCACCGCCAGCGGCAACCAGGTCTGGGTTCGTGCCTTGGGCCGGCCCGTGTTCGACGCCCAGGGCAAGGTGGTGCGCGTGCAGGGCGCCTTCCAGGACATCTCGGAGCGCAAGCAGGCGGAGGCGGTGCTTCAGCAGGAGCGGGAATTCCTGAAGGTCACGCTCGACAGCCTGTCCGAGGGCATCGTTGCCTGCGATGCCAACGGCATCATGACGCTGTTCAACCAGGCCACCTGCGAGCTGCATGGGCTGCCCGAGCAGGCGCTGGAGGCCAAGGACTGGGCGGCCCACTACGACCTTTACCACCCCGACGGCGTCACCCCGATGCAGATGGAGGAGGTACCGCTGTTCCGCGCGCTGCGCGGCGAGGCGGTGCGCGAGGTCGAGATGGTGATCGCGCCGAAGAACCTGCCGCGTCGGCTCGTGCTTTGCAGCGGCGAGCAGATCCGCGCGCCGGGCGGCGGACTGCTGGGTGCAGTGGTCGCCATGCACGACATCACCGAGCGCAAGCAGCAGGAACGCCGCCTGCGCGAGAGCGAGCAGCGCATGCGCACCACGGTCGAGAGCGCCTTCGACTGCATCATCACCATGGGTGACGATGGCCGCATCCTCGAGTTCAACGCGGCGGCCGAGCGAACGTTCGGACATGCCCGCGCCGACGTGGTGGGGCGCCTGCTTTCCGACGTGATCATCCCGCCGGCGATGCGCGCGGCGCACGAGGCGGGGATGCGCCATTTCCTCGACACCGGCGAGCAGCGGGTGCTGGGACGGCGGCTGGAGCTGCCGGCGCTGCGCGCCGACGGCGAGGAGATCCAGGTCGAGCTGTCGATCACCGAGGTCGCGTCCGAGGCCGGGCGTGCCTTTACCGGCTTCATCCGCGACATCACCGCCGCGAAGCTGGCGCAGCGGCTCGAGGCCGGGCAGCGCGCGGTGCTGGCCGGCATCGCCGCCCGCCAGCCGCTGCGAGACACCCTCGAGGCGGTGGCGCGACTCTTCCAGCTGCAGTATCCCGAGGCGATGTGCTCGGTGCTGCTGCTCGACGAGGCCGGCGAACGGGTGCTGACCGGCGCGGCACCGGACCTGCCCGAGGCCTTCAGCCTGGCCGTGCACGGCCAGCGGATTGGCCCCAAGGCCGGCTCCTGCGGCACCGCCGCCTGGCGCCGCGAGCGCGTGGTGGTGGCCGACATCGACGCCGACCCGCTGTGGGACGACTACCGCGCCGTCGCGCAGGAGCACGGCCTGCGCGCCTGTTGGTCGACGCCGGTGCTGTCGGCCCGGGGCCAGGTGCTGGCCACCTTCGCTACCTACTACCGCCAGCCGCGTTCGCCGACCGCTGCCGAGCTGGACGTGGTGGACAGCCTGGCGGCGATGGTGGCGATGGCGGTGGAACAGGTGTCGGACTACCAGCGCATCCAGCTCAGCGAGCAGCGTTTCCGCTCGCTGTTCGACGAGCATCCCGATGCGGTGTTCGCCATGGACCTCGATGGCCGCTACACCGACTACAACGGCCGCCTTCACGCCACCGGCCTCACCATCGAGCAGGTGCGCGGGCAGATGTTCGACGCCAACGTGGCGCCCGAGCAGCGCGAGATGGTGCGGGCCCACTTCAGCGCCGTGGTGCGCGGCGAGGCCCGCTCCTACGAGGCCACCGCCGTGCTCGAGAGTGGCCAACGGCTGGACATGCGCGTCACCAACCTGCCGATCGTGGTGGACGGCCGCGTCACCGGCGTGTTCGGCATCGCCCAGGACATCAGCCTGCTGCGCAAGCACCAGCGCGAATTGGCCGAGGCGCTGGACGTCGCCGAGAACAACAGCCGCCAGCTGCAGCGGCTTAGCGACGCGGCGATCCTGCTCAACCGCGACATCGCCGAGAAGGAGCTCTACCAGCTGCTGGCTGACCAGGCGCGCGGCATCCTGGGCGCGAACCAGGCCGTCGCCAGCGTGATCCTGGGCGGGACGGAGCACCAGATCCACGCCGTATCGCTCGCCGAGAAGTACGCGAAGTGGCGCGACTACGCGACGCCCGCCGACAACAGCGGCATCTATGCGCTGGTGGCCGAGACCAACCAGCCGATGCGCCTGACCCAGGCCGAACTCGTGGCCCACCCGCGCTGGCGCGGCTTCGGGCCGCATGCCAAGGACCATCCACCGCTGCGCGGCTGGCTGGCGGTGCCGCTGGTGGACAGCGCCGGCCGCAACATGGGCCTGCTGCAGCTGAGCGACAAGCAAAAGGGCGAGTTCACCGAGGACGACCAGCTGGTGGCGATGCAGTTCGCGCAGATGGCCTCGATCGCGATCGAGCGCGCGCGCCTGATCGAGCGCCTGAGCGTGCGCGACCGTTTCTTCGACATGTCGGCCGAGATCTTCGTCATCTTCGACCCGACGATCCGGCGCTGGCTGCAGGTCAACCCGGTGTTCACCGAGGTCACCGGGTACAGCGCCGAGGAACTTTGCAGCCGCGAGTTCACCAACTTCATCCATCCCGACGACCACGGCGCCACCCGCGACCGCGCCGCGCGGCTCAAGGCCCGGGTGCCGGTGCCGCTGCACTTCGAGAACCGCTACGTGCGCAAGGACGGCGCGGTGCGCTGGATCGACTGGATCTCGGTGCCGGGCGCGGATGGCCTGGTCTATGGCGTGGGCCGCGACATCACCGAGCGCCGCCGGGCCGAGCAGGCGCTGCGACAGACGCTGGCCGACCTCAACAACCGCAACCGCGAGCTGCAGGACTTCGCCTTCATCGCCTCGCACGACCTGCAGGAGCCGCTACGCAAGATCCGCGCCTTTTCCGACCGCCTGCAGGAGCGCCACGCCGCCCAGCTGGCGCCCGAGGCGCGCGACTACCTCGACCGCACCGGCCAGGCCGCGGCGCGCATGCAGACGCTGATCGACGACCTGCTGGCGTACTCGCGAGTGGTGGCGCGCGGCAAGCCTTTCGCGCAGGTGGACCTTGGCAAGGTGCTGTCGGAAGTGACCGAGGACCTCGAAGCGCTCCTGGACTCCAGCGGCGGCCGGATCGAAAGCGGGGCCTTGCCGACGCTGGAGGCCGACCCGACGCAGATGCGCCAGCTGCTGCAGAACCTGCTGGCGAACGCGCTGAAGTTCCGCTCCCCGGACCGGCCGCCGCGCGTCCGGATCGCGGCCACGCCGGCGACACGCGAGGGTGCCCCGGCCTGGGAGCTGCGCATCGAGGACAACGGGATCGGCTTCGAACCCAGGTACGCGGAGAAGATCTTCGGCCCCTTCCAGCGTCTTCACGGCCGCCAGGACTACGAGGGCACGGGCATCGGCCTGGCCATCGTCCGCCGCATCGCCGAGCGCCACCGCGGCGCCATCCGTGCCGAAGGCCGGCCCGGCGAGGGCGCTGCGTTCATCCTCGTGTTGCCGGCCCGGCAGCCCGCCGAAGCCGCGGCCCCGCCCCTGCCATCCGGCGGGCTGGGGTGAAGGCACGAAAGTGGGTTAGATTTGGAGCGGTCCTGAATGCCTGTCCTGGGAGCCCCCCGTTGATCACCATCCTGATGGCCGAGGACGATGCCGACGATAGGTTGATGACCCGCGAGGCATTCCAGGAATGCCGCCTGGGCAACCCGCTGCAGTTCGTGGCCGACGGCGAGGAACTGATGGACTACCTCAAGCGCCGCGGCCCGTATGCCGACGCCGCGCGCTTCCCGATGCCCGGCCTGATCCTGCTCGACCTGAACATGCCCCGCAAGGACGGCCGCGAGGCCCTGCGCGAGATCAAGGCCGACCCCGCGCTGCGCGAAATCCCGGTGGTGGTGCTGACCACGTCCAAGGCCGAGGAGGACGTGGCCAACAGCTACAGCGACGGCGCCAACTCCTTCATCACCAAGCCGGTCAGCTTCGCCGCGCTGATCGAAGTGGTGCAGACCCTGGGCAAGTACTGGCTGCAGATCGTCGACCTGCCGCCCGTGGGGCACCCCGCTAAATGATGCGACCGATCCATCTTCGCGTGCTGGTGGTGGACGATGACGAGGAGGACTTCCTGATCCTCCGCGACCTGCTGGCGGATTTCCCCGCCGGCCAGTTCACGCTCGACTGGGTGCCGACGCTTCAGCAGGGCATCGTGGCGCTGCGCGCCGCCAGCTACGACGTTTACCTGGTCGACTACCTGCTGGGCCCGGACAACGGCCTGGACCTGGTGCGGCTGGCGGTGGCCGAGGGCAGCGCGCACCGCCCGGTGATCATGCTCACCGGCCAGGGCAATGATGAAGTGGACCGCGAGGCGCTCGACGCCGGCGCCGCCGACTACCTGATCAAGGGCAACATCGACGGCGAGAAGCTGGCCCGCTCGCTGCGCTATGCCGCCGAACGCGCGCGCCAGGTCGGCGAGCTGGACGAGGCCCGCCAGCGCTACCAGAAACTCTTCAACCGCAATCCGTTCCCGGCCTGGGTCTACGACACCCAGACCCTTCGCTTCGTGGCGGTGAACGACGCGATGGTGGCCAACTACGGCTACAGCCGCGACGAACTGGCCATGATGACCATCGCCGACATCCGGAGCCCGGCCGAGGCCGACCGCCTGCGGGAGTACCTGTCGGGTCGCGGCGGCCACGATGGCTTCGCCGGCGTCTGGCAGCACCTGCGCAAGGACGGCGGCACGCTCTGGGTCGAGGTCACCAGCCATAGCCTGGTGCTCGACGGCCGGCCCTGCCGGCAGGTGATCGCCAACGACATCAGCGCCCGCCGCACCGCCGAGGAGCGGTTGCTGCTGCTCGAGCGCGCGGTGGAATCGAGCATCAACGGCATCGTCATCACCGACCCGCGCCAGCCGGACAACCCCATCGTCTACGTGAACCCGGCCTTCGAGGAGATGACCGGCTATCCGGCGGCCGAGGCCGTGGGCAAGAACTGCCGTTTCCTGCAGGATGAGGCCACCAGCGAGGCCGAGGTCGACATCATGCGCGCCGCCCTGCGCGAGCAGCGAGACTGCAACGTGATAGTGAGCAACCGCCGCAAGGACGGCAGCCATTTCTGGAACCACCTGTTCATCTCGCCCGTGCTCGACGAGCACGGACAGCTGGTGAATTACGTCGGCGTCCAGAACGACCTCACCGAGCGCCACCGGGTCGAGGCCGAGCTGGCCTATACCGCCAGCCACGACGCCGTGACCGGGCTGCAGCGCTTCCCGGTGCTCGAGGCCACCCTGGGCGACCTGCTCGCTGAAGAGGGTTCCGAGGTGTCGGTGCTGTTCATCGACATCGACCACTTCCACGCCATCAACGAATCCATGGGCCACCTGATCGGCGACGAGGCCCTGGAGGTGCTGGCCGCGCGCATCGGTCCCGAGGTCGGCGGGCGTGGCTTCCTGTCGCGCTTCGCCGGCGACGAGTTCGTGGCGATCGCACCGGGCGTCGACAGCGCAGGCGCGATGGACATGGCCCGCCGGGTGCGCACCGCGGTGGCGCAGCCGATCGAGGGCGATGGCTACAAGCTCTTCCTCACCGCCAGCATCGGCATCAGCCGCTCGCCCGAGCACGGCGACAGCGGCATGGAGCTGCTGCGCCGCGCCGAGGCCGCGATGACCCGGGCCAAGCGCCAGGGCCGCGACAGCATCTGCGAGTTCTCCGCCACCCAGATGCAAGAGCTCGAGGACCGCCTGGTGCTTGGTGCACGCTTGCGCGAAGCCATCGCCCGCGACGAGCTGAGCCTTCACTACCAGCCGCAGCTGGCCGCCACCGACCTGCGCATCACCGGCTTCGAGGCGCTGGTGCGCTGGACCAGCCCCGACCTGGGCCCGGTGCCGCCGGGTCGCTTCATTCCCATCGCCGAGTCGCTGGGCCTGATGCCGGAGGTCGGCCTGTGGGTGCTCAACGAGGCCTGCCGCCAACTGCGCGCCTGGCGCGACCAGGGACGCGATGGCTTCACGGTGGCGGTGAACTTCTCGGCCCAGCAGCTGCAGCGGCCGGATATCGTCGAGCAGGTGCGCGAGGCGCTGGCGCGCCACGGCGTGCCGGCGACCATGCTGGAGATCGAGCTGACCGAAAGCTCGCTGATGGAGAACGTCGAGCGCGTGCAGGGCCGCTTGGCCGAGCTCAAGGCGCTGGGCGTGTCGCTGTCGCTGGACGATTTCGGCACCGGGTATTCCAGCCTGTCCTACCTGCGCGAGTTCTCGCTGGACAAGCTCAAGATCGACCGCAGCTTCGTCCGCGACCTGCCCGAGAGCACCGACGATGCCGTGATCGCGCGCACCATCGTCGCCATGGCGCACCAGCTGCGCATGCGGGTGGCGGCCGAGGGCGTGGAGAACGAGGCCCAGGCCGGGTTCCTGCGCCAGATCGGCTGCGACGAGCTGCAGGGCTTCCACTTTGGCCGCCCGGTGCCCGCCGACGAGATCGACCGCAAGTTCCCGCGCGACTGAACCGCGGCTTTGCCGCGGGTGGCGGCCCGTACGGCGGCGGGCTTATCCTGAGGGCCCCACACCACGCGAGGACGCGCCCATGCGCCGTCATCCGACGCTGCTTCCCCAGGTCCGCCAGGGCCTGCTGCTGGCCTGCCTGCTGCCGATCGCGGCGCTGGCCGGCCGCCCCGATGTTTCGCCCGCCGCGGTCGCGGAAATCACCGCGCGCCCCGACGCACCCCTGCTGCTGGACGTGCGCAGCCCCGAGGAGTTCGCGGCCGGCCACGTCGCGGGCGCCGTGAACATCCCGCACGACCAGCTGGCTGCGCGGCTGGCCGAAGTCGAGGCCGCCGACCGCCCCTGGGTGCTGGTGTACTGCCGCAGCGGCAAGCGCGCCACCAGCGCCGAAGAGGTGCTGGCCAAGGCGGGCGTCGAGGTGCGGCAGATCGAGGGCAGCTGGCTGAGATGGGAGGCCGAGGGCCGACCGGTGGCCACCCCCGAAGCCGTGGAGTCGGGCCAGTGAGTCTTTCCCGCTCGATTGCGCTGATCGGCGCCCCCACCGACATCGGCGCCGGCCATCGCGGCGCCAGCATGGGCCCGGAGGCGCTGCGCGTCGCCGGCCTGGCCGAGGCCCTGCGCGAGCGGGGGCTCGAGGTGCGCGACACCGGCAACCTGCTCGGCCCCTACAACCCCTGGTTGCCGCCTACCGACGGCTACCGCCACCTGGCCGAAGTCGTCGCCTGGAACCGCATGGTGATGGACGCCATGGGCGAACAGCTCAAAGCTGGCCGCCTGCCGATCCTGCTCGGGGGCGACCACTGCCTGGGCGTGGGCAGCATCACCGCCGTCGCCCGCCACTGCCGCGAGACCGGCAAGAAGCTGCGCGTGCTCTGGCTCGACGCCCACGCCGACTTCAACACCAGCCAGGTCACGCCCTCCGGCAACGTGCACGGCATGCCCGTGGCCTGCCTGTGCGGCCTGGGCCCGGACGCGCTGGTGAACCTGGACGGCCGCGCGCCGGCGATCCAGCCGTCCGAGATCCGCCAGATCGGCATCCGCTCGGTGGACCAGGGCGAGAAGCGGCTGGTGAAGGAATACGGCCTCGACATCTACGACATGCGCTACATCGACGAGTTCGGCATGAAGCGCGCGATGGAGAAGGCGCTCGAGGGCGTGGACGCCGACACCCATGTGCACGTCAGCTTCGACGTGGATTTCCTGGACCCGGCGATCGCGCCCGGCGTCGGCACCACCGTGCCCGGCGGCCCCAACTACCGCGAGGCGCAGCTGGTGATGGAGATGATCGCCGACACCGGCCGCCTGGGCTCGCTGGACATCGTCGAGCTCAACCCGGCCTTCGACGACCACAACCGCACCGGGCTGCTGGCCGTGGACCTGGTGGAAAGCCTGTTCGGCAAATCGACGCTGATGCGCGACTGAACCGGGCCCGTTTTCGCGTGAATCCGGGGTGAAATCACCCGCCGTTTATTGACTGTGCATCCGGCCGGAATAGACTCTGGCCACCACAACAAAAAAGGAGGTCGCCATGACCCGTGTCCGTTCGTTCCAGATCGTGCTGTTGTCCCTGCTCGCCGCGTTCGCCCTGTCGGGCTGCAACACCGTCGAGGGCTTCGGCAAGGACGTCAAGAAGGCCGGCAGCGAGCTCGAGGAAGCCGCAGGCGAAGCCAAGAACTGATCCCGCGACACGCGACGCCGAAGGGCCGGGCAGCAATGCCCGGCCCTCCTACATTTTTTCAGCGGGGATCGGGGACGAAGCCGATCGGGAAGGCCTCGGGCTGGCGGTGCGGATGCGGCCAGCGCGCGGGCAGCACGCCGCGGGCGACCAGCGCATCGGTGCTGTCGTACCACAGCGACAGCACCTGGTTCGGGCGCCGGCTTTCGCGCTCGAAGTGGGTGGTGGTGGCGGCGTCCCAGCGGCGCTGGCCGTGCCCGGTGCCCAGCTGCTGGCGCTGGGCCGATTCGGCATATCGGCGCGAGCGCGCGCCCTCGGCGGCGGCCTCGGGCGCGGCCGCGTCGGCGGTGCCGGCCCGGGCCTTGGCGGCCGGTGCGGGCTCGGCCTGGGCAATCTCGTTTTCCCAGCGCGGCGGCGGCGGGCGGCGTTCGCGGAAGGCGGCGACGCCAATCACGCCGACGTTGCCGGGGCGGCCGGTGCGCGCGGCGTAGCTGTCGCCCAGTGCAGTGAACTCGAACTCGGCGACTTCCGAGAGGCTCTTGCGCCAGCCGCGCACCTCCATGCGCTGCCAGGGGCCCAGCACGTAGCCGGCCTGCGCGGCGCCGGCGGTTTCGCCGCTGATGGCGTTCACGCCGTCCACCGACACCACGGCCAGCACGCGCTCGCCGGTGAGGTTCTGCAGCACCACGGCGTAGCGGTGGCCGGGGCGGCCCTCGATGAACTCGCGGCCGTGGTGCGGGTGGCGGGGCAGGGTTTCGTGGCGGTCCAGGTCCACGACCTGCAGGTCCACGAGGGCCGCGGACCGGGCGGCGGCGGGCAGGCTGGCCAGCGCGGCCAGGGCGAAGAGGGCGGGGATCAGGCGTTTCATGGGCGGGCTCCGGGGTTGGACGCGGATTTCAACGTTCCGCGCCGGCAAACGGGGTTGGCGTCCCGGGCGGGCTAAAATGCCTGCGTTCACACAGCAGACGACCCCATGCCCGCGACCCGCGTCCTTACCGGCATCACCACCTCCGGCACCCCGCACCTGGGCAATTACGCCGGCGCGATCCGCCCTGCGATCGCCGCCAGCCATCGCCCCGGCGTGGAAAGCTTCTATTTCCTGGCCGACTACCACGCGCTGATCAAGGTGCAGGACCCGGCGCGGGTGCAGCGCTCGACGCTCGAGATCGCGGCCAGCTGGCTGGCCTGCGGGCTGCAGCCGGACAAGGTGTGGTTCTACCGCCAGTCCGACATTCCCGAGATCCCGGAGCTGACCTGGCTGCTGACCTGCGTGGCCGGCAAGGGCCTGCTCAACCGCGCGCACGCCTACAAGGCGGCGGTGGACCGCAACCGCGAAGCGGGCGAGGACGACGATGCCGGCGTCACTGCAGGTCTTTTCATGTACCCGGTGCTGATGGCCGCCGACATCCTGATGTTCAAGGCGCACTCGGTGCCGGTGGGGCGCGACCAGATCCAGCACATCGAGATGGCGCGCGACTTCGGCGCGCGCTTCAACCATCTGTACGGCGAGCACTTCGTGCTGCCCGAGGCCGCGATCGAGGAGAGCGTGGCCACGCTGCCCGGCCTCGACGGCCGCAAGATGAGCAAGAGCTACGACAACACCATCCCGCTGTTCGCGCCGCGCAACGAGCTCAAGAAGCTCATCTTCTCGATCGTGACCGATTCGCGGGCGCCCGGGGAGGCGAAGGATACCGAGGGTTCGGCGCTGTTCCAGCTGCACCAGGCGTTCTCGACGCCGGAGCAGTCGGACGATTTTGCGCGGGCCTTTGCCGACGGCATCGGTTGGGGCGACGCCAAGCAGGCGCTGTTCGAGCGCATCGACGCCGAGGTCGCGCCCATGCGCGAGAAGTACGAGGCGCTGATGGCCAAGCCGATCGAGATCGAGGCCATCCTGCGCGAGGGCGCCATCAAGGCGCGCAGGATCGCCACGCCGCTGCTGGCCGAACTGCGCTACGCCGTGGGCCTGCGCGACCTGCGCGAGCAGGTGGTCGTGGCCAAGGCGGGGAAGGCGAAGGCGGCGATGCCCCAGTTCAAGCAGTACCGCGAGGCCGATGGGCGCTTCCACTTCAAGCTGGTGGCGGCGGATGGGCGTGAGCTGTTGCTGGGCCTGGGCCACGCCTCGCCGCGCGAGGCCGGGCAGGCCATCGCGCGCCTGAAGGCGGATGCCGGCGCCGGCCTGCGCGAAGCGGCGGGTCGCGTGGTGCACCTCGGCGAGGACGCCATGGGCGAACTCGCGGCGCACGCGCTGCTGGAAGAAGTGGCCGCCGCGTTGGCGGCCTTCGCGGAGGAGGGCGCCTGATGGCCGACATCGCCGACCTCGCGATCCTCCTCTTCCTGCCCTGGTTCGCGATCCTGGCTGCGCTGTACTGGTTTTATCCGCGCACGCTCGCGCGCACGCCGGCGCGGCGCAACTTCGACCTGGCGATGCTGGCGCTGGCGTTCGCGGCCAGCTTCGTCGCAGGGCGCTGGGGCTATTCGATCGCCAGCACCAGCATCGAGGCCGGCCCGATCTGGCGCCAGGTACTGGCCAGTTTGCTGGCGTACAAGGCGTTCCTCGCCGTGATCGCCGTTGCCTGGTCCTGGCGCGGGATGCGCTTTCGCCAGGCCTGATTTCCCGCGCCCGCGGCCAAGGGCAGGGCCAGGTTCGGAACCTGACCCCGCGGTGACCCGTTCCGTGGCAGCGGCTTGCGCGGAGGGTGTGGAGGCCTACACTGGAGGCCAGCCGGAGGAGGTTGACCGTATGGAACTGCAATCCGCGCCGCCGCCCATTCCCGCCGGGGCCGAGCAGGAACGCATCGACGCCTTGCGTCGCTACCGCATCCTGGACACGTTGCCCGAGCAGGCCTACGACGACATCGTGGCCCTGGCCCGCCAGGTCTGCGGCACGCCGCAGGCAGTGATGACCTTCATCGACGAAGAGCGCCAGTGGTTCAAGGCCTCGGAGGGCATCGAGGGCGAGGAAACCGAACGCGGCATCGCCTTCTGCGACGTCGCCATCCGCCGGCCGGACGAGGTCACCGTGGTCACCGATGCATCGCGGCATCCGCTGTTCAGGGATTACCCGCAGGTCACCGGCCCCGACCACCTGCGCTTCTACGCGGGGGCGCCGATGGTAGCGCCGGGCGGGCACGCGCTCGGGACGGTATGCGTGATCGACACCCAGCCGCGCGAACTGTCGCCGCGGCAGCGCGACGCGCTGCGCGCCCTGGCGCGGCTGGCGGTGCAGCTGCTCGAGTCGCGCCGCGGCCAGCTCGACGCCCAGCGCCAGCTGGTCGAGCGCGAGCTTTTCACGCGTGACCTGCTGCGCTACCAGCGCCAGCTCGAGGCCGAGAACACCGAGCTGGCGACCGAGGCCAGCACCGATGCGCTGACCGGGCTGCTGAACCGCACCGGCCTGGAGAAGATCCGCCAGGAGGACAAGCTCCAGTCGTTCGCCAGGAACGCACCCTACGTGGTCGCCGTGCTGGACATCGACCACTTCAAGCGCATCAACGACACCCTGGGCCATTCGGCCGGCGATGCCGTGCTGCGCATCGTCGGCGAGGAGATCGGGCGCGCCGTTCGCGGCGGCGACATCGCCGTGCGCTACGGCGGCGAGGAGTTCCTGGTGATCATGCCCGGTACGCCTTTGGCCGGCGCGCGCACGGTGGTCGAGCGCATCCGCGGCGACGTCGCCGCGCGGCCGGACCTGCCGATGGCCGTCACGATGTCGGCAGGGCTGGCGATGGGGCTGGCCGGGCGGGATGCGCCCGAGGCCTTGTTCCAGCGTGCCGACCAGGCACTCTATCGCGCCAAGCGGCGCGGCCGGAATCGCGTCGAGGCCGACGAGGACTGAGGCTCAGTTCGGGCGCTGCAGGTCGTCCAGCAGGGCGCGCAGGAAGCGGGCCGCCTCGCCGCCGGTGCAGGCGCGGTGGTCGAAGGTGAGCGAGATCGGCATCGTGCGGTGGGTTTCCAGCCCGCCCAGCACCGGCACCACCGCGTGGTACAGGCGGCCGGCGCCGACGATGCAGACGCAGGGCGGCACCACCACGGGCGTGGCGTACTTGCCGGCGAAGACGCCGAAGTTCGACAGCATCAGGGTGTAGTCGCGCAGGTCCTCGGGCGGCAGGCTGCGGGTGCGCACGCCGTCGCGGATGCGGTTGAGCTCGCCGCGGATCTGCCAGGCGTCGAGTTTCTCGGCGCCGCGCAGGTTGGCCACGAACAGGCCGTCGGGCGAGTCGATGGCGATGCCCACGTCGACCCGCGAGTGGCGGCGCAGCGTGCCTTCCTTGGCGTTGAACCAGGAGTTGAGCGCCGGCACGGCCTGCGCGGCCACGCCCAGCGCGCGGATCAGGCGCGCCATGATGTCCTCGCCCGGGGCCCAGGCGTGGATGTCGGCGTCGTCCATCAGCGAGGTCGGCACCACTTCGGCGTGCGCCTGCGACATGGTGCGGATCATGTTGCGCTTCACGCCGCGCACCGGGTCGTCCACGTCCAGCTTCGCGTCGCTGTCTGTAGGAGGGGTTTTAACCCCGAAGCTCTTGGCCGGGGGCTGCGGGCGCTCGGCGAAAGGCTTCGGGCCTGAAGGCCCTCCTACAGGGGTGGGGCGCGGGGCGGCTGCGGCAGGCGCGGGATTGGCGGCGGCGCGCTTGACGTCGGCGAGGGTGACGTCGCCGTTGGCGCCGGTGGCCGTGACGCGGGCCAGGTCGACCTTGAGCTTCTTGGCCAGCGCGCGCACGGCCGGCATGGCCTTCACGCCACCGACCGCGATGGCCTGCTCGCTGCGCACGGCGTTGGAACTTTCCATGGCGCCCACCACGGTGCCGGCATCGCCGTCGCCGGGCGCCTCGCGGAGCTCGCCGCCAGTGTCGGAGGCGACCACGGTGGTGTCGTCGTCATCGTCACGCGACGGCTCGTTGGGCACCGGCTTGCCGGCGCCCTTGTGGCCGTGCGAATGCCCGGTGTCTTGCGCATCGGCGCGCTGGGGCAGGGAGGGGTCGATCTCGACCTCGACCAGCCAGTGGCCGGTCTCGATCACGTCGCCGGCACCGCCGGCGAGGCGCAGCACCTTGCCGGAATACGGCGAGGGCACCTCCACCACCGCCTTCGCGGTCTCCATCGACACCAGCGGCTCGTCAAGCTTCACGACGTCGCCCACCTTCACCAGCCACTCGACGATCTCGGCGTCGGGCAGGCCCTCGCCCAGGTCGGGCAACAGGAACAGCTTCTTCTCGCTCATGGGGTGTCCTCAGCCGGCCGCGGCGACGCGCTGGGCGGCGGCGACGATCTTGTCCACGCTGGGCAGGTACTTCATTTCCAGGCGGAACAGGGGGATGTGGGTGTCGTAGCCGGTGACGCGCTCGACCGGGGCGACCAGGTCGAACATCGACTCCTCCGACAGGCGGGCGGCGATTTCGGCGCCGAAGCCCGCGGTCTTGGCGGCCTCGTGCACGATCACGCAGCGGCCGGTCTTGGCCACGGATTCCTTGATGGTGTCGAAGTCGAGCGGCGTCAGCGTGGCGACGTCGATGACCTCGGCGCTGATGCCCTGCTCGGCCAGCTTGTCGGCGGCCTCCAGCGTTTCCTTCACCTGCGCGCCCCAGGTGACCATCGTGACGTCGCTGCCGTCGCGCAGCACGAAGCACACGTCCAGCGGCAGCGCCTCGCCGTCGTCGGGCACCTCTTCCTTGTATTGGCGGTAGATGCGCTTGGGCTCGAAGAAGATCACCGGGTCGGGGTCGCGGATCGCGGCCAGCAGCAGGCCGTAGGCGCGCTGCGGCGAGGACGGCATCACCACGCGCAGGCCCGGCACGTTGGTGAAGATGGACTCGTTGGCTTCGGAATGGTGCTCGGGCGCGCGGATGCCGCCGCCCCAGGGCACGCGCAGCACCATCGGGCAGGTCAGGCGGCCGCGGGTGCGGTAGCGGAAACGCGCGGCGTGGCAGACGATGTGGTCCACCATCGGGTACATGAAGCCGTCGAACTGCGCCTCGGCCACCGGCTTGAAGCCCTGCGAGGCCAGGCCGACGGTGAGGCCGGCGATGGTGGTTTCGTCCAGCGGCGTGTCGAGCACGCGTTCGCTGCCGAAGGTTTGCTGCAGGCCGGCGGTGGCGCGGAACACGCCGCCGTTCACGCCCACGTCCTCGCCCAGCACGACCACGGTGTCGTCGTGCTTCATTTCCCAGGCCAGCGCCTGCGTGATCGCCTCGATCAGGGTGATGGCGGCCATCAGCGAGCCTCCCACTGGATGGCGTCTTCGCGCTGGGCTTCCAGCTCGGCGGGAAGCTCGGCGTAGAGATGGTCGAACATCGCTTCCACCGGCTGCACCTTGGTCTCGAGGTAGGCGTTCACTTCTTCGTCCACGCGCTTGCCGCATTCCTCCTTCCACGCGGCCTCTTCGGCCTCGCTCCACACGCCTTCCGAAATCAGGAAGGTGCGCAGGCGCGACATCGGCTCGCGCTCCCAGCCGGCCTTCACCTCGGCGTCGTCGCGGTAGCGGCGGGCGTCGTCGGCGGTGGTGTGGTCGGAGAGGCGGTAGGTGACGAGCTCGAGCACGCTGCCGCCATGGCCGTTGCGCGCGCGCTTGATGGCGTGGTCCATCGCGGCGCGCACGGCGATGATGTCGTTGCCGTCCACCTGAACGCAGTCCAGGCCGCCGGCCAAGCCCTTCTGGGCCAGGGTCTTGGCGCCGGTCTGGGCCTTGCGCGGCACCGAGATCGCCCACTGGTTGTTGATGATGCAGAGCACGAAGGGCAGCGTGTACGCGCCGGCGGAATTGATGGCGGCGTAGGTGTCGGTCTTCGAACTGCCGCCGTCGCCGACGCAGGTGACCGCCACGCGTGGCTCGCCGCGCAGCTTGAACGCCAGCGCGGCGCCGGCCGCGTGCAGGCACTGGGTGGCGATCGGCACGCACCACGGGTAGTCGTGCGGCGGGCCGGAGAAGTCGTTGCCGCGCTCGTCGCCGCCCCAGTACATCAGGATGTCGCGCGGCTTCACGCCGCGGACGATCTGGGCGCCGTACTCGCGGTACGACGGCGCGAACACGTCGTCGTACTGCATGGCCGTGCCGATGCCGATGTGCGCGGCCTCGTGGCCCAGGCAGCTGGCGTAGGTGCCCAGCTTGCCGGTGCGCTGCAGCGCCACCGCCTTGGTGTCGAAGGTGCGCACGTACAGCATGGTCTTGAACAGCTCGACCAGGTTCTTCCGCTCCTTGGCGAACTCGGGCAGGTCTTCACGCACCAAACGGCCGTCGGGCCCCAGGTACTGCAGGTATTCGATTTCGAAACTGGCAACGGTCGCCATCACGGGCCCTCCCAGGCAGACCCGTTTGATAGCAGCCCCGGACCGGGCGTGGCAAGCGCCGGTCGGGGAAAAAACGCGTCAGTCCATCGCGGCGGCCCGCGCCTGCGGCTTGCGCGGCGTTGGCGTGGGGAGGCGTGGTTTACCGTACGCCGGCGTTGGTTCCGCGGGCGGGGTCACGGATTGCGTGCGGCGACCATCCACCACCCAGGTGGCCTCGTCGTAATCGTTGTACGGATTGTTGTCGATGGAAGCCGCGCCGTACAGGAAGGCATGATGGGCGCTGACGCGGAGGCTGCTGCCCACCTGTTCAAAGCGATCCGCCGGCACCTTGACGGTGAAGAAGCTGGTGCTGCCCGCCGCGAGCGGCCACAGGCGATCGCACCGAACGCGGGTTGGATCGGAGGGAATGCCGAACAGCAACATGCAGGTCCAGCCATCGCCCGTCACGACGGGTGCATCGGACTGGAAGGGCCCTTCGACGGCGATGACCACACGGCTAATGTCGGCATGGGGCGAGCCACTGGCGCCCGCCGAGACCAGGAATTCCGCCGGTGCAGGGTACCGGGTGGGCTTGGCCGCGACGCGCGCCCAAAGGTCTACGACGCCGGCCACGGCGCGACTGACGGCGGCGGTGTTGTTGCCGAGGTCGATGTCGGTCACACCGAAGTAGGTCTCGGCGGTGACCCGCACGCCGATCACGCGGCCGGCATCCTCAGGCCGCGTGGCGACGTTGACGTCGAAGGTCTTGAGCGTCAGCGCGTTGGTGCCGTAGATGGTGCATTCGAACCGGCTCGATCGCGGTCCGGTCGGCGTGCCCGGGTTGCAGCCCATCCCGGCGGGATCCCGGACCAGGGTCACCTGGCCCACTTCGGCATCAACTTCTATGGCCACGCCCACCTGGCCGGGCGGGTTCAGGCCCGCGCGCTTCACGGCCACGGCCCAAACCCCCGTTTCGCCGGCCAGGATGGGGTCGGCGTCATTGCCCGCCGACAGCTCCACCAAGACATCCACGCGCGAGTCCCAATCGATGGTGGCCTGGACTTCGTTGTTGCCCGGATCGGGATCGCCGTGCGCACCGGTCACGCTGGCAACAAAGGTGGTGCGGGTGCCCTCCAACGACGGGTCGCTGCCGACATAAAGCTGGAAGTGGTTGTACTCCGGGGCCCGCAAGCCATCGTGCCGGCACAGGCTGCGGCTGCCATCGACCGTGGCTTCCGGCTCGCTGCAGAACCAGCCGGGCCACAGGGGGGTAAGCGCCCACGGGGCTGGCGGCAGGGTCGAGCGGACCTCGAATGCCAGCAACGGCGCGAAGTCCGGACCGGCGTTGGCGACGGCGAGCGGATACGTGCCCGAGCCGTTCGGGTTGAGGGTGGCGGGCAGGTTCATCTCGACACGGGTGTCGGCATCGATGAAGGACTTCACCGACATCCGCGCCAGGCGCGGATCGCGCGGTGAGAAGGCGTACTTGCCGGTGCCGGTGGCGAAGCGATCGACGGCCGGGTAATCGGTGTTCACGCGCGGCGTCGCGGCCAGGAAGCCCACCGCCTCCAGCATCGCCGCATTGACGAGGATGTGGTCAAGGCCGCGCAGGTCGCCGCGCTCGGTCGCGTTGTATTGCAGCCAAGGGTGCACCGTCAGGGTCAGGTTCGTCAGCGGCGTGGTGACTGCGCTGGGAAGCGAAACCCAGCTCTGGTCCGCGGGCGCGGCGCGGCCGGTGACCAGGCCCATGACGTCCACGCGGCCGTCATTGAACGGGTCTGCGTCAAAGCCGCCGAACACGGCCAGCGCTTCGTCCGGATGGGACTGTTGCCAGGCCTCGATCCAAGTGGCGAGGCTGGCGGCCTGGCGGGCGCGCAGCGTCATGATGCGCTCGCCCTCGGTGGCCCAGCCGTTGGCGCCGGGCAGCAACGAGTCGGCCCCGCCCAGCGGGTGCAGGCGCGCATTGACCGCCGTGAGCACTAGCGTGCGTCCTCGCCCGCTGGTCATCCGCAAGCGCGCCACCAGCGGCGGCGACGTGAACAGCGGCTCCGAGCCACCGGCCGGGTGTGCGCTGGTTTCCGCCGCGCCCGGGGTGCTGACCTCGAGCACGGCGATGCGCGGGTTGAGGCCGTCCACGACGGCACCGGCGACCAGAAAACCGACGTCCAGGCCGCTGGCGTCCGTGCCTTCGACCAGCAAGGCCTCGTACTGGCGAGGGTCGGGGCAGAACGTCGATGGGTTGGTCTCGATCACGGCCGCCAGCTGCTGGAGCACCTGCAGATTTTCGGCGCCCTGGACCGCAATCACCTCGGGATTGTTGAGCGAACGGCAAATGCTGTTGGCGATCCTGGCGAGACGGGCCTGGTAGCCGGCCGGCGCCGGGACCGGCTCGCTGCGCGCAGGATCGTCGCTGGCGTCGAACAGCCCGGCGAGATCCACCCAGGCCATGCGCAGTTCGACCGGTGAGCGGGCGCTGTTGCCGCCGCGCGGACGCGGCTGCACGACCAGCGTCGATACAGGGTCCAGCAGCAGCGAATAGCGCGCGTCGGCGTAGCCCAGCACGCCGACCGCGTCGCGCAGGCGGTCGTTCCTGCCCAGGTCCAGTCGTGGCGTGCCGGGCTGGGCGCGGCTGTCGATGCGCAGTACTTCCGGATTGGCGTCGTGCATCATCAGGTTCTTGCCGGTCGGCGGCGTGCCGGCATCGAGCAAGGACAGGCCGGGTTCGCGCAGCGGGGGCTCGGCGTCGATGCCGAAGGTCTGGCCCCAGACAGCATGGAGCACGCCGTCACTGGTCGCGGTGAGCAGGGTGGGGTCGATCGAGGCGCCCGTGGGGCCGACTATCACCAAGCGCGCCACCGACACCCGCATGCCCTCGTAGCGTTCGAGCGCATCCACGTCGGCGTCCGGCGACAGCTCCTCGGCGACGATCGCCACCGGCACGGGTAGCGGTAGGCCGGAGGCCAGCAGCAGGGACTGCGTGTCGACCAGCCGCGTCAGCGCGAGCTGGTGCGGGCTGTCGCCGATAGTCGCTTCCTGCACCAGGCCCTCGACCTCGCGCTGCTGGCCGACGGCGACGGTGGGGTCCGCGGTGCCCGTGAACACGAACAGGCCTTCCGAGGTCGCGGGATCGGCGTCCTCGTCGCCCGGCAGCGACTGCAGGACATAGCCGTCGCCGACGACGGCGGTGACCACGCCCTGGGTGGTGACCCGGGTTCCCAGCAGCGGCGAGGCCAGCCCGTTGCCCTGGATCTCGTGGATGAGCGTGTCCACCACGCCCAGGCGATCGGCGGGCGGTGACTTCGCGGCGGTCGTGGCGGCGCCGAGCGCGAGGACGGACAGGCCCAGCAGGACGCGGGCGACGTGATTCGGCATTGGATTTTCCCCGGGGATGGCGCCGCGGCGAGGGCGGCGCCTTCTATGGCAGTGCCCAGAGTCTAGCCATCCCGGTACCGGATGGGCGGAAAGAGAAAATTTCTTCTTCCGCCCGTCCGTATTTCACGCGCTCAACGGATCGGCGCCCTGCCGGCGTTCACGCCGCGGCGCGGGTCATTCGTCGCCTTTGGCCTCGATGCGTCCTTCATCGACTGCGTGCGGCGGCCGTCGACGACGTGCGCTGCGTGGTCGCTGTTGTTGTCCGGGGTGCGGTCGACGGCCAGCGCGGTCGGCGGGTAGCGATGGGTGGCCGTGACGCGGATGGCACGGCCGATCTGGCCGAACCGGAAGGCCGGCACCTCGACGCCGATCAGGCTGGGCGCACCGCTAGCGATCGGCAGGAAGCGACTGCACGTCCATTCCTGGAGCTCGACGTCGAAGATGGTGAGGCCGCACAGCCAGCCCGGACCGTCCATCACCAGATTGGCGTAGCTGCTGGCGCCCGGGGACTCGACGCGGATGACGAGATCGCTCAGCGCGCTGGTCGACGGACCGTCGGCGGCCGCGGTGATCGAGAACACCGCGGGACCCGGGAAGCGGGTGGCCTTCGCGGTGACCTGGGCCGAGAGATCGACGACGGGTGCGATCGGCAGCACGAGGCTGATCTCGTTGTTCAGGTTGCGCGGGTCAGGCACGTCGCTCTGCAGGCGAATGCGCAGGTTCGTTTGGTCGCCCTGCAGGAGGTTCGCGGTATCCAGTGCCAAGGACAGCGTGCCGCGGGCGCCGTCGCCAACCAGGTCGCCCAGCGGGCAGCGTACCCGGCTGTTGCTGGTGCCGATGTCCTCGGCCGGTTCGCAGGCCTGGCCGTTGAAGGAGGCGGTCACGCGCGAGGCCTTCAGCAGGACATCGACGATCGCGACGGCGTTGCGTGCGGTGCTCGGGCCGAGGTTGGCCACGTCGAACGTCAGCGTGTTGAGCTGGTCCGGCTCAAGCCTCACCGGATACGGTCGTGGCAAGGAGACGCAGTCGCGGCCCAGGCAAAGGTCCGCCAGCGCGATGACGTTGACGGTGCCGTTGGCGACGTTGTTGGCCGGCGTCGCCTCGGGCAGGTCGTTGGATGCCGTGGCCTGCAGCGCCAGCATGCCGCGAACCGCCAGCGCTGGCGAGGTGCGGGCAGCGACCGTCATGAAAGGATAGGCCAGCGGTACCGGGCAAACCACGGCGGTGCTGCCGGCCGGCGCGGCATCGCCGGTGCAGGCCACGGCTTGTCCGAAGTTGTCGGACACCAGGATGTCGCCCGGCGCCAGCACTGCGTCGAAAGACAGGCGCATGCGCGGGTTGCGCGGCGTGTTGGGGCCGAAGCTTTCCACCCGCACCGGGAACGTCGCCAGGCCAGGTTCGGCGACCGGGCCGTTGGGCGACGTGACGTACATCGCCAGGTTGGTGGTCTGGTCCACCGTGAAGCTGGCCTCGCCGCTGTTGTTGGCCGGCACCTGCTCCTCGGAATCGGAGGTGGCGATGACGCGGGTGGTGACCGTGTAGTTCGGCAGGCCTTCCCGGTAGGGCGGGGTGAGCGCGAGCGAGAATCCGTAGCTGTAGGACGGGAACTGCGGTTGCACCAGCGGCGAGGTCGGTGTGCAGACGATGCGCGCGCCCGCGCCGTCGGCCGCCGGTGGCAGGCAGGCCCAGATGTCGGGCGCCTGGCCCGAGACGATCGTCTGCACCTCGTCGATCGCCGCGGGCGGCAGGTCCACGAGGATCTCGAGCCGGGCGTTGCGGGCCACGCCGCGGATCACGTTGGCGACCGAAACGAAGACGCGGGGCTGGCTGTCGAGCGTGGCGACCTCAAGCGAGGGCGACGGCGTCGACACCACCAGGTCCACGCGGTCCGACACGCGGCGCGTGGCGGTCGCGACATTGTCGTCGGGCGTGGGATCGGTGCCGCTGGCCCGGGCCTCGGCCCGCAGTCCGATCACGCGGCCGCCGTCGAGCAGCCCGGTCTGGAAGGTCAGCGCGAACACCGCGACCTGCAGGAAGTCGTCGTTCACCGCGGTGCAGGTGAAGCGGCTGCGTCCAGGCGCGGTCGCGACACCGGCGTCGCAGGTGACGTAACCGTTGGACAGGTTCAGCGTGATGTCGTCGGCGTCGGCATCGACGTCCAGGGTGATCGTCACCGGCCCCGGCGGGTTGAGCGGGCCGCGGTTGACGATCACCACCCAGCCGCCAGAGTCGCCGGGGATGAGGTCCTCGGTGCCGTTGATGGGCATGAGCTCGGTGCGCAGGTCGACGCGGCCATCGAAGCTGAAGACGCGGGTCGAGGTGTTGTCGGCCAGGTTCGGGTCGTTGTGGCCGCCGGTGAGGCGCGCGGTGAAGGTGGCGCTGCCGCCGTCCAGCGACAGATCCGCCGGCACGTGCATCTCGAAGCCGGCGCTCTCGACCAGGCGCGGGTTGTTGCAGGTGACGCGGCTGCCGCCAGCCGCCGCCTCGACCGCGCCGCAGGTCCAGCCCGGCCAGCTGGTGGCCAGGCTCCACTGCGCAGGCGCGAGGCTCGATTCGATCACCAGCTCGAGCGACGGCGCCGGGTCGGGGCCCTGGTTGGTGACGCCCAGGTAGAAGATGTTGTCCACGCGCGGGCTGAAGGTGCCGCTGGAATAGATCTCCACGCGGGTATCGGCGTCGATGAAGGCCGCCACCGCCATCCGCGCCATCAGCGGGTCGCGCGCGGAGAACGTGAAGCTGTCGTCGCCGGCCGCGCGCGCGCTGGCCGGGAAGTCGGCATTCATGCGCGGGTGCGCGCTGGTGATGGCGAAGCGGCGGCGCATGGCGTCGTTGACGAGGATGTGGTCCAGCGCGCGGAACTCGCCGCGGTCGTTGGCGTTGTAGCGCGTGCTGGCCGGTGCCAGAAGCGTGAGGTTGGACAGCGGCGCGGTGATCGCACTGGGCGCCGACACCCAGGTCTCATTCGCCGGGGCGGGACGGCCGGTGACGATGCCCATCACGTCCACGCGGCCGTCGTTGAACGCATCGGCCTCGAAGCCGCCGAGCACGGCCAGCGCTTCCCCGGGGTCGGCCTGCTGGCGGTCGTGGATCCACGACGCGATGCGCGCGGCCTGGCGGGCGCGCAGTGTCATGGTGCGCTCGCCCGCGGTGGCCCAGCCGGCCGCGCCGGAAGCGAGTGAATCGGAATCGCTGCCCGGGAACAGGAACGTGTTCACCGCGGTGAAATCGCTCTGGCGGCCCTCCTCGTCGGTCAGGCGCAGGCGCGCCACCAGCGGCGGGCGCACGAACAGCGGCTCGCTTGAGCCGTCCGGGTTCGCACTGGTGTCGGCGCCGGCGAAGGTGCCGGCCTCGAGCACCTGTACGCGCGGGTTCACGCCATCGACGAGGTAACCCGCGACCAGGAAGCCAAGGTCGAGGCCGCCCGGGTCGCTGCCTTCCACCAGCACGGCCTGGTACTGCCGGGGCCAGGGGCAATACGTGGTCGGGTTTGTTTCGACGAGCGCCGCGAGGTCCTGCAGCACCTGCGCGTTCTCCACGCCGCCGACGGCAATCACCTCGGGGTTGGCCAGGAAGTTGCAAAGGCCTTGCGCAATCTTGGCGAGGCGGGCCTCGTACACGGCCTGCGACGGCAGCGGCTCGTCCCGAAGCGGGTCGTCGCTGGCGTCGTACAGGCCGCCCAGGTCCATCCAGACCAGCTTCACTTCGCCGGGCGCGAGGAAAAAGGCGCCTTCGCCGCGCCAGCCGGGATCGACCACCAGGGGCGCCTGCGGATCGATCAGCAGCGTGAAGCGCCGGTCGTAGTCGAGCACGCCCACCGCGTTGCGGATCCGGTCGTTGCGGCCGACCTCGAGGTCGTGGTCGGTGTCGCCGCGCTGGCGGTTGCCGTCGACGGCCAACACCTGCGGGTTGCCGTCGTGGAAGGCCAGGGACTTGCCGGCCGGCAGCGGTTCGGCGGTGAAGGGCGGCAGGCCGGATTCGCGGTACGGCGGCGCCTCGCTGGCGATATCGGTGTTCAAGACGGCGTGGAAAACGCCGCCGGGCAGCACGGTCTGGGTCTCGGGATCGACGAAGCTCTCGGTGGCTCCCACGACCACCAGTTGGAAGGCGCTGACGCGCATGCCTTCCAGGTGCTCGAGCGCGGTCGGGTCGCCGTCGGGCGCGAGGTCGGCGGCGTCGAGTTGGACCGGCGCGGGCAGCGGTTCGCCGCTGGCGAGGACGAATTGCGCTGTGACGTCGACCAGCCGCGTCACGGTCAGCTGGTGCGGGTAGTCCCCGGGCAGCACCTCCTCCACCCGGCCGTAAACCATCACGCGGTCGCCCGTGGACACGAGGAGCTGATCGGGCAGTTCCCTCTCCACGAAGAGGGCCTCGGAGGTCTCCGGATGGCCGTCGGAGGCGGCGTCGGGGGACTGGATGAAATAGCCCTGGTCGGTCTTCGCCGTGACGATGCCCTCGACCACCACCTCGGTGCCGGCGAAGGGCGAGACCAGCCCGCTGCCCTGGATCTCGTGGATCTTGGCCGGCACGGTCTCCGCCCGGTCCTCGCCCACACCTGGCTTGGCGCCGGCGGCCACCGGCAGCGCCAGGCAGGCGGAGAACAGCAGACCGTAGGCGGCCCGTCGCAGGATAGACATCGGTGGATTCCCCAAATAAAGACCCCGCCGGTGCAGGCGGGGTCGGAGTCAAGCCCTGCGATGGATTCTAGCCAAGCCCCGGCGGATTGGAATCCACCGGAGCCGGCTTTCAGCGGTCGAACGGGTTTTGCGGCCGGCCGACGATCGTGGCGCGGCCCGTGTCGGCATTGTTGGCCGGGTCCAGGTCGCGGCTCAGGGTGGTCACGGTGGCTTCCACGCCCACGTCCTGGAAGCCGCCCAGGCGCACCGCGTCCACCTCCAGGCGCAGGCGCGCCATTGCGCCCGGTGCCATGGCCGCGTCGCGGCGGCAGGCGACCTCGCTGCCGGCATCGGTCGCGACCGGGGCGTCGCAGGTCCAGCCCCCAACCGGGACGATCCGCACCCGGCCCGGGAGGGCCTCGACCGCCACCTGCAGCGCGGGCTGCAGCGCGTCGGCGGCCTGCAGGTTGGCCACGGTCACGTCGAAGCGGGCGATCCGGCCGCTGGGCACCGGCTTGCGCGGGCTGTCGACCACCACGGCCAGGTCGGCGTCCAGGAACCGGCCCACGCGCAGTTCGGCCACCAGCGGATCGTGGTCGGAGGTGCGCACCGGCACGGTCGGGTCGGCGGCGTTGTCGGTCGCGAAATCGCTGTTCACGCGGGCGTGGAACAGGCGGGCCTCGGTGTTCGCGAGCACGGTGTCGTTGACCAGCGCGTGGTCGAGGCTCTGGATGTTGCCCTCGAACACGTACGAGTAGCGCTCGGCTTCCGGCTTGGTGGAGATCAGGTTCACCAGCGGGCGGGTGACCGCGCTGGGGCCGTTGAGCAGCACTTGGTCGGCCGGCGCCGGCGTGCCGCCGATGATGCCCATCACGTCCACGTAGCCGTCGCTGAAGTCGAAGGCGTTGTAGTCGCCGATCAGCACCAGGTTGGCCGGGGTGGGGTCGGCCTGGATCGCCTCGACCAGCTCCGACAGCATCACCGCCTGCTGCAGGCGCTTGCCGCGCGAACGGTTGCCGGCGGTGAGCCACGAGTCGCTGCGGGTGGAGAGCGAGTTGACGTCGAGCAGCGACAGGGTGTGGTTGAGCAGCACGGTGACCGGGAACTGCTCGCCGTTCTCGCCGGTCACGCGCGCGGCCAGCATCAGCGGGGCACGGTCGAACAGCACGCCCGAGGCGGTGCTGCCATCCGGCGCCACCAGCGGTTCGCCGACGAACATCTCGGTCACCGAATCCACCGTCACGCGCGCGCTGCTGCCCACCACCGGTGCGGTCTTGACCAGGTAGCCCAGGCGCTGGCTGCCACTGTTGGACAGCACGGTGGCGGTGTACTGCGGGTTGTCCGGGCAGGTGCCGAATTCGTTGGTGTTGATGGCCGAGGCGAGGCGGTCGGCGGCGGCCTGGTTGGCGATCTCGACCAGGCCGACGATGTCGGGGTTGCCCAGGTACTGGCAGAACACTTCGGACAGCTTGTCGAGGCGGGTGAGGAAGTCGCCGGTGAGGGCGAAGTTCTCGATGTTGTAGCTGCCGATGCGCACCGCGCCGGCCGGCGCCGCCGGCACCGCGCTGACGAAGGCGCCGCCGCTGGCGACGATGCCGCTGTTGTCGCCGAGCAGCAGGGTGAAGTCACCGCGGTCGTAGTACATCACGCCCGCCATGCCCTGCAGCTGCGTGCCGGCGTCGACGTTGAGCGCGGTGCCCGCCTCCAGGCCCAGGCTCTCGACGCGCAGGCGCTCGGGATTTCGGTCGAAGCGCGGGATGTTGTTCCCGGCCGGCAGCGGCACCGCGTCGAGCGCGGCGATGCCCGGCTCGCGCGCGGGGCGCACGGTGCCCGGCAGGGTGACGTGGAAATCACCGAAGCCGTTGGTCGGACCCACCACCACCGCGGCCGGCAGGTCGACCCGCATGCCCTGGTAGCGCCCCAGCGCATCGAGCGCCACGCCTTCGGCCAGCGCCGAGGCATCGAGGGTCACCGACGGCGGCAGCGGATTGCCGGTCGAGAGCACGGTGAAGCTGCTGCTGCCCAGCTGGGTCAGCGGGTAACCGTGCGGGGTGCGGCTGAACTGGGTGACGGTGCCGCCGATGCGCAGGCGGTTGCCGACCGCGGCGTCCGCGGGCGGGGTGCCGCCGGTGAACACGAACAGGCCTTCCGCCGTCGCCGGGTCGCCATCTTCGTCGCCCGGCGCGCTCTGGATGAAGTAGCCGTTGCCACGGCGGGCGGTGACGATGCCTTCGGTCAGCACCTGGGTGCCGATCGCCAGCGGCGAGCCGGTGCCGGTGCCCTGGATGTCGGAGATGCGCACTTCGCCGACCACCGACAGGCCGATGCTGGCGGTGCTGGTGCGCGCCTGCTGGTCGGCGATGGTGACCATCAGTGACACCGCGCCCGGCTGCGCCGCGTCCACCAGGGCTTCGAACGAGAACACGTTGTCGCCCGCGACCGCATCGCCCTGCAGGCCGTCGTCGCGGAACGCGGTGGCGGCGCTGCCGCCGATGGCGGCCAGGTCGCCGACCACGCTGATGCCGGTGGAGTCGGGGTTGCGGCCGGGCGTCACGGTGACCGTGAGCAGGGTGGTGTCGCCGTTCGCGAGGCTGGCCGGGCTGGCGCTGCCGCTGCCGGTCGGGTCGGTCGGGTCGGTGCCGCCGGCGCACAGGTTCAGCGCCGAGGCGCTGTTGCGCGGCGCCGGGGCGACGACGCTGAAGTCGGCGCTGTTGTCGTCGGTGTCGGTGCAGCCGCCGCCGGCGCGCAGGGCGGCGGTGGTGTTGGACAGGCCCGGGGCGGACGCGGTTTCGGGCAGGCTGTTGGTGCCGTAGCCGACGCGATCGAGCATGGCGGCGAGCTGGCCTTCGCTGCACGGGGCGGCGGCCGCGCCGCAGGCCAGCGCGGCGGTGCCGTCGACCAGGGCGACCTTGCCGGCCGAGCCCGACAGGTTCGGGGAGCTGTTGCTAGCGTCGGCGGTGACCGGCAGCGGCGAACCCGTGGCGCCCGACGCCAGCTGCACCAGGTAGTACTGGCCGGGCTGGACGGTGGCGGCGGGCAGGGCGAACACGTTGCTGAAACTGCCGGTCGCGGAGGCGTACTGGATCGACTTGCCGCCCAGCGACACCGGCGCCTGGCCGCGGTTGAGGATCTCGACGAAGTCGTGCGTGAAGGGCGCACCGGAGTTGCCGCCGCCGCCGTAGACCTGGCTGATGGCGAGGTCGGACGCGGCCCAGGCGGGGCTCGCGAGGCACAGGGCAAGGATCGTCGCGGCCAGCGGGCCGCGGTGGGTCGGGTTCATTCGGTGTGACTCCCCAAGAGGTAAGCAGTGCTATCGGCGGACAGCCCGCCAAGGGGTCGGAATCTAGCCCACTTCGAGGTCAGAAGCGTGACAAGTGGCGTGAGGAACCGCCCGCGGGGACAGCCCCGGGGTCTTCACATACCATGGACGCCCTGTCCGAGCCCTGCCGACCCCCGATGACCTCGCCCGACAACCTCCGCCCGCTGGAGGACGCCATTACCACCGACCTGCGCGAGCGCCTGACCTACGGCGGCTACCTGCAGCTCGACACCCTGCTGGCCGCCCAGAAACCGCTCTCGAACCCGGTGCACCACGACGAGATGCTGTTCATCGTCCAGCACCACGTGGCCGAGCTGTGGATGAAGCTGCTGATCCACGAGCTGCGCGCCGCCATCGCCTGCCTGCAGCGCGACGAGCTCGACCCGATGCAGAAGATCCTGGCGCGGGTGAAGCAGGTGCAGCGCCAGCTCAGCGAGCAGTGGTCGGTGCTCGAGACCCTGACGCCGGCCGATTACCTGCAGTTCCGCGACATCCTGGGCCCGGCCTCGGGCTTCCAGTCGCTGCAGTACCGGCTGATCGAGTTCCTGCTGGGCAACAAGAACGCCGGCATGGTGAAGGTGTTCGGGCACGACCCGGCCGCCAGAGCCGCGCTCACCGCCGTGCTGGAAGCGCCGAGCCTGTACGACGAATTCCTGCGCCACCTGCACCGCCGCGGCCACGCCATCCCGGCCGGCTGCGTCGAGCGCGACTGGTCGCAGCCGCACGCGCGCGAGCCCGGGCTGATCCCGGTGTTCAAGGCCATCTACGAGGACACCGACACGCACTGGGAGGCCTACGCCACCTGCGAGCAGCTGGTGGACGTGGAGGGCAGCTTCCAGCTCTGGCGGTTCAGGCACATGAAGACGGTCGAGCGCATCATCGGCTTCCGGCGCGGCACCGGCGGCAGCTCGGGCGTGGGCTTCCTGAAGCAGGCGCTGGAGCTGACCTTCTTCCCCGAGCTGTTCGAGGTGCGCACGGTGCTGGGCCAGCCGGGCTGAACCAAACGCGGGTGGCTGTTAGGATTCGGGCACTTTGCTCAATCCCGAGGAGCCCGCATGACGCCCGCCACCCCTGACACCGCCGCCCCGCGCGGCTGGATCGCCCGCTCGCTCGACCTGGTCGAGCGCATCGGCAACAAGTTGCCCGACCCGGCGGTGCTGTTCCTGCTGCTGATGCTGGTGGTGTGGGTAGTGTCCTGGGCGATGTCGGGCATGAGCTTCGACGCGCTCGACCCGCGCACCGGCAACCCCATCGAGATCAAGAACCTGCTGGCCGGCGCCTCGCTCACCGGTTTCATGGCCGCCATGGTCAATACCTTCGTCACCTTCCCGCCGCTGGGCGTGGTGCTGGTGGCCATGCTGGGCCTGGGCGTGGCCGAGCACACCGGATTCATCTCGGCGGCCCTGCGCGCGGCGCTGACGGTGACGCCGAAGATGCTGCTCACGCCGGCGCTGATCGCGGTCGGCATCCTCAGCCACATCGCGGTGGATGCCGGCTACGTGCTGGTGATCCCGCTGGGCGCGGTGATCTTCTACGCGGCCGGCCGGCATCCGCTGGCGGGCATCGCGGCGGCGTTCGCCGGTGTGTCCGGCGGCTTCTCGGCGACCTTCTTCATCCCCAGCAGCCTCGACCCGCTGCTGTCGGGCCTGACCCAGGCCGCGGCCAACCTCACCGACCCGACCGTGGTGGTGAATCCGCTGAACAACTACGTGTTCACCACCGCGTCGACCTTCCTGATCATCGCCATCGGCTGGTTCCTCACCGACCGGGTGATCGAGCCGCGCCTGAAGGCCACGAAGGTCGACGGCGACCCGGCCGAGATGCCCAAGCTCGACCCGCTGACGGCTGCCGAGAAGAGCGGCCTGGGCTGGGCGGCGATGGCGATGGCGATCGTGGCCGCGGGCTTCCTCATGACGGTGCTGCCGGAGGCCTCGCCCTGGCGCGCGCCGGCGGGCACCGCACTGCTGGAAGGCCAGAGCAACCTGCTGGTGGCGCAGGCGCCCCTGATGCAGTCGATCGTGCCGCTGATCTTCATCTTCTTCCTGGTGCCGGGCGTGGTGTACGGCCTGGTCTCGGGCACGGTGAAGAACCACCGCGACGTGGTGCAGGGCATGGCCAAGGCCATGAGCGGCATGGGCTACTACATCGTGATGGCCTTCTTCTGCGCGCAGTTCATCTACGCCTTCGGCCAGTCCAACCTGGGCGCACTGCTGGCCATCGAGGGTGCCAACGGCCTGCGCGCGCTGGGCCTGCCGCTGGGCTTCACCCTGGTGGGCATCGTGTTCCTGTCGGCGTTCGTGAACCTGCTGGTCGGTTCGGCCTCGGCCAAGTGGGCGCTGATCGGCGCGGTGATGGTGCCGATGCTGATGGAGCTGGGCATCTCGCCCGACCTGACCCAGGCCGCCTACCGCGTGGGCGACTCGTCCACCAACATCATCACGCCGCTGCTGCCCTACTTCCCGCTGATCGTGGTGTTCTGCCGCAAGTACGTGAAGTCCAGCGGCATCGGCACCCTGGTGGCGCTGATGCTGCCGTTCTCGGTGACCCTGCTGGTGCTGTGGACGGGCTTCCTGCTCGCCTTCTGGGCCCTGGGCATCCCGCTGGGCGTGGGCGCCAGCTACGAGTACGTCCCGGCCGGCTGAACCGGCGGCCCGGCCCGTTCATCCCGCGGGCCGGGTTTGTGACGATGGTTTGACGGGCGCCGCCCATTCCGGCTACACCTTGCCGGCCTTCACAGGCCGGCCGGGGCCGGCCGGCCCGGCTTCGCCGGAACCAAAACCACAAGAAATCCCAGGGGAGAGATCCAATGAGCGGCGCCGCCACCACGCCTGAATCGGGCGCACCGATTCCGCAGTACAGCCAGTTGCTTGGCCACCCGAAGCCGCTGTGGATGCTGTTCATGACGGAGTTCTGGGAGCGCTTCGCCTTCTACGGCATGCGCTGGGCGCTGGCGCTTTACATCGTGGCGCAGTTCTACGCGGGCGACAGTGCCGGCGAAGCCCCGGCCAGCCGCCTCTACGGTGCCTACCTGGCGCTGGTCTATGCCGCCGCCCTGTTTGGTGGATACGTCGCCGACAAGATCATCGGTTACCAGCGCTCCATCCTGCTCGGCGCGGTGGTGATGGCGATCGGCCTGTTCATGATCGTCGTTCCGAACGAGCTGGTGTTCAAGCTCGGCCTGGCCACGATCATCGCGGGCAACGGCCTGTTCAAGCCGAACATCTCGACCATGGTCGGCCAGCTCTACTCGTCGGGTGACACGCGCCGCGATGCCGGCTTCACGCTGTTCTACATGGGCATCAACGCCGGTGCGTTCATCGCCCCGATCCTGACCGGCTGGCTTGCCGAGCGGATGTTCGGGGGTTCGCCGGAGCTGCCGGCGTACAAGGTCGTGTTCATCGCCTCGGGCATCGGCATGGTGATCAGCCTGATCTGGTTCTGGCTCGGCCGCGACCAGCTCAAGGGCGTCGGCCGGGCGCCGGATGGCGACGGCGGCAAGCGCAACTTGCTGTACGTCTTCGCCGGCGTGCTGGTCGCGATCCCGGTGATCTACTTCCTGCTTTCGATCGACGCCGGCAACCTGCAGTGGCTGCTGACGGCGCTCTTCATCGGTCTTTGCGTGCTGATCCTGAAGGAAGGTTTCCGGGATGGCGCGGTGCGGCGCGACATGGCCATCGCGATGCTGATCATCTTCGCGTTCAACGTGCTGTTCTGGATGTTCTTCGAACAGGCCGGAAGCTCGTTCAACTTCCTCGCGCAGAACATCGTCGAGCGCGACCTCGGCGGCTGGATCTTCCCGGTCGGCTGGTTCCAGTCCGTGAACTCGCTGGCGATCATCACGCTGGCGCCGCTGATCGCGTGGATGTGGATCAAGATGGGCAGCCGCAATCCGTCGATCCCGCGCAAGTTCGGTCTCGGCATCATCTTCAACGGGCTGGCGTTCCTGCTGCTGATGTTCGCCCTGTCGAGCCTGGTCGACCCGCAGACGCTGAAGATCCCGTTCTGGACGCTGTTCATGGTCTACGTGATCCAGTCCGTCGGCGAGCTGTTCCTGTCGCCCATCGGCCTGTCGATGGTGACCAAGCTGGCACCGGTGCGCCTGGTCGGCTTCGGCATGGGCGGCTGGTTCCTGTCGACGGCGATCGGCAACAACCTGTCGGGCATCTTCGCCAGCCACGTCAGCGGCGAAACCGGCATGACCGTGGACTCGGCCCTTTCGGGATACACGTTCGGCTTCTGGGTGCTGCTGGGGAGCGGCGTGCTGCTGTTCCTGATCGCGCCCCTGATCCAGAAGCTGATGCACGGCGTGAAGTAAGCGCCGCCACCCGCGAACCCCGACGGCGGCCTCCGGGCCGCCGTTTTTTTTCCTGCGGCTTCGGCCACGGCGTCGCCGGAACGGTTAAAGTCCGGCGACTGCCCCATCTTGGACTGCGCATATGAGCCCGGCCCCCGATTCCCTGCTGCCGCGACCCGGCACCGCCTACCGCTGGACCGTGCTGCTGTTCGTCAGCCTGGCCATGTTCGGCAACTACTACGTCTACGATGCGCTCAACCCGGTCGTGGACCTGCTGCGAAGTCCGGAGGCCGGCCTTGGCCTGAGCTACCAGCAGATCGGCATGCTGTCGACGGCGTACACGGTGGCGGCGCTGGTGGTGCTGTTGGCCAGCGGCTACGTGATCGACCGGTTCGGCGCCCGGCGGGCGATCGTCGCGTTCGCGGCGCTGTGCGTGGTGGCGGCCGCGGTCAGCGCCTCGGCGCAGAACTTCCCGGCCCTGATGGCCGGCCGCTTCCTGCTGGGCCTGGGCGCCGAGCCGCTGATCGTGGCGGTCACGGCGGTGCTGGCCAAGTGGTTCAAGGGCAAGGAGCTCGGCTTCGCGTTCGGCATCAACCTCTCGATCGCGCGGCTGGGCTCGGCCTCGGCCGACTGGTCGCCGTCGTTCGCCGAGCCGCTGTACTCGAACTGGCACGACCCGCTGTGGCTGGCCACCGGCATCATGGCGGCCGGCGTGGGCGCGGCGATGCTGTACTTCTTCATGGAAAAGCGCGCCGAGGGCCGCTTCAACCTCGGGGAGGCGGGCGAAACCGACCGGCTGGAGCTGCGCGGCATGTTCCGCTTCAGCGCGTCCTACTGGTACATCGTGGCGCTGTGCGTGGTGTTCTACTCAGCGGTGTTCCCGTTCCGCAGCTTCGCCATCGACTATTTCCAGCAGGCGCACGGGCTCAGCCGCGAGGCGGCGGGCATCCTGAGCAGCCTGCTCCCGGTGGCGGCCATCATCGCGACGCCGCTGTTCGGCCTGTGGGTGGACCGGGTGGGGCGGCGTTCGCTGTTCATGGCGGTGGGCTCGCTGGTGATGCTGCCGCTGTTCCTGGCGGTGACTTACTTGCCTCCGGGCCCGCTGGTGAACGTGGTCATTCCCTTCATCGGCAGCGGCGAGATGCCGCTGACGCTGCTGGTGGCGATGCTGCTGTTCGGCGGTGTGTTCTCGCTGGTGCCGGCGGTGATGTGGCCGTCGGTGGCCTACATCGTGGACGGGCGGAGGCTGGGCGCCGCCTATGCGCTGATGACCTTCTGCCAGCAGATCGGCTGGACGCTGGTGCCGCTGGTGGTGGGTTTCCTCAACGACCGTTACCGGGCCGGCCCGGACAACCCCGGAGGCTACGCGGCCAGCATGTGGGTCTACACGACGCTGGGCGCGCTGGGCCTGTTCTTCGCCTGGCGCCTGTGGGTCACCGAGAAAGGCCCCGGCGGCCACGGCCTCGAGACCGTAACCACCCGCACTTCCTGACCCGCAGGTGCATCGGGACTGACGTCCCACCCAGCCGTCGCTGGGTGCCTGAGGGCGCTTCTGCCCCGCGGTCAGAGCAGGTGGCGCAGGTCGGGGAGGTACTTCTCGAGCGAGCCGGTGTTGACGGCGACGACGCGCTCGCCGCGGGTGAGCAGGCCGCGGTCGAGCAGTTGGGGCAGCGCGGCCAGGCAGGCGGCGCCTTCGGGGGAGATCCAGTGCTGGCGTTCGCGCCACACCTGCGAGAGCTCGCGGGCGGTGTCGGGTTCCGACACCGCGATCGCGGCGCCGCCGCTGGCGCGGATGATCTGCAGCACGCGGAACTGGCCGACGCCGGCGGGCACATTCAGGCCGGTGGAGATCGTAGGGCCGGTCTGCGGCAGGGCATGGGTGTCGTCGGCGCCTTCGTCGAAGGCGCGCACCAGCGGCGTGGTCACTTCGGACTGCACGCAGAACATCTTCGGGCGCCGGGCGTCGATGAGGCCCAGGGCCTCGAGTTCGTCGAAGGCCTTCCACATGCCGAGCACGCCGGTGCCGCCGCCGGTGGGGTAGACAATGGCGTCGGGCAGCGACCAGCGGGTTTCGCCCGGCGGCGGCTCGGCCATTTCCAGGCCCAGGGTTTTCTTGCCTTCGATGCGCCAGCCCGGCTCCTGGAAGGTGGCGCAGTTGAACCAGCCGTTCGGCCAGTAGTCGGCCTTCAGTTTGGCGGCGGCTTCGCGGATGGTGCCCTTCACCAGTTCGAGGTGGATGCGGTCCGGGTGCAGGCGGGTCATGGCGGCGACCTGGCCGAGGATGGGCATCGGCGTGTCGTCGGGCATCGCCACCACGACCTCGAGGCCGCCGGCGAGGCCGTAGCGCACGAGCGAATCGCCCGCATTGCCCTGCGTGGGCACCGCCAGGCGGGTGAGGCCGGCGCGGCGCGCCATCGCCACCACCATCGCCATGCCGCGGTCCTTGAAGCTCTGCGTGGGGTTGGCGCCGTAGCCGGGATGGGCGCGGCCTTCGTCCTTGAGCTGCAGCTTCAAGCCAGCCGCGCGCGCGATGGCGTGGTCCGTGTAATCGAGCAGCGGCGTGTGGCCTTCGCCCAGCGCGACGATGTGCGCCGCGTCGGCGGGGTCGGTGATGTCGAGCGGCATCAGCGCACCGAAGCGCCACATGTCCTTCCGGCCCGGGTCGTACCACGCCGCGCCGGGCTTCTCGCGCGCCAGCCGCTCGAGGTCCAGCACCATCTGCACCGGCCGGCCATCGACCGGGTCGAGGTTCATCGGCGGCTCCACCGGATACTCGACGCCCGACCCGATGCCCCTCAAACAACGCAAGTACCCCATCGCCCGATCCCTCAGTCAGAAACCAAAATCAAATGAACCAGGTTCATTTG
>NZ_JALHQI010000014.1:0-13614 GCF_022842045.1 Arenimonas sp. | reverse complement strand
GGTTCATTTGGTTTTGGCTTCGGCGGCGCCGAGGAGGTCTACCAGGCGGGCGAGGGCGGTGCGGTCCTCGGCGCTGAGGTTCGACAGCAGGCGGCGTTCGTAGGCTAGCGCGGCGGGGGCGACTTCGGCGTAGACGCGCTGGCCCTCCTCGGAGAGCTCGAGCACGGAGCGGCGGCGGTCGGCGCCGTGGGTGTCGCGGGTGATGCGGCCGGCGGCGAGCAGGCTCGCCACGGCGCGGCTCACCGCGACCTTGTCCATCGCCGTGCGCTCGGCCAGCTCGCTCGCCGACAGGCCCGGGTAGCGGCCCAGGACCGCCAGCAGCCGCCATTCCGTCACGCCCAGGTCGAAGCGCTCGGCGTACAGCCGGGCGATGTCCTGGCTGATGCGGTTCGACAGCACGGAGAGCCGGTAGGGCAGGAAATGTTCGAGGTCCAGGATGTCCCGATCGGGCATTGCGGCACTGCGCCTTGAAAATGGTTGCAAATGAAACTATAACGACAGCCTTCCCCATGCAAGCCGCCCCCACCGGAGGACCGCCATGAGCGCCCAGCCCCAGACCCACGCCCCGAACCTCGGCATGAAGCCGACCACCTTCGAGAACCCGATGGGCATCGACGGCTTCGAGTTCGTCGAATTCGCCGTGCCGGCGGGCAGCCCCATGGACCTGCACGCGATGTTCCGCGCCATGGGCTTCCGCGCCACCCTGCGCCACAAGACCCGCAAGATCACCGTTTACCGCCAGGGCGGCGTCAACTTCCTGGTGAACGAGGACCCGGACAGCTTCGCCGCCGACTTCGCCGCCCAGCACGGCCCCTGCGCCTGCGGCTTCGCGATCCGCTTCACCCAGCCGGTGGCCAAGGTCTTTGAAACGGTGAAGGGCAACGGCGGCGAAGCCATCGACCACAAGCCCGGCACCGGCGCCATCGACGTGCCGGCGGTGAAGGGCATCGGCGACTGCATGCTCTACCTGGTGCCCTCGGGCCAGGACGCCTACGCCGCCGACTACGAGCTGATCCCGGGCGCCGACGCCAACCCGGCGGGCTTTGGCTTGACCTTCATCGACCACCTCACGCACAACCTCTACTTCGGCAACATGCAGAAGTGGAGCGACTACTACGAGCGCCTGTTCAACTTCCGCGAGATCCGCTACTTCGACATCAAGGGCGTCAAGACCGGCCTGGTGTCCAAGGCCATGACCGCGCCGGACGGCATCGTGCGCATCCCGCTCAACGAGTCCAACGACCCGAAGTCGCAGATCAACGAATATCTCGACGCCTACAAGGGCGAGGGCATCCAGCACATCGCTTGCTTCACCGACGACATCTACACGACGGTGGAAGCGATGCGCGCGCAGGGCGTGCAGTTCCTGGACACGCCCGACACCTACTTCGACGTGATCGACCAGCGCGTGCCCGACCACGGCGAGGACGTGCCGCGCCTGCGCGCCAACAAGATCCTGATCGACGCCGACCCGGAGACCAAGCAGCGCAAGCTGCTGCAGATCTTCACCCAGAACGCGATCGGCCCGATCTTCTTCGAGATCATCCAGCGCAAGGGCAACGAGGGCTTCGGCGAGGGCAATTTCCAAGCCCTGTTCGAATCCATCGAGCGCGACCAGATGCGCCGCGGCGTGCTTTGAGTTGCCGCGTACATCCGCTCTGATCCGCGTACAAACCCTTGCCCCACGGAAGCGCCCACATGTCACTGCAATACCAGAGTGGTTTCGGGAACGAGTTTGCGACGGAGGCGTTGCCGGGGGCGCTGCCGGTGGGGCGGAATTCGCCGCAGCGGGCGCCTTACGGGCTGTATGCCGAGCAGGTGTCGGGCACCGCGTTCACGGCGCCGCGGCACAGCAACCGGCGCAGCTGGCTGTATCGCATCCGGCCGGCCGCCGGGCACGGCGCGTTCAGCGCGCTGGCGCATCCGAGCTTCCACAATGACTTCGGCCACGGGCCGGTGACGCCCGAGCAGCTGCGCTGGAGCCCGCTGCCGATGCCGGCCGCGCCCACCGACTGGCTCGACGGCCTGTTCACCATGGCCGGCAACGGCGGCCCCTCGGCCGGCGGCATGGGCGTGCACGTGTACGCGGCCAACAAGGACATGGACGGCCGCTATTTCTACAACGCCGACGGCGAGCTGCTGGTGGTGCCGCAGCAGGGCCGCCTGCGCATCGCCACCGAGCTGGGCGTGCTGGAAGTCGAGCCGCAGGAGATCGCGCTGATCCCGCGCGGCCTGCGCTTCACCGTGTCGCTGCCCGATGGCGCGGCGCGCGGCTATGTGTGCGAGAACTTCGGCGCCATGTTCAAGCTGCCCGACCTCGGCCCGATCGGCAGCAACGGCCTGGCCAACCCGCGCGACTTCCTCACGCCGGTGGCCGCCTACGAAGACCGCGACGGCCGCTTCGAGCTGGTCGCCAAGTTCCAGGGCGGCCTGTGGCGCGCCGGCATCGACCACAGCCCGCTTGACGTGGTGGCCTGGCATGGCAACTACGCGCCCAGCAAGTACGACCTGCGCCGCTTCAACACCATCGGCTCGATCAGCTACGACCACCCGGACCCGTCGATCTTTCTGGTGCTGCATTCGCCCAGCGACAGCGAGGGCGTGAGCAACATCGACTTCGTGATCTTCCCGCCGCGCTGGCTGGTGGCCCAGGACACCTTCCGGCCGCCCTGGTTCCACCGCAACATCGCCAGCGAGTTCATGGGCCTGGTGCACGGCGCCTACGACGCCAAGGCCGAGGGCTTCGTGCCGGGTGGCGCCTCGCTGCACAACAGCATGAGCGCGCACGGCCCCGACGCCGCCACGTTCGAGAAAGCCACGAATGCCGACCTCTCGAAGCCCGACGTCATCCGCGACACGATGGCCTTCATGTTCGAGTCCCGGAACGTGATCCGCCCCGCCGCCCAGGCGCTGGACGCGGGCCACCGCCAGGCCGACTATCTGCAGTGCTGGCAAGGTTTGGCCCGCCATTTCACACCGGAGAAGCGCTGATGGTCCGCAGGTTCGTCGTTGTCGCCCTTGTCCTGTTGGCCACGGCCTGCCGCGCCCCCGAGCCGGCTGCTCCCGCCACCGAGGCCGCGCCCGCCACCGAGGCGGCGCCGGCACCGCCGCCGGTGGCCCACGACCCCGCCGTCTTCCGCTACGAAGGCTTCGGCCCGGCGGAGTTCGGCGGCGACGAAGAGCAGGTCCGCATGTCCTGGGGCCGGCCGCTGGTGGCCGGCGTGCCGGCGAACGGCGCCACCTGCTACTTCCTGACCATGGATCCGCTGCCGGCCTCGGGCTATGGCGTGCGCTTCATGTTCGAGGACGGCGGCTTCCGCCGCTACGACGTCGACAGCCCGCGTCACGTGGCGCCGGGCGACCTGGTCGTCGGCGACAGCGCCGACGCGGTGCTGGCGAAGTTCGAGGGCCGCGTCGAATCGCAGCCGCACAAATACGTCGACGGCGGCCGCACCCTGGTGGTGACGCCCGAATCCGGCGGCGACGCGCGGCTGGTGTTCGAAACGGACCCACAGGGCCGGGTCACGGCCTGGCGCATCGGCCTGCTGCCGCAGGTGCTCTACGTCGAAGGCTGCGGCTGACATCCCCATTGCACGAACTGGACTGACATGAAACTTGGATCCCTGAAGGAAGGCGGCCGCGACGGCACGCTGGTGGTGGTGTCGAAGGACCTGTCGCGCGCGGTGCGCGTGCCCGGCATCGCGCCGACGCTGCAGCGCGCGCTGGAAGACTGGTCGAATGCGGCGCCGCGCCTCAACGGCGTGTACGAGGCGCTGGAGGGCAGCCGGGCCGAGACCATCAACGGCGAGCCGGTGTTCGCCGTGGACTTCACGGCGTTCGCATCGCCGCTGCCGCGCGCCTACGAATTCGTCGACGGCAGCGCCTACCTGCCGCACGTGGCGCGGGTGCGCAAGGCCCGCGGCGCCGAGGTGCCGGAAAGCTTCTACACCGATCCGCTGATGTACCAGGCGGTCAGCGCCGGCTTCTACGGCCCGCGCGACCCGGTGCTGGTGGCCGACGAGGCCTACGGCATCGACCTCGAGGCCGAGGTGGTAGTCGTCACCGACGACGTGCCGCAGGGCGCGTCGCCGGCCGAGGCCGCGGGGCACATCCAGCTCGTCGGCCTGGTCAACGACGTCTCGCTGCGCAACCTGATCCCGGGCGAGCTGGCCAAGGGCTTCGGCTTCCTGCAGTCCAAGCCGCGCTCGGCGCTGAGCCCGGTGTTCGTGACCCCGGACGAGCTGGGCGAGGCCTGGCAGGGCAACAAGCTGCACCGGCCGCTGCTCACGCACATCAACGGCAAGTGGTTCGGCGCGCCCGAGGCGGGCGTGGACATGCAGTTCGACTTCAGCCAGCTGGTGGCGCACGCGGCCAAGACCCGCCCGCTGTCGGCCGGCACCATCGTCGGTTCCGGCACGGTGGCCAACGAGGACACCTCGCTGGGCGCCAGCTGTTTCGCCGAGCAGCGCACGGTCGAGGCCCTGCGCGACGGCAAGCCCAGCACCCCCTTCATGTCCTTCGGCGACACCGTCCGCATCGAGATGCTCGACGCCGCCGGCGCCTCGATCTTCGGCGCCATCGAGCAGCGCATCGCCAGGGCCTGACCCCCCTGTAGGAGGGATTGAAGTCCCTCCTACAGGGTCTCCCACAACCGCCGGGGGCGGGGGTATGCTGAGCGAACAAGACCCGGCGCCAGCCGGGCCGCGGCAAACGGGAAGGGGACGGTCGCATGAGCGCGGGAATCATCCGGCTTTATTCGTACTGGCGTTCCAGCGCCGCCTACCGCGTGCGCATCGCGCTCAACCTCAAGGGCCTGCCCTTCGAGACCATGCCGGTGCACCTGCTGCAGGACGGCGGGCAGCAGCACACGCCCGAGTTCAACGACCTCAACCCGCAGGAGTTGGTGCCGGTGCTGATGCATGGCAACCGCATCCTGCGCCAGTCGATGTCCATCATCGAATACCTCGACGAGACCTGGCCGACCCCGCCGCTGCTGCCCGCCACCGCGCGCGATCGCCAGCGCGTGCGCGCCATCGCCCAGATGATCGCGTGCGACATCCACCCGCTGAACAACCTGCGGGTGCTGCAGTTCATGGACAAGACCTGGAACGTGCCCCAGGCCGAGCGCGACACCTGGACCCGGCACTGGATCAAGGTCGGCCTGGACGCGGTGGAGGACACGCTGTGCGACAACCCGTCCACCGGCGATTTCTGCGACGGCGAGCAGCCGACCCTGGCCGACTGCTGCCTCGTGCCGCAGGTGTTCAACGCCGAACGCTTCGGCGTGGACATGGCGCCCTATCGCACCATCCGCCGGATCGTGCAGAACTGCCTGGCCATGGATGAATTCAAGGACGCGCGGCCGGAAAACCAGCCCGACGCGCCGGCGCCGGGCGGCAACTAGTCGCGAAGGGAGGCGCCGGGCGGCCAGCGGCCGCCGCGGCGGGCCGGCTCAGTAGCCGGCGGAGGCGTTCTCGCTGCCCGGGCCACCGCCGCCGTACATGTCGGCGTACGGGTCGTGCTCGCCGGTCGCGCCTTCGGAGAGGCGGATCTTCAGGGCCAGGCCATCGCGCGAGTCGGCCTTGCGCAGCGCCTCCTCCAGCTCGACCTTGCCTTCCTTGTACATGCGGAACAGGGCCTGGTCGAAGGTCTGCATGCCCGCTTCCAGCGACTTGTCCATCGCGTCCTTGATCTCGTGCACCTCGCCGCGGCGGATGAGGTCGCGGATCATCGGCGTGTTGATCAGGATCTCGGCCGCCGGCAGGCGCTTGCCGTCCTTGCCCACCACCAGGCGCTGGCTGATGATCGCCTTGAGGTTCAGCGCCAGGTTCATCAGCACGTTCTTGTGCGCCGACTCCGGGAAGAAGTTCAGGATGCGGTCCAGCGTCTGGTCGGCGTTGTTCGAGTGCAGGGTCGCCATGCACAGGTGGCCGGTCTCGGCGAAGGCGATGGCCGATTCCATGGTGGTGGCGTCAAGGATCTCGCCGATCAGGATCACGTCCGGCGCCTCGCGCATGGCGTTCTTGAGCGCGTTGTGGAAGGCGTGGGTGTCCAGGCCGACCTCGCGCTGGTTCACGATCGACTTCTTGTGCTTGTGCAGGAACTCGATCGGGTCCTCGATGGTGAGGATGTGGCCGGTGTTGTTGGCGTTGCGGTGGTCGATCATTGCCGCGAGCGTGGTGGACTTGCCCGAGCCGGTGGAACCGACCACCAGGACCAGGCCGCGCTGCTCCATCACGATGTCCTTGAGCACCGGCGGCAGCTTGAGCTGGTCGATGCTGGGGATCTCGGACTTGATGGCGCGGATGACCATTCCGACTTCGCCCCGCTGCTTGAACACGTTGACGCGGAAGCGCCCGGTGTCCTTCACGGCGATGGCCATGTTGTACTCGAGGTCGCGCTCGAACGCGGGCACCTGGCCCTCGTCCATCAGCGAATAGGCGATCTTCTTGACCATGCCGGCCGGCAGGCCGGTGTTGCCGAGGGGGTAGAGCTTGCCCTCGACCTTGATGTAGACGGGCGCGCCGGTGGTCAGGAACATGTCCGACGCGTTCTTTTCCGTCATCAGCTTCAGGAAATAGCCGATGTCCATGTGCGTATCCTTGGGTTCCCCGTTCCTAACCGTTGGGCGGGCCCCGGACGGCTACAATGGCCTGCGTCCCTTTGCCCACCTGCGAGATCGCCTTATGACATTATCCTCGCTAAAAATCCATCTCGCCCTCGCGCTGGTGCTGATTGCGCCAAGCTCCGTGGCCCTCGCCCAGGACAGCGCCGAGCTGCTGGCCGCCGAAGCCGCGGTCGCTTCTGCCGAGCGTGCCCAGCCGCGCGGCGACGCCGCTGGCCTGCTCGACGACGCCCGCGCGCAGCTGAGGGCGGCCCGCGATGCGCAGGTTCGCCGCAAGCGCCAGGACGCCCTGCACCTGGCCCAGTCCGCCGAAGCCACCGCCGACCTGGCGCGCGCCCGCGCCGCGCTCGACGCAGCCCGCGCCGAGGTCGAAAGCAAGTCGGCCCGCAACGCCGACCTGCGCCGCCGCCTGTTGGTCAACGGAGGACGCCGCTGATGCGCCGGTTCCTGGTTCCCTTGCTCCTGGCCGCGCTGTTCGCCGCGCCCGCCGCCGTGAACGCGCAGTCCGCCGCCGACCACGAGCAGGCCGTCGCCCGCCTGATGGCCGACCTGCGCAGCCTTGAATCCGACCCCTCGCTGGCCGACCTCGCGGGCCTGGAGCGCCTGAAGGCCCGCCAGGCCGTGGCCGCGGCGCAGGAGGCCAAGCGCCGCGACCGCGAGCACAGCGTGCGCATCGCCGGCCTGCGCATCGCCGCCGCCCGCGCCGCGGCCGAGGCCGACCTGCTGGCCAGCCAGTCGCAGCAGCTCGACCGCGAGCGCGACCAAATCATGCTCGAGGCCAGCCAGCGCGAGGCCGAGCAGGCCCGCCGCGAGACCGAGCGCCTGCGCCTGCAGAGCCTGGCCCGCGAGGAAGCGATCCAGCGCGAACTCGAGGCCACCGCGGCCGCCCAGACCATCGCGCTGGAAGCCGCCGAAGCCGAGACGGCCCAGGCCCGCAAGCTCGCCCAGGCCCGCGCCCGCGAGGCCGAGCTGGCCCGCAAGGAGGCCGAGCTGGCCGCGGCGGTTGCCGGTGGCGACATCACCGACGCGCCGGCACCGCCGTCGCGCCGGGAGGGCGGCCGCACCATCTACACGCTGGCCGGCAACGCCTTCGGTAGCGGCAGCGCCAGCCTCACTGCGTCGGCCCAGGCCAGCCTGCGCACGCTCGCGCACGCGCTGCCCGCCGGCGGCGCGATCCGCATCGAGGGCCACACCGACAGCCAGGGCGCGGACGCTGCGAACCTGGCGCTGTCCAAGCGGCGCGCCGATGCAGTGAAGCGCGCGCTCGAGGAGGCCGGCGTGTCCGGCAGCCGCCTCAGCGCCAGCGGCAAGGGCGAGGCCAGCCCGGTGGCCGACAACGCCAGCGCCGACGGCCGCGCACGCAACCGGCGGGTCGAGATCATCGTGGAATAACCGAAGGATCAATCACTTGGCGCATTCAGCGAAGTCTTCACATTCACTAAGTGATTGAATCCAAAGGCTCCGGCCAGGGATGCGGAAGCCCCCGTTCAGCGGGGGCTTTCCTTTTTCGCTCAAAGGCTTATCGAAAGGCTTGCGACCCCGAAAACGGGGGAGTAGGTTCAAAGTCCCGGCGGCCCCACGTCGCCGGGACTACCGAGCCAGGCCGATGAAAGCAGACCTCGCCCCCGCCGAGCGCACGACTCCCCACGATGGGGTGCGTCGGTCGCTCGGGGGCGCCGCCCGCGAAAGCGACCTGACCTTTGTCTCAATCCGCCACGCCTCGTCCTTCGCCGGCCGGGGCGTTCGCGTTTCTGGAGGAGGTCAATCCGATGTTTGAAGGGCAATCGCAAAGCGAACTTGATGCGCTCATGAAGAGCGACCCGGAATTCCGCCAGCTCTACCACCGGCACCGCGAGCTGGACAAGCAGGTGCTGGACGCCGAGCTGGGCGTGCTCCCGCTCGACGACACCACGCTGGGGCGCATGAAGAAGGAAAAGCTCAACGCCAAGGACCGGCTGACCCGCATGTTCGCCACGCGACGACACTGAGTTCCCGCTGCGGCGGCGGCGGCCCACCTCGTCGGGTCGCCGCCGCCCGCATTTACCCCCGGCTCCCTCCCGCGCGCACCCCGCCGGAAGGCCTGCGGGCGCAGGGCAGGGCAGGGTCCCGGGCTGCTAGAATCAGCGGCCGGCGCTCCCGCCGCATGCCCCTGATTCCCATGACGGTCCAGCACAGCGTCCTCCAACTGATCGGCGATACCCCGATCGTCAAGGCCCGCCATCTCGATGCCGGCCCCTGTGAGCTGTACCTCAAGCTCGAGTGCATGAATCCGGGCGGCTCGATCAAGGACCGCATCGGCCTGAAGATGATCGAGGCGGCGGAAGCCCGCGGCGACCTCGCCCCCGGCGCCACCCTGGTCGAAGGCACCGCCGGCAACACCGGCATCGGGCTGGCCCTGGTCGCCCAGCAAAAGGGCTACAAGCTGCTGCTGGTGGTCCCGGACAAGATGAGCCGGGAAAAGATCTTCAACCTGCGCGCCATGGGCGCCGAGGTCATCCTCACCCGCTCGGACGTGGCCAAGGGCCATCCCGAGTACTACCAGGACATGGCCGAGCGCATCGCCCGCGAGACCCCGGGCGGCTATTTCATCAACCAGTTCGGCAACCCGGACAACCCGGCGGCGCACGAGGAAGGCACCGGCCCCGAGATCTGGCGCCAGATGGACGGCGACATGGACGCCATCGTCTTCGGCTGCGGCAGCTCGGGCACCATGACCGGCCTGTCGCGCTTCTTCGCCAAGGCCGCGCCGCACGTCGAGCTGGTGCTGGCCGATCCGGTCGGCTCGATCCTCACCCAGTACATCAACGAGGGCGTGCTCAGCACCAAGTCGGGCAGCTGGCTGGTGGAAGGCATCGGCGAGGATTTCCTGCCGTCGATCTCCGACTTCTCGCGGGTGAAGAAGGCCTACGCCATCACCGACAAGGAAAGCTTCCTCGCCGGCCGCGAGCTGCTGATGAAGGAAGGCGTGCTCGGCGGCAGCTCCAGCGGCACCCTGCTGGCGGCGGCGCTGAAGTACTGCAAGGAGCAGACCACGCCGAAGAAGGTGGTGGTGTTTGTCTGCGACACCGGCAACAAATACCTCTCGAAGATGTACAACGACTACTGGATGCTCGACAACGGCTTCCTCGAGCGCCCGGCGCATGGCGACCTGCGCGACCTGATCCTGCGCCCCTACGCCCAGCGCGACACGGTGGTGGTCTCGCCCGCCGACACGCTGCAGGTGGCCTACCAGCGCATGAAGATGTACGACGTCTCGCAGCTGCCGGTGATGGACGGCGACGCCATCGTCGGCATCGTCGATGAGTCCGACGTGCTGATGCACGTGTTCGGCCGCGACGAGAAGTTCAAGGAACCGGTGGCCACGGCCATGGTGCGCAAGCTCGACAAGCTCGACGTCACCTCGCCGATGGCGGCGCTGCTGCCGGTGTTCGACCGCGGCCACGTCGCGATCGTGATGGACGACCAGAAGTTCCTGGGCCTGATCACCCGCATCGACCTGCTCAACTACCTGCGCCGCCGCGCGCAATAACCCGATTCCCAAGGACGCCAAGCCCCCCATGAGCGACCCCAAGCCCACCGGCCTCGGCACCCGCGCCATCCACGCCGGCCAGTCGCCCGACCCCAGCACCGGCGCGGTGATGACGCCGATCTACGCTACCTCGACCTACGTGCAGGCCAGCCCCGGCGTGCACCAGGGCTTCGAGTACTCGCGCAGCCACAACCCGACGCGCTTCGCCTACGAGGCCTGCGTGGCCTCGCTGGAAGGCGGCACCCGCGGCTACGCCTTCGCCTCCGGGCTGGCGGCCACGTCCACCGTGCTCGAGATGCTCGACAGCGGCGACCACGTGGTCTGCATGGACGACGTCTACGGCGGCACCTACCGCCTGTTCGAGCGCGTGCGCCGGCGCAGCGCCGGGCTCGACTTCAGTTTCGTCGACCTCGACGACCTGGCCGCGGTGGAAGCCGCCATCACGCCGAAGACCAAGCTGATCTGGTGCGAGACCCCGACCAACCCGATGCTCAAGCTGGTCGACATCGCCCGGCTGGCCGAGTTCGCCCGCAAGCGTGGCCTCTGGCTGGCGGTCGACAACACCTTCAGCTCGCCGATCCTGCAGCGCCCGCTCGAGCTGGGCGCGCACCTGGTGATGCACTCGGCCACCAAGTACCTCAACGGCCACTCCGACATGGTCGGCGGCATGGTGGTGGTGGGCGACGACGCCGCCCTCGCCGAGAAGATGACCTTCCTGCAGAACGCGGTGGGCGGCATCCAGGGCCCGTTCGACAGCTTCCTGGCCCTGCGCGGGCTCAAGACCCTGCACCTGCGCATGAAGGCGCACTGCGACAACGCGATGGCGCTGGCCACCTGGCTTGAGTCGCACCCGGCCATCGACAAGGTGATCTACCCGGGCCTGGCCTCGCACCCGCAGCACGCGCTGGCCAAGCGCCAGATGCACGGCTTCGGCGGCATGATCTCGGTGTACGTCAAGGGCGGCGGCGACGCCGCGCGCCGGTTCATGGAGCGCTGCAAGCTGTTCGCCCTGGCCGAGTCGCTGGGCGGCGTGGAGAGCCTGGTCAACCACCCGGCCATCATGACCCACGCCTCGGTGCCGCCCGAGCGCCGCGCGGCGCTGGGCATCACCGACAACCTGGTGCGCCTGAGCGTCGGCGTCGAGGACCTGGAAGACCTGCGCGCGGAACTGGACGCCGCCCTGCGCGGCTGACCGGCGATGAACCCGCACTCCAAGCACGCCACCTCCCTGGCGTCGGCCGCGCGGTCGTTGGCGTCGCACGCGCGCCTGCTGCGCGACCTCACCTGGCGCGAGATCAGCGGGCGCTACCGCGGGTCGGTGCTGGGCATCACCTGGTCCGTGCTGACGCCGCTGATGATGCTGGCGGTGTACACCTTCGTGTTCTCGGTGGTGTTCGGCGCGCGCTGGTCGGCGTCGGTGGTGCCGGGCGGCAAGTTCGACTTCGCGCTGTTCGTGTTCGTCGGCGTGCTGCTGCACGCGATCGTGGCCGAGGCCATCACCCGCGCGCCGGGGCTGGTGCTGGGCAACGCCAACTACGTCAAGAAGGTGATCTTCCCGCTCGAGCTGCTGCCGGCGACGGTGGTGGGCGCCGCGGCCTTCCACTCGCTGGTGGCGCTGGCGATCCTGCTGGCGGGCGTGGTGCTGCTGGGCGGTGGCCTGCACTGGACGGTGCTGTGGATGCCTGCGTTGATGCTGCCGCTGATCCTGCTTGCGCTGGGCCTGGCCTGGGGCCTGGCGGCGCTGGGCGTATTCCTGCGCGACACCGGCCAGGTCACCGGCGTGCTGGCGACCGTGCTGATGTTCATGGCGCCGGTGTTCTACCCGGTGTCGGCGCTGCCCGAGGGCCTGCGCGACTGGCTGTACCTCAACCCGCTGACTTTCGTGATCGAGCAGGCGCGCGAGGTCATCTTCGCGGGACACGGGCCGGACCTGGCCCTGCTGGCCCTGTTCTGGGCCGTGGCCCTGGCCGTCGCACAGGCCGGGTTCTGGTTCTTCCAGAAATCCCGCAGCGGGTTCGCCGATGTCCTCTGACCCGCGCATCGAGACCGAGCCGGCGATCCTGGTCGATGGCGTGGCCAAGTGCTACCAGATCTACGCCCGGCCGCAGGACCGCCTGCGGCAGGCTGTGCTGCCGCGCCTGCGCCGTTACCTGGGCTTCGCGCCGAAGCAGTACTTCAGCGAATTTTGGGCGCTGCGCGACGTCGACTTCCGGATCGACCGCGGCGAGACGGTCGCCATCATCGGCAAGAACGGCTCCGGCAAGTCGACCCTGCTGCAGGTGATCTGCGGCACGCTGACGCCCACCGCCGGCGATGTCCGCGTCCATGGCCGCATTGCCGCGCTGCTGGAGTTGGGCAGCGGCTTCAATCCCGAGTTCACCGGCCGCGAGAATGTCTACCTCAACGGTTCGGTGCTGGGGCTGACGCGCGCGCAGGTGGACGAACGCTTCGAGGCCATCGCCGCCTTCGCCGACATCGGCGGGTTCATCGACCAGCCGGTCAAGACCTATTCCAGCGGCATGTACGTGCGACTCGCCTTCGCGGTGATCGCCAACGTGGACGCCGACGTGCTGGTGGTGGACGAGGCGCTGGCGGTCGGCGACGTGTTCTTCGCGCAGAAGTGCATGCGTTTCCTGCGCCGGTTCCAGGAGGACGGCGGCACCCTGGTGTTCGTCAGCCACAGCTCGGCCGCGGTGGTGAACCTGTGCCGGCGCGCGATCTGGCTCGAGCAGGGCCGGGTGGTGATGGATGGTCCGGCCAAGGACGTGTCCGAGGCCTACCACGCCAAGTCCTACGGCATGGACGTGGCGGCGCGCGCGGCCGACGACGACGCCGGCCACGAGGACGTGGCGGTCGAGGAGATCACCGATGCCAGCCGCATGAAGGTGTTCCGGTTCAATCCGGGCGCCGCGGCCTTTGGCGACGGGCGCGCGCGGGTCACTTCGGTGGCGCTGCTGGCCGCCGACGGCCGGCGCCTGGCGCAGGTCGAGGGCGGCGAGACGGTCCGGCTCCGGGTCGAGGCCGTGGCGCAGGACGACCTCCTCAGCCCGGTCGTCGGCTTCATCCTCAAGGACCACCTCGGCCAGCACCTGTTCGGCACCAACACCTACCTCAGCGGGCGCGGCCCGCGGCCGCCCGCGGCGGCCGGCCAGCAGCTGCGCGCCGAGTTCGCCTTCCGGATGCCCTGGCTGCCGGTGGGAAAGTACAGCTTCGATGTCGCCCTCGCGGACGGCACCCACGCCGAGCACGTCCAGGCCGCCTGGGTCTTCGACGGGCTGGTGGTCGAGTCGGTCGCCAGCTCGGTGGTCACGGGCCTGGTAGGCCTGCCTTATCATTCGGTGACGTTGGTCTCGGGGGACGCCGACGGATCCGGGACCCGGAGCAGTTGATGCACAAGAGTTCCTACCAGCACATGCAGCGCCTGGTCTCGACCCACCTCGCCCCCGGCAGCACGCTGAAG
>NZ_JALHQI010000013.1 GCF_022842045.1 Arenimonas sp. | reverse complement strand
AGCTCGGCGCGGGCGGCACGGATCGCGGGTTCGGCGCGGCGCCGGTTGCCCAGTGGCACCGACAGCCCGCCCATCAGGGCCCAGTCCTCGCTGCCCTGCAGGCGGCGCAGGCCCACTTCCCACTCGATATCGGGCCGTGCCTGGGTCTGGGCCAGCTGAAGGCGGGCTTCGCGCAGGCGGGCTTCGCCGGCGAACCGCTGCAGCTCGGGCGTGCGCTCGAGCAGCGTGACAAGCTGGTAGAAGTCGGGCGTGTCGGGCAGGGCCAGCAGGTCGCCCGCCACGGTCCCGACCGGCTCGCCGCCCCACATCAGGGCCAGTCGGCGGCGGGCGGCGTCGGCAGCCGCGTTCGACCGGGCAAGCTCCAGTTCGGCGCGGGCCACTGCGGCTTCCGCGCCCAACTGCACCGAGGCCGGTGAAGCGCCAGCCCCCACGCGACGACGGGCGGCCGCGGCCGCGGCGCGCCGCTGTGCGAGCGTCGTTTTCAACGCCGCGGCCTCTTCCTGCAGGGCAAGCACGTCCAGGTAGCGGCGGGCAACCTCGGCGAGGAGATCCAGGCGACGGCCTTCGGCGGCGACGTCCAGGCCGGCCAGGCGGGACTGCGCCAGACCCACGCGGGCGTCGCGACGCGTCTGGGGCTCCAACACGGACCCCAGGCTCAGGGTCAGCTCGGCGGCATCGGCGCCGCGGTAGGCGCCGGTGCCCAGGACGTTCTCGACGCTGGCGCCTACCGTCCAGGCGGGCTTCTGCGCGGCCTGGTCGGCGTCGGCGATGAGCGCGGCCTGCTGGAGCGGCAGCCGTCGCAGGTCGGGATGGCGCTCAAGCGTGAGGGCGAAGGCCTGGCGCAGGTGCATGGTCGGCGCGGGCGGTGTGGCCTGGGCCGGAACGGCCAGCAAGGCGCAGCACCATAGGGCGGCCAGGGCCGCCTTGGTTCTCAACATGGGAATTCTCCGGAAACGGGCAGACGGGGCTTGGCCCCGAGGACGTGTGGACGTCAGGCCGCGATCGGAGGCCGCAGGAACCGGGACAGGGGCGAGGGGGCGTGAAGGGGCAGGCTCAGCCGGGGCGGAGCGGCCCCGAGGCGTTGCGCGGTCCAGTCCAGGACCGGCGTAGGCAGGCCGGTAGCATGCAGGCAGCAATCAAAGGCATGCAGCAGGCCATCAAGGGAGCCCGGCTCCGGCGAATTCGCTTCCACGGCCAGTGCCTGGGCGCCGCCGGTGACATCGGCAAGCGCGTGCTCGGCTTCATGCAGCTCGTGAGCCGCCGCCAGCACGGGCTGCACCAGCACGCACAGCACCGTCAGGGCCAGGAAAAGGACCTTCAGGGCGCGAAGCAGGGAGCGCAGGGGCGACGTCATCGAGCCGGAGGATATCGGGTTTGGTTGAGCGGACACAATTTCAGGCGTCCTGTTCATCGAGAATGGCCTGCAATTCCGGGGGCACCGGCATCGGCTGGGTCGCACGCACGTTGGCCCCGCCGGTGTTGCCGAGCGGCACCCAGATCCGCGAGAAGAGCGCCGCCGCGACGATGCGCGTCAGCTGTCCGACGATCTCCCGGCCGTCCTGGCGCTGCCACCCGACCTGCAGCATGCCCAGATGGGTCTTCACGTGCCGCCAGGTGTGTCTTTGGCCGAGGATGTGGGCGCGCTCAAGGTGGCGGAAGGCTTGGTTGAAGTCGCCAGCACGGCGGGCAGCCTGGGCGAGCGTCCATTCGTGGGAAAACGCAGCGGCAAGACGATTCATGGTTTCACTTTCCCCAAGTCGTGCACGACTGCGTGGCGCCAGCCAGGCCAAGCCTCGCGCAGCACCTGCCAGGACGTGTGCAGAAACAGCAGAGCGACCAGCGCGCCGACGACGGCATCCGGCCAGACGCTTCCCGTCAGCGCCACCGCGCCCGCGGCCAGGATCACGCCCGCATTGCTCGCGACGTCGTTGCGCGAACACAGCCACACCGATCGCATGTTCAAGTCATCGCCCCGGTGGCGCATCAGCAGCATGAAGCAAGCCAGGTTGGCCAGCAGGGCGATCGCCGCCACTGCGGCCATCAGGGGGGCCAGCGGCTCGGCCCCTGCCACGACCCTACGCACTACCTCGGCGAGCACCAGCAGCCCGAACGCGCCCTGCAGCAAGCCTTTGAGCACGGCGGCGCCATTGCGCTGCCGCAGGCTACCGCCCACCACCGCCAGGCTCAGGGCGTAGATACCGGCGTCACCCAAGGCGTCGAGGGAATCGGCCTGCAATGCGCTCGAATCCGCCCACCAGCCCGCCGTGAACTCACCCACGAAGAGGGCGGTATTGATGGTCAGCACCGTCCAAAGCACCCGGCGCCTTGCGGCGTCTTGGGCCCGGCTCAGGTTCGTGGCTGTGTCATCACAGTGGCATCCGGACATGGTGTTTCCTCACTAAGTGGCGCTACCCTAAACCCTGTAGTCGCTACGGGGTCAAGCCCTTTGGAGGTCCGTCATGAAGATCGGGGAGGTCGCGGCCGCCAGCGGCTGCCACCTGGAAACGATTCGGTACTACGAGCGTATCGGTCTGCTGCCGCACCCTACGCGCACCCGGAGCGGATATCGGGCCTACAGGAACCAGGATGTTGACCGGATCCGGTTCATCACGCGTGGCCGGGACCTGGGGTTCAGTCTCGACGAAATCCGCAGCCTGCTGCGTCTGACTGAGGACCCGGAGCTGTCCTGCGAACAGGTCGACGCCTTGGCGCGCCACCACCTGGCCGAGATCCAAGCGAGGCTGAAAGAGTTGCGGCAAGTTGCCCGGGAGTTGGAGCGTACTATTGCCGGCTGCGCCGGCGGGCGCCGCGCAGCTTGCGCGATTTTGGAGACGCTGCAACAGAGCGGGCCACGAACTGCTTCAAAGAGACGTGAGAATGTTCATGGAGCAGTTCGAAGTGGCATGCCCAGCACTTCTGACTAGACGCACCCTGGCGGTCCGCTACGTCCGCTCCTGGCCGATAGCCGCACGTGCTGCGGCGAGCGGGCAGAAGATGCAGTCAGTTGGTCTTCGCCTCGCGCCGCCTGAGCAACTCCTTCGCTAGCCACGAATCGGCTTCCCATGATCCATGATCACTCAGCTCCTCCAGAGCAACTGTCGGAAGGCCGGCTATGGCACGTTGCACTTGGTGCCGATGAACGCCCGTGCGCTTGCCGATAGCAAACGCCGTATCGCCGGCTGCCAAGCCCGGCACCATGGCGAGCGGAAAGCCGCTGGCAAGTAGCGAGCCGCGGAGGAGTTTCTCTCTGGCTCGAAGTGGATTCACGTTTCCGTTGGACAGCAGAGGCATGCTCAGCTGCTCGGGGAAGCCTCCCCTGGCGGGAAGTATCCCAAGGGAATCGCAGGCCGTCAGGATGACCAGTTTCTGGGCCACTCGACCCGGCGCCGTACGATGCTCCAACTCGCTCCTCAGGAAATCACGCTGCACGTGGATTCCCAGGATGTCGGGAAGTCGATCCGCGGGCGAATTCCAGGATTGAGTCAACTGCTTCGAAAGTTCACGAACGGCGTTGTCCACAGACCCCATGTGCGCTGCCACAAGATCCATGCAGTGCGCCCAGGCATCGGCTGCAATCATCGGCAGATTGCCTTCGAACAGGTCTATCCAACTACGCATATACGCAACGTAACCGTTCGACGCAGCTTCGAAGCGCAGACTGGATTTCTCAATTGCAACTCCTGTAGGCAGCTTCAACTGCCACATTCTTCCGCCGATGTTGCCTTTAATCTCGATTGCCAGTGCATCGCCGTGAAAGGGACAGTGGTGAAGTGGAGGCAGCACATGGTGGATGCGCCAAGTGGGAAAACCAAGCTCCTCAAGGTCATGCATGAGACAGGTCTTGCAGGACCTGAGATCGGCGGTGGAGAACCGAAATCCCTTCGAAGAAACTGAAACCAGTAGCGGCGTATGCGCCGAATTCTTCCTTCCCTCATCGACGAGGGCCGCGGCCCACGACTCAGCGGCTTGCGGCGGCAATGCTCGCGAGTAAATCCCGAATAGGGTGTGGCGCCGCAGCACTTCCTCTGGCGATACGGACTGGCCGAACAGCGCCCTCGCGGCAAAGCGCACCCGCTCTCCGAACAGGTTTCTTTTCCCGCCGCCAATGTGTCCGTACACTTCTTCGACCGACTTCGCACAGCTATTGCCGCCATTCAGCAGGTGTCGCCAGGCGATCGCGCTGAATATCAATGTGCCGGGAGGTAAATGGGGCACGTAGCCAAGTGAAGTTCCAGACACTCATTCGACTCCGCTAGCGACTACGGCTTGATACGCGCCCTTGTTCCGCAAGCTGGCTCGCCAGCCATTGATGATCGTTGCGATAGAGCCAAGCATAGGAGTTCCCGGGCCTTGAACGGATACTTTTCAGGGACTGATCGGACTGCGTGCGACAGAGTGCAGCAAAGGTGCGCCGCGCGATTTCTCTCTGGCGAGAAAACGCATCCGCCCTGCGTCGCTCCGAGATTTCCGGATCGGTCCCCACGATTCGATAGATCGTGGTCATGGACACGCCGGCGGTGGTGGCGATGTGGGATATCGAATCGCCCTTTTTCAGTTGGCGCCGTATCTTCGCGGCCTTTCGTTCTGCGACCGGCCGACCGCGCGAGGTGTAGGCGATCTTGAGTTTTTTGGCCCAAAGGGTTCCGGTGGTCCGTGACACTCCCAGAGCGTGGGAGGCGGCGGCCAAGGACTTCCCATGGACGGTCACAAGTTCTTTGAATCGATCGAGGCGGTTCGCGGCAGTCACTGCCTGGGCGACGGTCGGTGCAGCGATTTCCCGTACGGGTGCCGCAGGCATGCATGCCTCGAAAAACTGGTCCCACGAATCGGAGATTGCGGCGATGAGCAGCAGATGCTTCAAGGGATGGCCTGGGCGAGCACTGCGACGTGACAGCGAGGCCGCCAGTCCGGGCCACTGATCGTCAATCGCCTTAAGCGGGGCCAGGCCGGGCAGATCATCGAGACCCCGATAGCGGTCTCTGACTAGGGCCACTATACGGGCAGTGCGTAGGTTTCCGTTCCTTGTAGCCAGACCTGCATTCTGCAGGAGACGCTGATAGCCGCGCGTCAACTGCTCCGGTTCCAGCGAAGCGGGCGGAAGCGTCATCAGTCGCGCCGAGTCAGCCGCCAGACGAAGCAGGCGCTCCATGGAAGCGTCGCTTGGTACCGGAATTTCGGCTCGCATGTAGCGGTGTTCGAGCCGCGGCAGCAGCCAGTGACGCCGATGGACCGGGGTGACAGGATCCCAGGCGATAAACAACGGGCAGCGGTGCTTCAAGCAGACGAGGACCGACGGCAATTGGTGTTCGACGTGCCAGTAGGCCCAGCCCCGGCTCGCTTCGTCGTCCGCGCAGCATCTTTCGCAGCCTTTCAAGGGGTGGTGTCCGCCAACCCGGCTTGCCGTGATACCCAGCAGCATTTTGAGGTGGCGGATGGTCCCGGTTCGGAGCAACCCGATGATTTGCTCCGCCCGAGATCGGCGGACGATCGCCAGGTAGTAGCCCAGCAGCGTGTTTCGGAGGGCGATGTCGCGGGTGCTACCCAAGACGCCTCGGGTCGAGCGTTCCAGCAAGTTCAGGCGCGATGGAAAGTCATGGCACAGGGCTGCATATGGCGCCCCGAACAAGCGAGTGCTCGTCGTTCGGGCGCAGACAGCACCGTTCAGTGCGTGCGTGAGACCGCACCAACTGTAGAGTGTTTGGTTTTCATGCAGAGCGGGTAGAATGCCGAACATGGCACCGTCCCCTCAGGGCGGCTGACAAGTACACCACATCGGCGCACATGGACGGCGTGTCTGGCGAACAAAAACCGTTGGAACAAGTATTGTTCTGGCGGTCAGCTACATGGGGGCATGAAATGGGTCTGTTGGATCAACTTTTCTGGATCAATCGTCTTGCTGGTACGCGGGAACCCTGTGTTTCTGCGATGTCCGGTTGGACGATTTATTAGATCGAACCATAAGTCCCTCCCACACTGGCCGGGGGGCTCAGTGCGGGCCGGAGGCCAGCGAGACCTGCCCGAAGTCGTAGTCCAGGCGCGGGCCGCTGGCCGCGAGGGCATCGCCCAGCAGGTAGTCGACGCCCAGCGACCACAGGTCCTGCACGGTGTCGAGGTTGCGGACCGAGTCCACGATCAGGCCGCGGCCGCTGGCGCGCCATTCCTTGACCAGGGCCGCGAACGCGTGGGGCGGCACGCCGTCGATGGCCGCCTGCGGCAGGCGCAGCAGGTCGGCCGGCATCGGCAGCAGGCGCTCGACCCGCGACAGCCCGCCGGAATCATCACCGATCGCCAGCCGCAGGCCGAGGTCCCTGAGCTGCTGCATCACCGGCACCAGGTGCGGCTTGGCCAGCAGATCGCTGGCCGCCACCTCCAGCACCAGGCAGTCCGCCGCCGCGCCCCGCCGCCGGCGTTCGGCCGCCAGCCAGGCCAGCTGGGAATGCTCCAGCGACCCCAGGTCGACGGGCGCAAGCAGCAAGGTGCGCCGGCCCTGTTCGCGCTCGGCCTGGATGGCCTCGAAGGCGCTGAACAAGCCGGCCCGCTCGATCATCGCCAGCGAGCCGGCCTCGCGCGCGGCGGCCAGGTACTCATGGCGCCCGATGCCCGACAGCGGCGCGCGGTAGTCCCGCAGCTTGGTGGCCAGGGCATAGGCGCCAACGTCGCCGGCCTGCAGCGGCAGCATCGGCTGGAATTCATTGACGATGTGTTCGCCGCGGGCGGCGTCCTTCACCAGCTCGCGGATCAGCAGCACCCGCTCGGCGGGCATGTCGCCGTGCTCGCGGCTCAGCACGCCGTCGTGCCGGTTGCCGCCCAGCCGGTGCGCAATCGACATGGCGGCATACGCCGCCGCGAACCAGCGGTCGGGATTCGCGCCGGCGTGGGCCGGCGGCAGCGCCAAACCGATCGAGACGGTGAGCGCCTGCGGCGGCGCGTCCGGCTGCTCGAACGGCCGGCGCGCGACGGCCTGGCACAGGCGCGTGGCCAGCGCCTGGAGTTCCTCGCGGCTATCGCGCCGGGCCAGCACGCCAAAGCCGAACTCCAGCCACAGCGTGTAGGCGTCTTCCGGCCCCAGCTCGGCGCTGAGCCGCGTGGCGATGGCTTGCTCCAGCGCGTACGACGCCGATTGTCCCAGCGACTTGCCCAGGCCATCGGCCTGGTCGAGCCGGATCGACAGCAGCGCCAGCCAGCCATCGCCTGGCTCGCGCATTGCCTGTGCCAACTGGTTCAGGAAATCGCCGCGACGCAGCTGGCCGCTCAGGGCCTCGTGCGACACCCGCGAGGCCGCGGGCAACTGCTGCCGCACCAGGCGGGCGCGCTTGATGCGGCTGCGCACCTCGGCCAGCAGCACCCGCGGGCGCACCGGCTTGCTCAGGAAGTCGTCGGCGCCGGACTGGATGGCCTGCGACCGCACTTGCTCGCGCTCTTCGCCCGAGATCAGCAGGATCGGCAGCAGCGCGTGCTCGGGGCGACGGCGCAGCCGCAGGGTGAGGCCTAGGCCATCGGTGCCGGGCATGTGCAGGTCGAGCAGCAGCAGGTCGGGCGGGTTCGCCGCCAGCCGCGCGACCACCTCCGACGGGTCGGCGCACAGCTCGACCTCGATGCCGCCCTGGCCGAGCACCAGGCGCAGGTACTCGCGTGAGTTCGCGTCGTCGTCCACCACCAGCACCCGGTACGGCTGGTCGCGCGAATGCTGCAGCAGCTCCAGCACCCGGCTGGCCAGGCCTTCCTCGACCAGCCGCCGGGCGTGCAGGGTGGCGCCCTGCAGCAGCAGGTCGAGGCGGTCGCTGGCGCTGTCGCCGCCGATGGCCACGACCACCGTGTTGCCGCTGGCGGGGACCTGGGCCGAGAGGCCATCGAGCACGGCGCAGGCGTCGCGCAGCAGCGATGCCTCCACGAACAGGGCGGCCGCGGGCGTCAATCGCGAGGCTTCCTCCAACTGCGACGCATCGGTGAACCGGCGCAGCAGGTAGCCCGCCTGCTCGAATGCCGCGGTCAATGCCGGCGGGAACTGTTCGCGCGGGGACAGCAGGTCGATGCAGGCCAGGGACCGGGCGCCGGTCGCCAGGTCGCGCGACACGGCTTCGGCCAGGCGTTCGACCAGCGGCGGGAAATCACCGCCGCGCGACGCCAGCGTGGGCTGCCGCTCGACGACGCCGACCAGGTAGGCGTAGAGGTCCAGCGAGCCCTGCCGGATCTCGGGGAAGCGGCGACGTGCGGCCTCGTCGGCGAGCTGGTCGACCGAGTCAAGGCAGCGTTCCAGCAATTCCTCGGGCCATCCCAGGATCTGCAGGCTGCGGCAGTCGCGGACCAGCGCGGCGGCCAGCTCCGCCAGCATGCCCTCGTCATCTTCGGTGGGAACGGCGGCCATGCGGTCTCGGCTGGGCGGGGCGGCGCGGCGGTGCTGCGCCTGGCGCCAGTCTACGACGGCGCCGGCACGGCGGCGCGAAGGTCAGGCGGCTGGGCTTAAACTAGGGACCCGCGGCGCAGCGAGCGCGCCGCCCGTCCGACAGGAACAGGAAAGCACCATGCGCGTCTGCGTTTACGCCGCTTCCAGCGCCCGGGTGGCGCCCGAGTACCACGCCGCCGCCCGCGGGCTTGGCGAGTCCCTGGCCGCGAACGGCTGCAGCGTCGTCTACGGCGGCGGCTCGCAGGGCCTGATGGGATCGCTGGCCGATGGCGCGCTGTCGAAGGGCGGCGAGGTGGTCGGCATCCTGCCGCGCTTCATGGCCGACCTGGAGTGGGGCCACCCGGGCCTGACCCACCTCGAACTGGTCGAGGACATGCGCGAACGCAAGCACAAGCTGCTCACCGGTTCGGACGCCGTGGTGGCGCTGCCCGGTGGCTGCGGCACGCTCGAGGAACTGTTCGAGGCGATCACGCTCAAGCGGCTGGGCATCTACTTCAGCCCGATCCTGCTGCTGAACACGAATGGGTTCTACGCGCCGCTGCAGGCGTTCATGCAGCAGGTGATCGCGCAGAAGTTCATGAACCCCGAGCACCAGGCCATGTGGTCGCTGGTGGACCGCGTGGAAGACGTGCTGCCCACGATCGCCGCGACGCCGAAGTGGCGCGAGGACGCGCGCGAATACGCCGTGGTGCGCTGACGCTTCAGTCGGTGGCGGTCGAGGACGGGTCGTCGAAGCCGAAGTCCGGCTCCGGCATCGCGCCGTCGCCTTCGTCGTTGTGCACGGTGGTCACCGGGCCGGCGGCGGGCATGCGCTTGTTCTTGGGCAGCGGCAGCTTCGCCACTTCGTCACCGGCGGCCAGCACCAGTTCGCTGCGGCGCTCGTCGGGGATCTCCTGCCAGTGGCAGCCCAGGATCGCGCCTTCCAGCGCGTACAGCAGGTTCAGGCTGGGCTTGAAGCCCGCGCGCTTGACCCGGACGTAGGCGGCCAGGGCACCGACGGCGACCAGGTCCTCCTGCGTGCGGATGCCGGTCTGGCGCAGCCACGCCGCCGACTTGGGGCCGATGTTGCGAAGCTTGGTGCCCGAACTCATCCCGTCTCCTTCCGCGGCGGCTCAGGCCGCCGGCAGTGAATCGATGAAGGCCTGCGCAATGGCTTCCAGGCCCCGCTGGTCGTCTTCGTCGAAGCGATCGAGCCGCGGGCTGTCGAGGTCGAACACGCCGACCAGCCGCTCGCCCTGGAACAGCGGCACCACCAGCTCCGAGCGCGAGGCCGAGTCGCAGGGAATATGGCCCGGGAAGGCATCGACGTCCGGCACGCGCTGGGTCTCGCGGGTGGCGGCGGCGGTGCCGCAGACGCCGCGGCCGATCGCGATGCGCACGCAGGCCGGATGGCCCTGGAAGGGACCGACCACCAGCTCGGTGCCGTCGAAGAAATAGAAGCCGACCCAGTTCAGGTCGGGCAGCGCGTGGAAGACCAGGGAGGAGAGGTTGGCGGCGTTGGCCGTGCGGTCGCGTTCGCCGTGCATCAGGCCGCGGGCCTGCTCCAGGAGCTGCGCGTACTGCTCGGGTTTGCTGCCTTCCAAGGTGCCGGTCTGGAACATCGCTGCCTCTCGCAAAGAAGGCCAGTGTAGCAGCGGCACCGGCCACGCTCGACCGCCCCGGGGGCTGATAAAGTCGCGCCCATGGTCTTCACGCCGACACCCCGCCGCATGGCCGATGGCTTCCTCGAGCGGGGCGGGCAGGTCACGCGCGTGGAAGCCTTCGTCGACGCCGCCTTCGCCTTCGCGCTGACCCTGCTGGTGATCTCGGTCGAGCGCGTGCCCACCAGCATCAGCCAGCTGCTCGAGGCGCTCAAGGGCGTGCCGGCCTTCGCCGCCAGCTTCCTGCAGCTGGCGATGTTCTGGGTGGCGCACGCGCGCTGGAGCCGGCGCTACGGCATGGACGACCGCGCCACCACCTTCCTGAGCCTGCTGCTGGTGTTCCTGGCCCTGGTCTACATCTATCCGCTGAAGCTGCTGTTCGGCACCTTCTTCGCCTGGATCACGGGCGGCTGGCTGCCGTCGCCGCTGGAATCGCTGCGCGGCTACTCCGACATCCGCACCATGTTCATGGTCTACGGCATTGCGTTCGCCACCTTGTCGCTGTGCATCGGCGCGCTGTATTCGCGGGCATTGAAGCAGGCCGAGTCGCTGGGCCTGGACCGGGACGAGCGCGCGATGACCGCGGGCGAAGTGGCCAGGTGGTGGCTGGCCGTTGCCGTGGCCGTGCTTTCGGCGGGGTGCGCGGCGCTGCTGCCGGACGATCCGCCGTACTGGCTGGCCGGCGCGCCCGGCCTGGTCTATTTCCTGATGAACCTGTCCTGGCTCGTCGCCCGGCGGGCCCGCGACCGCAGCCTGGCGCGATCGGCATGAGTGGCGCGGGCGTCTTCATCACCGGCACCGACACCGACGCCGGCAAGACCTTCGCCAGCGCGGCCTTCGTGCATGCGCTGCGCCGCGGCGGCGCGCGGGTGGTGGGCATGAAGCCAGTGGCCAGCGGCTGCGCGCCGACCCCGGCCGGCTGGCGCAATGCCGATGCGCTGGCGCTGCAGGCGGCCAGCGATCCGGTGCCCGACTATGCCCTGGTCAATCCAGTCGCCCTGCGCGACCCCACCGCACCGCAGCTGGCGGCGCGGGCCGCCGGGGTCACCGTGACGCTGCCGCCGCTGCTCGCGGCCTACGCGGCCTTGGCCGCGATGGCCGACCGCGTCGTGGTGGAGGGCGTGGGCGGCTGGCTGGCGCCCCTGGCCGATGGCCTCGACCAGTCCGACCTGGTGAAGGCGCTGGACCTGCCGGTGATCCTGGTGGTCGGCCTGAAGCTGGGCTGCCTCAACCACGCCCGGCTCACGGCCCGGGCGATCGCGGCCGATGGCTGCCGCCTGCAGGGCTGGATCGGCAGCACGGTCGAGCCCGGGTTCCCGGACGCCTACGTGGACCTGGTGCGCGCGGCCCTGCCGGTGCCCTGCCTCGGGGTGCTGCCGCATGCGCCGGGGGCCGGCGCGCGCGAGCTGGCCCGCTACCTTTCCGCGGGCTAAACGGCACCGGACTTTTGGCCTAGTGCGTTTTTTGGCGGGCAAGCTAAACTCACCAGTCTAGTAATTACCCCCCCCGCCTCCGGCGACCCCCTGCGGCCGCCAAGCCATTGGCCAAGGTACCCCCATGCCCGCAATCTTCCCGACCCGCCTCCCGGCCGCTGCCACGCTGGCCCTCGTCCTGGGCCTCGCGGCCTGTTCCGGCTCCGGTGCCGGCGACCCGTCCGCCGCGGGCGGCCCGCCCGGTGCCATGGCCCTGCCGGTGGAGGCCGTCACCGTGAAGGCCGAGCCGCTGCAGCAGGGGCTGACCACGGTGGGCACCCTGCGCGCCGATGAGTCGGTGGTCATCCGGCCGGAAATCAACGGTCGCCTGGTGGCGGTGCATTTCGAGGAAGGCCAGCGGGTGGCGAAGGGCGACAAGCTGTTCAGCATGGACGCGTCGGTCACCGCGGCCGACCTGCGCGAGGCGGAGGCCAACTACGAGAACGCGCGCCGCGGCAACGAGCGCGCCACGGACCTCGGTGCCCGCCAACTGCTGTCGCGCTCGGACGTTGACGCGGCCCGCGCCCAGCTCGGCGTGACCCAGGCCCGCGTGGCCTCGGCCCTCGCCCAGCTCGAGAAGACCACGATCCTGGCCCCGTTCTCCGGCGTCATCGGCCTGCGCGAGGTCAGCGTGGGCGCGGTGGTCAGCCCGGGCCAGGCGCTGGTGAACCTGGTGCGCCTGGACCCGATGGAAGTCGACTTCAGCCTGCCCGAGAGCGCGCTGGCCTCGGTGGCGGCGGGCCAGCCGGTCCGCCTGGTGGTGGACGCCTACGCGGGCGAGACCTTCTCCGGCGAAGTGCTGGCGGTCGAGCCGGTGATCGACGTCAACAGCCGCAGCGCCAAGGTGCGCGCCCGCGTGCCCAACCCCGACTACCGCCTGCGACCGGGCCTGTTCGCGCGGGTGACGCTGGAGGTCGGCGAGGCCGGTGCGAGCGCGATCGTGATTCCGGAGCAGGCCCTGCTGCAGGAGGGCGACACCCGCTTCGTTTACGTGGTTCGCGACGGCAAGGCCGCGCGCGCCGTGGTCAAGACCGGGGTGCGCCTGCCCGGCCGCGTGGCCATCACCGAGGGGCTGTCGGATGGCGACCAGGTGATCACCGCCGGCCAGGCCAAGCCCATGATGTTCGAGGGTGCCGAGGTGACGGTGGTGCCGGCCCCCGGCATGGCCGACGCCGCCGCGGCCGCACCCGCGCAGAACGCCGACGTGGACTGAGCGGAGCGCCCCATGGTCCTTTCCGATATCTCGATCCGCCGTCCGGTCTTCGCGACGGTGATCAACCTGGTGGTGCTGCTGGTCGGCATCATCGCCTACGACCGCCTGGCCGTGCGCCAGATCCCGAACGTCGATACGCCGGTGATCACGGTCAACACCAACTATCCCGGCGCCAGCGCGCAGGTGATCGAATCGCAGGTCACCCAGCCCATCGAGGACGCGTTGTCGGGCGTCGAGGGCATCGAGTTCATGCAGTCGGTGAGCCGCGAGCAGTCGAGCCAGGTGACGGTGCGGTTCCGGCTCAACCGCGATCCCGACGGCGCCGCCTCGGATGTCCGCGACCGCGTCGGCCAGGCCCGCGGCGTGCTGCCGGACGAGGCCGACGAGCCGATCATCCAGAAACAGGAAGCCGACGCCCAGCCGATCATCTACCTGGCGTTCTCTTCCGACCGGCACTCGCGGGTCGAGATCGCCGACTACGCCGAGCGCCTGGTCAAGGACCGGGTGCAGACGATCCCCGGCGTCGCCCAGGCCCAGGTCTTCTCCAGCACCTACGCCATGCGGGTGTGGCTGCAGCCGCAGCGGCTGGCCGGCTTCGGCCTGACCCCGGTGGACGTGGAGAACGCGCTGCGGGCCCAGAACGTCGAGATCCCCGCCGGCCGCGTCGAATCGAGCGACCGTGAGTTCACCGTGCTCTCGGAAACCGACCTGCAGACCCCCGAGCAGTTCGGCGAGGTGATCCTGGGCAACGTCAACGGCTACCTGGTTCGCCTCAAGGACGTGGCGCGGGTCGAGCTCGGCTCGCAGGAAGAGCGCTTCGCGGCGCGCTTCAACGGCGTCAACGCGGTGCCGCTGGCGGTGGTGAAGCAGGCCGTGGCCAATCCGCTGGACATCTCCGAAGACCTCAAGGCGATGCTGCCGCAGATCCAGGCAACGCTGCCCGAGGGCATGAAGATCGAAATCGCCTTCGACACCACCATCTTCATCGAGAAGTCGATCGAAGAGGTCTACAAGACGGTCGCCGAAGCGGTGGTGCTGGTGGTGGTGGTGATCTTCCTGTTCCTGCGCAGCTGGCGGGCGACGCTGATCCCGCTGGTGACCATTCCGGTGTCGCTGGTGGGCGCGTTCGCGATCATGTTCGCGTTCGGTTTCACCATCAACACGCTGACGCTTCTGGCCATGGTGCTGGCGATCGGCCTGGTGGTGGACGACGCCATCGTGATGCTGGAGAACATCTACCGGCACGTCGAGGACGGCATGCCGCCGTTCGAGGCGGCGCTAAAGGGCAGCAAGGAAATCGGCTTCGCGATCGTGGCGATGACCCTGACCCTGGTGGCGGTGTACGTGCCGCTGGCGTTCCAGACCGGCCGCACCGGCCAGCTGTTCGTCGAGTTCGCGCTGACGCTCGCCGGCGCCGTGCTGGTCTCCGGCTTCACCGCGCTGACGCTGTCGCCGATGATGTCGGCCAAGCTGCTCAGGCACGAGACCTCGCACGGCCGCTTCTATGAGTTCGGCGAGCGCGTGCTGGGCTCGGTGGACCGCGGCTACCGCGGCCTGCTGTCGACCGCGCTGAAGCTGCGCTGGGCGGTGGTGGCGATGGCGCTGGTGCTGTTCACCGGCGCGGGCCTGCTGTGGGGCAGCCTGCCCGACGAGCTGGCGCCGCAGGAAGACCAGGGCTTCATCATCGGATTTGGCGTCGCGCCCGAGGGCTCCACGGTGGCCTACACCGACCAGTACGCCAAGCAGATGGAGGCGAGCTTCAAGACCATCCCGGAAGTGAAGCAGTACTTCCAGATCGTCGGCTTCCCGTCGGTGACCAACACCATCGGCTTCGTGATGCTCGAGGACTGGGACGACCGCCAGGTCTCCACCCAGGACGTGACCGGCCAGCTGTTCCCACAGTTCATGGGCATCCCCGGCATCATGGCCTTCCCGACGCTGCCGCCGCCGCTGGGCCAGGACGGTTTCGGCCAGCCGGTCAACTTCGTGGTGCAGAGCACCGGCAGCTGGGAAGAGCTGGGCGCCACGGTCGAGGCCCTGATGGTGAAGATGCGCGAGAACCCGCAGCTCACCAATCCCGACTCCGACCTCAAGCTCAACAAGCCGCAGCTGCTGCTGTCGCTCGACCGCGACAAGGTCGCCGCGGTGGGCAGCGACGTCACCACGGTCGGGCGCACACTCGAGACGCTGCTGGGTGGCCGCAACGTGACCCGTTTCAAGCGCGGCTCGGAGCAGTACGACGTGATCGTGCAGGTGGAGGACGACGGCCGCCGTACCCCGGGCGACCTCACCAACATCTTCGTTCGCGCGGGCGACGGCCAGATGGTGCAGCTCTCGAACCTGATCAAGGTCGAAGAGACGGTGGCGGCCAAGGAGCTCAACCACTTCAACAAGCTGCGCGCCGCGACCATCAGTGCCGGCCTCGCGCCGGGCTATTCGATGGGCGAGGCGCTGGAGTGGATGGAGGCGGCGCTGGAGGAAGTGGCGCCCGAGGCGCAGTACGACCTCACCGGGCAGAGCCGCGAGTTCCGCGAGTCCGCCAGTGAGTTCGCGGTGATCTTCCTGCTGGCGGTGGTGTTCATCTACCTGGTGCTGGCCGCGCAGTTCGAGAGCTGGGTGGATCCGCTGGTGATCCTGCTGGCGGTGCCGCTGGCGATGTTCGGTGCGTTCCTGGCGCTCAAGCTGAGCGGCCACGGCAGCTGGAACATCTACAGCCAGATCGGCATCGTCACCCTGGTCGGCCTGATCGCCAAGCACGGCATCCTGATCGTGGAGTTCGCCAACCAGCTGCAGGAACAGGGCCGCTCGAAGTTCGATGCCGTGCTCGACGCGGCGGCGATGCGCCTGCGCCCGATCCTGATGACCACCGGCGCGATGGTGCTGGGTTCGCTGCCGCTGGCCATCGCCTCCGGCGCCGGTGCCGAGGCACGCAACCAGATCGGCCTGGTCATCGTCGGCGGCATGGCGATCGGCACCGTGTTCACGCTGTTCGTGGTGCCGGTGGTCTACCTGCTGCTTGCGCGCAACCACCAGCACGCGGAAGGCGCCGCGCCCGCCGCCGCCTGATTTGAATTCCCTCCTGCAGAACGCCAGTCAGTGGCCGGCGTAGCGGCAGCCGGAGGTGCAGGTTTCGTGCACCACCACCAGCGACAGCGCCGGCAGCAAGGGCTTGAGCTGGTCCCAGATCCAGCGCGCGAGGTTCTCGCTGGTCGGGTTTTCGAGGCCCGGGATATCGTTGAGGTAGTGGTGGTCGAGGCGGTCGTAGATCGGCGCGAACACGGCCTTGATGTCGCCGAAGTCCATGATCCAGCCCGTGTGCGGATCCGGCGTGCCGCCCACGTGCAGCTCCACCGCGAACGAGTGCCCGTGCAGCCGGGCGCACTTGTGGCCGGGCGGCACGTTGGGCAGCCGGTGCGCCGCCTCGATCCGGAAAACCTTGAAGATGTCCATGGCGCGCATTCTAGGCCAGCCGGACCCGGGTGCGGGGTCTGGTTCCGAACCTGACCCCCCTATCCTAGGCCGGGTAGGCCGGACGCTGGCCTGTTGCCGCATTGCCCGGCGTTGTCGGACGGGAGTAGCGTTGGCGCTGCACCGGCTTGGGAGGAATGCGATGCGAACCTGGTTCTTTGGCCTTTGGATGCTGGCGGCGTCGCTCGCCACGGCCGCCGAGACGCCGCTGTCCTACGCCGGCAAGACGGTGCTGGTCACCGGCTCCACCGATGGCCTGGGGCGCGAACTGGCGCTGGCGCTGGCCGCCGACGGTGCGCACGTCATCGTGCACGGCCGCAGCGTGGCGCGTGGCCAGGCCGTGGTGGACGAGATCACCGCGGCCGGCAAGGGTTCGGCCCGCTTCATCCCGGCCGACTTCTCGTCGATGCAGGGCGTGCGTGATTTCGCCGACGCCGTCGCCGCCAGCACCCCGAAGCTGGACCTGCTGGTCAACAACGCCGGCATCGCCTTCAACAATGGCGCCCCGCGCCGCACCAGCGCGGATGGCCACGAGCTGCAGTTCGCCGTGAACTACCTGGCCGGCTGGGTGCTGGTGAACAAGCTGCGCCCCAACCTGGCCGCCGCCGCGCCGTCGCGCATCATCAACATCTCCTCCGGCAGCGCGAATGCCATCGACTTCGACGACGTGATGCTCGAGCGCCCCGGCGCCTCCGACCGCGGCTATGGCCAGAGCAAGCTGGCGCAGGTGTCCATGACGGTCGAGCTGGCCCCCGCCTTCGCCGCCGATGGCATCACCATGATTTCGCTGCACCCGGCCACGATGATGAACACCACCATGGTCCTGGGCCTCGGCCTGCCGCCCCGCACCACGGTGGCGGAAGGCCGCGACCACGTGATGGGCCTGATCCGCGCGCCGACGCTGGAGCCCGGCGCCTTCTACCGCGATGGCCAGCCGACCGCGCCCCGCGACCCGCAGCCGTCCGACCCCGTCGCCCGGCGCAAGCTGGTCGCGCTGAGCGAGGCGCTCACCGGGGTTGCGCTGGACTGACGTGCGTCGCTGGCGCTTGCGTCGCAGCGGGTGAGACCAGTCCCAGCCAAGCTGGACCCACGTTTCGGCTAGGCTGTGCGAATGCCCGCGGACTGGAAACAACGCGCCAGCGAAGGAATCACGGTGTTCCGGGCCAGCCGGCTCGAGGCACTGCTGGAACCGCTGGACCACCTGCTGCGCACCCAGGCGCCGGCCTCGCCGCTGGCGCCGCAGACCGTCGTGGCCGCGCACCCGGGCATGCGCCAGTGGCTGGCCGGTGCGCTGGCGCGGCACCGCGGCGTCGGCGACATCGTCGCCAACCTTGAGATCGTGCTGCCGTCCACCTTCCTCGACGCACTGGCGCGGCAGGTGCTGGGCGAGAACGCGGTGTCGCCGCGCGGCTGGCGCCGGGAGTGGTTGCGCTGGCGCGTGCATGAGCTGCTCGAGGCGCCGTCCGATGCCGCCCTGCAGGCCTACCTCGCCGGGCCCGATCGCGCCCTGCGCCGGTTCCAGCTGGCCGACCGGCTGGCGCGCATCTACATCCATTACATGGCTTACCGGCCCGACTGGCTCGATGACTGGGGCTACAGCCGGCCCACCTTCGAGGCGGCCGGCTTCCATCCGGCGCTTTGGCGCCAGCTGAGGCAGGCGCTGCAGGAGCCGCATCGCGGCGAGCGCCTGATGGAGCTGGGCGCGAGGTTGCGCGCGGGCGGCGCCGATGTCGGTGCGCAAGACCCGCTGCACGTGTTCGGCCTGGGCCACATGGCGCCGGCGGAGCTGGCGGTGCTGCAGGCGCTGGCGGGGCATCGGCCAGTGGTGTTCTACCTGCCCGATCCCTGCCGCGAGTACTGGGCCGGCCTGCGCGGCGAGCGTGCGCGCCTGCTCGAGCTGGCCGCCGATCCGCATGGCGACGACGCCACCGCCTACTTCCTCGACCAGGGCCACCCGCTGCTGGCGGCCTGGGGCCGGCTGGGCCAGCACTTCATGCTGAGCATCCAGCAGCTGGAGGCGTCGCTCGACATCCGCCACTTCCGCGACGAGCAGCCGACCGAGCATCGCCCCGGGGTGCTGCTGTCGCGGGCGCAGGACAGCCTGCGCCAGTTGCTGCCGGCGCACATGGCGCTCGACCCGCGGCCGCGCGCCGAGCGCCTGCAGGACGCCTCGCTGCGCGTGCACGCCTGCCACTCGCGCTTGCGCGAACTCGAGGCGCTGCGCGATGCGCTGCTGCGCGCCCGCGCCGACGACGCCACGCTCGAACCGGCCGACATCGTGGTGATGGCGCCGGATATCGGCGCCTACCTGCCGCTGCTGCCGGCCGTGTTCGGCGAAGCCGGCCGCGCCGAGGGCCCGCTGCCCTACCATCTGGCCGACGTGCCGATGGCGCGCACGCAGCCGCTGTTCGCAGCGTTCCGCCAGTTGCTGGCGCTGCCAAGCTCGCGCTTGACCGCGCCCGAGCTGGTCGACTTCCTCGGCCAGCCGCCGGTGCTGCGTCGCCTGGGGCTGGACGAGGCCGACCTCGACACGCTGACCCGCTGGCTGGTGCGGGCGCGCGCCGCCTGGGGCCTCGACGGCGACACTCGCGCCGCGATGGGCGTACCGGCGACCGAAACGCACACCCTAGCCTGGGCCATGGATCGACTGGTCGCAGGCTTCATCCACGGTAACGAGGCCGACGACGACGTGCTGCGCCTGCCCGGCGGCGACGCGCTGGTGCCGGTGCCCGGCGTCGCCGGCGGCGCGAGCGCGGCGCTGGGGGCGCTCGACCATCTGCTGCAGCAACTGGCCGGACTGCGCGCCGACGTCGGCACCGAACGGCCGGCCTCGGAGTGGGCGCGGCGGCTGGAGGAGCGCCTGGATGCGCTGTTCCTGCCCGACCTCGACGACCCGCGGGGCGCGGAGTGCATGGACGCCCTGCGAGCCCTGCTGCGTGCCCTGGCCAGCGAGCCGGGCGAGCTCGGCCTGGACCCGCGGCTGTCCTTCCCGGTGGTGAAGCAGTGGTTGGAGGACCGCCTGGCGGCTACGCCGGAGCGGCAGCGCTTCCTCGCCGGCGGCGTCACGGTTTGCGGCATGGTCCCGCAGCGCGCGATTCCGTTCCGTGTGGTCGCGGTGCTGGGCCTGAACGAAGGCGAGTACCCGCGCAACGACATCGATGCCGGCCTGGATCCGATCGGGCGCGCGGGCCTGCGCCGGCTCGGCGACCGCGACGTGCGCAGCGACGACCGTTACCTGTTCCTGGAAACCCTGATGTCGGCGCGCGACATGCTGCACCTGAGCTACGTCGGTTTCGATGAAGTCGGCGGCAGCGTGCGCAACCCGGCGGCGCCGCTGGCCGAGCTGATGGCTGCACTGCCTTGCGGCGACGGCGAAGGTGCCGCCCGGCTGGCGCCGGCCTGGCGCGTGGACCACCGGCTGCAGCCATTCCACGCCGACTACTTCAACGGCAGTGATCCGCGCCTGTTTTCCTTCCGCACGGAGTTCGCCGGAATGGTTGGCGGCGAGCCCGGTGCGGCGACGCTGATGTCAACGGTCTCCCCGCTGCCCGGCACCGAGCACTGCGAGGTTGCGCTGGCCGGGTTGCGCCGCTATTTCCGCGATCCGGCCCGCGTGCAGCTGGCCGATCGCCTTGGCGCGCGGCTCGATGCCCTCGACGACGAGGGCCTGGTCGCCGACGAGCCGCTGGAGGCGCGCATGGAGCGCCTGGACTCGCCGGCGCGGGCGCTGTGCCTGCGTTTCCTGTCCGACCCCTCGGCACCGCGCGACGTGCCGGCGCCCGAAGCGATGCGCCTGGCCGGACTGCTGGCCGCCGGCGCGCTGGGCGACGCCGCCTGGCAGCAGGAGCTCGATGCCGCCGTGGCGGTGGATGCCACCGCGCGCGAACGTCCCGAGCTGGCGGCACTGTTGGCGGTCGGCTTGCCCGCGCCGACGCCGCTGGCGATGCGCCGCGACTTCGGCCGATTCCATGTCACCGGTGACCTGGGCATTGGCTACGACGGCGGCGATGCCCTGTACGTGCTTGAGGTATTCCCGAATCGCGAAAAGGAAAACGATCTCGATCTGCGCGATCGCCTGCCCTTGTTCCTGACCTGGGCGCTGGTGCGGCTGGCCCCGGAGAATGCCGACCGCGCAGTGAACCTGTGCGCGTTGGTGCAGAAGCCGCCGGCGAAGCCGCGTGCCGGCAGCCGGCCCGATGGCCTGTGGCAGGCCGGCATCGCTCAATGGGAGCGCGATTTCCTGGCGGCCAGCGTCTCCGCCAAAGCACTCTTCCTCGAGGACCTCGAGTCCCGCGTCCTTGAACTGCTCGAGCTCTGGGCTCGCCCCGCCACCCATCCCGCCTGGTATTTCCCGCGCGCCGCGGCGGCGATCGGCATCCGGCAGAAGGACGACGCCGCCGAGGGTGCCTGGCAGGCCGAGCGCGGCTACGCGCCGGGCTACGCGCGCCTGCTCGGTCGCGGCCTCGACTTCGAGGAAGGCACGCCCGATTTTTCGCGCCTCAAGGCCGAGGCAGACAGGCTGGTGCAGTGCATAACGCTGGGCGAGGCGAGCGCGGCATGAGCGCACCGACGCCCGTCGCGCACTGGTCGGCGCTGCCGCTCGACGCGCCCGGCCGGTCGCTGGTGGAAGCCAGCGCCGGCACCGGCAAGACCTGGACCATCGCCGTGCTCTACCTGCGCCTGTTGCTGGAGCCGGCGCAGCCGTTCAAGGTCGAGCAGCTCGTGGTGACCACCTTCACCGATGCCGCCGCGCAGGAGCTGCGCGAACGCCTGCGTCACGCGCTGCGTGATGCGCTGGCCTTGGCCGGCACGGCCGGTGCCCAACCGCAGGAACCGGAGATGCCGGGCGAGAACGAAACCTGGCTGCTCGCGCGCTGGGTGGACCCGGCGACGCGGGTCGAAGACCGCCGCCGCCTGCGCCTGGCGCTCGCCGATTTCGACCGCGCCCCGGTGGGCACGCTGCATGGCCTGTGCCAGCGCATCCTGGTCGAGCATCCGTTCGAGAGCGGCAGCCGCTTCGAAGTCGGTGAACCGACCTCGGGTCAGGCACTGTCCGAGGAACTGGCGCGCGATGCCTGGCGCGTGCTGCACCAGGGCGGGGGCGAGGTGCCCGCGGGCTTCGACCTCGAGGCGCTCACGCTGTCCACCTTCGGCAAACAGCTCCGGCAGCTGATGGCGCCGGGCGTGCAGCTCGATCCCGAGGGCCAGGACCTGCCCGCGGTGCTGGCCGATCTTCCCGAGGACCTCGCCTCCGGGCTCCGGGACGTCGCGGCGAGGGGGGAGTGGTTCGCCCGCTCGAACGCGGCGCTGCGCACGGCGCTCACCGGCCTGGCCGCGCTGTTCGCCGGCGAGGGTAGCTGGCCCAAGGACGACCATCTGGACCTGGTGCGGGAACGCACGATCGAAAAACAAATCCGGCCGGAACACCAGGAGGCTTTCCTTTCGCATCCTGCGGTGATCGCGCTGTTCCGCCACTGGCCGCGCATCGAGTCGACGCGATTCGAGCCTGTCAACCGCTTCTGGCGGCAGCAGCTCGAGCAGGCCCGGCGCTGGCGTGACGAGCGCCTGGCGGCGCGCGGTCAGGTCACCTTCGATGAAATGATCCGGCGCGCGCACGCCGCCATCCTCGCCAATCCGGCGCTGGCCGACACGCTGTTCGCCGCTTGGCCAGTGGCGCTGGTGGATGAGTTCCAGGACACCGACGCGCAGCAGTACGGCATCCTCGACCGCCTCTACCGCGACGCCGAGGGTCGGCAGCGCGGCCGCCTGGTGATGATCGGCGACCCGAAGCAGGCGATCTACGGTTTCCGCGGAGGCGACATCCACGCCTACCGGCGCGCGCGCGGCGATGCCCAGCACCTGCTCGAGCTGGGCACCAACCACCGCAGTTCGCGCGCCTACGTCCAGGCGGTGAACCAGTGGTACGCCGCCGGCGGCGAAGCGCTGGGCCGCTCCGGCAGCGATGACGTGCGCTACCGCGCCGTGGACGCCAGCGATCGCCGCGACGACACCCCTTACACCATCGCGGGCGTACCCCTGGCGCGACCGCTGCAGCTGCACTATCGCGGCAGTGCCCCGGACGGCCAGCCACGCCGTCGCCGCGAGGCGCTGGCGGCCTGCGCCAACCAGATCGCGGCCATGCTGGCCTCGGGCGAGCACCGGATCGGCGACGCCCCGCTGCAGCCAGGCGACCTGGCCGTGCTGCTGCCCACCAACCGCGACATCGCCAGCCTGCGCGCCCAGCTCCAACTGCGCGGCGTGCCTTGCGTCGGCGGTGCCCGCGACAGTGTCTTCGCCGGCGACATGGCCTTCGAGCTGCACATCCTGCTGGCCGCCGTCCTCAACACCGACGACGAACCGGCGCTGCGCGCGGCCCTGCTCACGCGGCTTTGGGGCGCGGACCTGGCCGGGCTGGCCGGGCTCGATGCGCACTCGCCCTTGTGGCCGGCGATCACGGCCCGGCGGGCTGCGCTGCGTGCGCGCTGGCAGCGCGAAGGCGTGCTCGGACTCACCCGCCAGCTGGCCCACGAAGCCGCACCGCGCCTGCTGGCTGCGCCCGGCGGCGAGCGCGAACTCACCGACCTGCGCCATCTGGGCGAACTGCTGCAGCAGCGCGCCGAGCGCGGCGGCGGCCCGCGCGAACTGCTGGCCTGGCTGGGCGAGCAGCGCCGCGACGAGGGCGATGCCGACAGCGCCGACGAGCGCCAGCCGCGGCTGGAATCCGACGCCCGCCGGGTGCAGCTGATGACCCTGCATCGCAGCAAGGGCCTGGAGTTCAACGTGGTCTTCCTGCCGCTGATGTGGGCGCAGGAGGGCGGTACCCAGCACCGGCCCTACCTGGTGCCGCTGCCGGCGGGTGGACGCCGCGCCGCCTTCGACCCGGACGCGAGGCAGGTCGCGCGGTGGGAAGGCCAGGACGAGCGTTTCCGAACGCTCTACGTTGCGCTGACCCGCGCCATCCACGCCTGCCATGTCTATGCCCTGGTGCCGGAGCGCTCGGCGTCCAACAGTCCCCAGCCCAAGGCCGATCCCGATCGTGCACCGCTCGACGCAATGGTGGCGCGGGTGATGGCCGAGGGCAGCGCCGCGTCGCTGCCGCAGGTGCGCTGGGACGATGCCGGCTGGCCGGACGAGTACGTGTCGCTGCCGCCGTCGCCGGTGGCCACCGCCGACCGCAAGGCGCTCGGCGAGCCGCCCGCGACCGCGTTGCGCCAGCGCCTGAGCTTCTCGACCCTGGTCAGCGGCCACCGCGCCGCGGCCACCGAAGAGGCCCCTGCCGACGACGAGTCGCTGGCGGCCCAGGCGCCGGAGGCCGGGGCCAGCGACGAGGCTCCGCATCCTGAACTGCTGGCGCTGGCCAGCGTCCGCGGCGCGGCCTTCGGCAACGCCCTGCACGCGGCCTTCGAGCATCGCCGCCAGGACCAGCCGCTGGCCGCGCAGGCGAGCCTGCTCCAGCGCCAGCTCGACGAGTACGGCGTGCGGCCCGGCGATGTTCCGCTCGATGCGCTGGTGCCGGTGCTGGCCCGCCGCATGGACGGCGCACTGGCCGCCGAACTGCTGCCGGGCCTTGGCCTGGGCCAGGTGCCGCCGGCGCGGCAGCGGGCCGAGATGGCCTTCCATTTCCCGCTCGACGCCGCCCGCCTCTCACGCCTGCGCGCCGCCTGTGCCGCGCACGGCGATCCCGGCCTGGTGCCGCCGCTGGCCGCCGAGCGCCTGCGCGGCCTGATGACCGGCAAGATCGACCTGGTGTTCGAACACGCCGGCCGCTTCCATGTGCTCGACTACAAGGGCAACTGGCTGGGCGAGCGGGTCGCCGACTACACCGGCAGCGCGCTGCGGGCGGCCATGGACCACAGCCACTACCGCCTGCAGGCGCTGCTGTACACGCTGGCGCTGCATCGCCTGCTGCGCCAGCGGCTGGCCGACTACGCGCCGTCCCGGCACCTGGGCGAGTATGTCTACCTGTTCGTGCGCGCGGCGGGCCTCGGCCCCGGTGCGGGCGTGTTCGCGGCGCGGTTCCCGGACGCGCTGGTCGAGGCGGTCGATGCCGTGCTGGCCGAAGAAGAGACCGGAGCAAGCGCATGAGCGCGCCACGCTATGACGCCCGACCGCCGAACGCCGGCAGCGAGGGCACGCTGCGTGAGCGCACGCTGGCCCGCGCGATCGCACGCTGGGTGCTGGGCCACGGCGGCAGCGAGCGACTGGCGGTGCTGGCGGGGCGGGCGGCGGTCGCCGAGCTGGCGGGCGACACCGCGCTGGCGCCGCTGGACCCGGAGGTTTGCGATGCGCTGCGGCGCGAGCCCCTGGTGGGCGACGGCAGCGCGCCGGCCTCGTTCGTGGTCGACGCCGACGGCCGCTTCTACCTGTGGCGCAACTTCCAGCACGAAGGCGAGGTGGCCGCCGCGCTGAGCCAGCGGCGCGCGGCCGGTGCGCCCAAGCCACTGCCGGATGACGCGCTGGCGACGCTCTTCCCCGGCGGCGACCCGGCGCGCGACGGCGCCCAGCGCGCCGCGGTCAGCGCCGTCGGCGGCCGCCGTTTCTTAGTGCTGACCGGCGGCCCCGGCACCGGCAAGACCACCACCGTGCTGCGCATGCTGCTGCGGCTGCAGCGCGATGGCGCCGCCGGCGCGGGCATCGCGGTGGCGGCGCCGACCGGCAAGGCCGCGCAGCGGCTGGTGCAGTCGCTGCGCCAGGAATCCGAGCGGCTGCGCGGACACCTGTCCCCCGACTGGCGGCCGGCGCTCGAGGCGCTGCCGATGGCAGAAGCGCTCACCGTGCATCGTCTGCTCGGCTGGTCGCCCGCGATCAACGCGTATTGGCGCGGGCCAGACACGCCGGTCGATGCCGGCATCGTGGTGATCGATGAAGCCTCCATGCTCGACCTCTCGCAGCTGCGCGCTCTGTTGCGCGCCTTGCGCGAAGACGCGGTGCTGGTGCTGGTGGGCGATGCCGACCAGCTCAGCCCGGTCGGCGCCGGCTCCGTGCTGATGGACTTGGTGGCCGTGTTGGAGGCGCAGTCCGCGCCCGACCTGGTGCGCCTGCGCCATGGTTTCCGCGCGGACGCCGTGCTGCAGCCGGTCAACGCCGCCGTTCGCGACGGCGACGGCGAGGCGCTGGCCGCGGCGCTGGACGCCGCCGGCGATCGCGCCACGCTGCGCACGGTCGAAACCGCCGCTGCCGTCGCCCGCGAGGCGCGACGCTGGGCCGAGCATCTCGCCGGACAGGGGCCGCCACCGGAGGCGTCCGACCCGAACGAGGCTGCCGTGGCGCTGCGCCAGCTCGCCGCACGCCAGCTGCTGTGCGCGCTGCGCGACGGCCCTTATGGCGTCGACGCGCTCAACGCCGCGATCGAACGGCACCTGCGCCAGCGCTGGCAGGTGCCCGCCGACCAGCCCTGGTATCCGGGGCGCGTGGTCATGGTCACCCGCAATCATTACGGCGCCGGCCTGTTCAACGGCGACCTGGGCCTGTGCCTGCGCGGCGAAGAGGGCGGGCTGCGGGTCTGGTTCGAGAACGAGGCCGGTGCCCGGGCCTTCGCCCCCGGGGCGCTGCCGGCGCACGAGCCGGCCTGGGCCCTCACCATCCACAAGAGCCAGGGCAGCGAGTACGGCCACGTCGCGGTGCTGCTGCCGCCGGATCCCGAGCATCGCATCCTTTCGCGGCAGCTGCTCTACACCGCGCTTTCGCGCGCCAGGCACTCGCTTGAAGTCTGGGGTCCCGCGGCCAGCCTGGGGGCGGCGCTGCAGCGCGGCGTGCGCCGGGCAAGCGGCCTGGCCCGCCGGCTTGGGCAAACGCGCTGATGGCCGGGCGGTGGTCCGGCGCCGGCTAGGACCCGGCGCTCCGCACCCGCTCCACGGCTTCGATCAGCCGGTGGCGGGTGATCGGTTTGGTCAGCAGCTCGAAGGCGGGTTTCTCACCCGCACGCGTCACGCCCCAGGGGTCGTGTCCGGTGATCACCAGCACGCCGATGCCGGGGTCGATGCGCTTGGCTTCCTCGGCCAGCACCATCCCGGAAACTCCGCCCGGCATGACCAGGTCGGTAATCAACAGGTCGAAGTCGCCGGCGGCGTGCAGATGCTTGATGGCGGCGCGGCCGGATTCCGCGGTCTGCACGGCATGCCCGGCGCCGGCAAGCATTTCGCGCAGGACGTCCCGCACGTCGGCGTGATCCTCCACCAGCAATATCCTGGCCGGTGTCGACGGCGACGCGGCCGCTGCGTCGTGCCCGGCTCTCGTCTCCGCCGCGGCTTCGGCCAGGGCCGGGAGCAGAAGGTCGAATCGCGCGCCTCCGCCTTCGGCGTCCGATGCCAGGACATCGCCGCCGCACTGACGGGCCAGACCCTGGACCATGGCCAGCCCGAGGCCCGAGCGCTTGCCGGGATCCTTGGACGAGACGTAGGGCTCGAAGATCCGCTCCCGGATCGCGGGATCGATGCCGGGACCCTGGTCGCGCACCGTCAGACGGACATACCGGCCCGGGGCGAGCGCCGCGTCCCGGGTCGGGAGTGCGTCTTGACCGGACACCGTGACGAGGTCGGTGGACAGCTCGATGCGACCGCCCGAGGGCATGGCATCGCGGGCATTGGCCACTAGGTTGATGACGGCGGTGGTCAGCTGGGCCTCGTCGCCGCGGCAGGCCGGGAGATCGGGCCGGGTCGAGAAGCTCACCTGGTTCTGGCCGCCGGCCGTGGCGGTGAGCAGGTCACGGATGGCCTGCAGCTGTGAGTTCATGTCCAGGGGCCGAAGGTGCAGCGGCTGCAGCCGGGCGTACGACAGCAGCTGGCTGGTCAGCGCGGCGCCGCGTTCGGCGCACAGTTGGGCGGTCTGGAGCTTCCGGTGGATCGGGGACTCTTGCGCCAGTGATTCGCGGGCCAGGTCCAGGTTGCCGGTGATGACGGCCAGCAGGTTGTTGAAATCGTGGGCGAAGCCGCCCGTCAGCCTTGCGATCGTTTCGTGGCGGCTGCGTCGCGCACGTTCCGCTTCCAGGGTGAGACGCGACGAGATATCGCGCAGCAGGTTGACCGAGCGGAGCTCGCCGGTTTCGGTCTGCACCAGGCGGGAGCTGATTTCCACCGGGACGCTGGTGCCGTCCTTGCGCCGGAAGCAAAGCTCGCCGAAGAAGATGCCGTCGCGTTCCCGAACCTGCAGCGCGTCGAGCAGCGTCGGATCACTCGGGTCCAACAGGTCGTCCCGGCGCACCCCGACCAGTTTCCCGTCGTCGAAACCCAGCAGGCGGCAGGCGGCCGGGTTCGCCGCCAGCACCACTTCCTCGGAATCGACGTGGCCGTCGGTCTTGGCGTAGATCGCGGGGTCGGCGATGTTCTCGAACAGGAAGCGGTACAGGTCCTCCTGCTCCGCCATCTGTCGCTTGACGCGATCCAGGGCCCTTGCCGGGGTGATGATGCCGCGCAGCCGGTCGCCCAGCGAGCGCGCGAAACCAAGGTGGCCATCGGCCTCGACCGCCACGTTGGGTACGATCACGAGCACGGCCAGCGGCCGGCCGTTGGCTTCGCATAGCGGCACGGCAGCCGCCTGGTCGGACCAGTCGGACGCTGCCCAGGGCTGGCCGCCTAGATCGAGCGCCTGAACCTCGGTGGCGCCCAGGGGCGCCACGGTTTTCATGAGGCCTTGCGCCTGCTCGGGCGTGGCGTGCAGCGCCCAGTCGATTCTGTCCGGACGACCGCTGGCCGGGTCTACGTGCAGCAGCACGGCAGCCTGCGCGTCCATCGTGTTCGCCGAAAGCCTCTCGCGCAGGCTGCTCGCCACGCCCTCGATACCGAGGCGATCCATCGCGTCCGCTGGCAGGCTGCAGCTGTCCTGGCGCCGTCGATACAGATGGGCCTGGGTCGTCTCCGAAGCGATCGACATCAGCCCGAGGGTCGAGCCATCGCCGGCGCGCACCGCACTGTATGAGAAGTCGAAGTAATACTCCCGGGGCTGCTCGTGCTTGGCCAGAAGCAACCGGAAATCCTTGAAGTTCATCGGCTGCTGGGTTCGGCGGATCTGTTCGATCGCGGGTTCCAGGAAGGGCCAGATTTCAGTCCAGCTCTCCCGGACCGGCGCCCCGAAGGCGCCCGGGTGCTTGTGGCCGAAAATGTCGTTGTAGGCGTCGTTGTAGATCTGTATCCCGTCTTCGCCCCAGATCGTGCAAACCGGGAAGCCCGAGTGCATGGCCACATCGATGACCTGGTGCATCGACGCGGGCCACTCGGAACGATCGCCGAGCGGCGTGCCAGACCAGTTGATGGATTCGAGCAGGCGGTGGTTGGGGCTCATCAGCGGTGCCTCCGTTGCAAGACGGGCGGGCGTGCTCTCGGCTCTGACCTGGGCAGTGTCTCCCGAATTCCTCGTCGCTTCCACTCCCTGGCACCCTGGCCGCGGATTCGCGAAAGCGTGATGTCGTCGCGAGAACCGTCGGCGCTGCCCGGTGAACATGCATCCCGTCGGGCTTCCCTTCGCCGGCCCGCGCGACGCATCAACGGAGGTCTGCCAAATGAACGTCGCATCCCGCATCCTCGCCATCCTCGACGACGACCACGCCGTGGCCGAAACCATCGCCGTGGTGGCCGAGAACGAGGGCTTCACCGTCCATCGGTTCGCCGAAGCGAGTGGCTTCCTGGCGGCCTTGCCGGGCCTGCAGCCCAGCCATGTCGTGCTCGACCTGGTGATGCCGGGCATGGATGGCGTCGAGGTCCTGCGACGCCTGGCGGGATCGGACTGCGGCGCGGCGCTGCTGCTCACCAGCGGCACGGGTCAGCGGGTGCTTGAGTCGGCGCGCGCGACGGCCGCCGAGCGCGGGCTGACGGTGGTGGGCATCTTGCCCAAGCCGTTCAAGCCGGTCCATCTGCGGGAAATGCTGGCCAAGGGGGTGGCGCCGCGGCGCGCGCCCGGCCTGCGCCGCTGCCACGCCGACTTCGCGCCGCAGGAGCTGGCCGAGGCCATTCGGGACGGCGCCATCCACGTCTTCGCCCAGCCCAAGGTCGAGGTGGTTTCGGGCAAGGTGGTCGGCGCGGAACTGCTGGCGCGATGGAACCATCCCGAGCGCGGCATGGTGCCGCCGGATGTGTTCGTGGCGCTGGCGGAAGCCTCGGGGCAGGTGCAGGCATTCACCGACGCGGTGCTGGCGGAGGGATTGGCCTGGTTCGCCAAAAGCCCGTTGCGCGAGATGGGCAGCGTCGCCGTGAACCTGTCCACCAGCAGCCTGGCCGAAGTCACCCTGGCCGACCGCATCGAGCTTGCCTGCGCCAGGCACCAGCTCTCGCCCACCCAGGTCGTGCTGGAGATCACCGAGTCTTCCGCCATGGACCGCACGGCGGATTGCTTCGATACCCTGACCCGCCTTCGCCTGAAGGGCTTCCGCCTGAGCGTGGACGACTTCGGGACCGGCTATTCCTCGCTGGCACAACTGGCGCGGCTGCCGCTGTCGGAAATCAAGATCGACCGCTCGTTCGTGATGCAGATGCTGGTTTCCAACGACGCCAGGAAGATCGTCGCATCCACGATCCGCCTGGCCGAGAGCATGGAAATGGACTGCGTGGCCGAAGGCGTCGAGGATGCGCAGGTGCTGGCCGCGCTGGCGGAGCTGGGCTGCCCCCTGGCGCAGGGCTACCACATCTCCCGTCCGGTGCCGGGTCCTGAGTTCGACGCCTGGCTGCTTGGCGCCCGCTAAGCCGGGGGAGATCATGTCTCGCGATAACCGTCGTATTGCGCCGCAGCGCCACGTGCCGGCCTGGGTGTTGCCGGTGACGATCGGCCTCCCGATACTGGTCTTCCTGGCGGACCTGGCCACGCCGCTGGGGTTCGCGCACGGGATGCTTTACCTGCCCATCGTCATGCTGTCGGTGGCGAGCCGGCGGCGAAGGGTGGTGATTGGCTCTGGTGCGCTTTGCGCCCTGTTCCTGCTGCTGGGCTACCATTTTTCCCCGCCCTACGGTGGCCGGGACGCCCTGGTCCTGGCCACCTTCAACCGCATGACGGCCCTCCTGCTGGTGGTGGCCTGCGCCGCCTTTGCCCTGTACCTGCAGAAGCTGCTTGGCATCCGCGATCTCGCCATGCGGACCAGCCAGCAGGCGCAGCGAGCTTTGGAGGCGGAACAGCAGCTGCGGGAAATCGCCTGTGAGGCCGGTCGCATGGGCGGATGGCGGGTCCTGCTGGACCAGCGCCGTGTCGTCTGGTCGGACGAAGTAGCGGCCATCCACGGCATGCCGCCCGAGTATTCCCCGGGCCTGGACGAGATGCTGGGCTTCTATCCGGAGTGCGACCGGGCCCTGATCCGGGCGAGGTTCGAGGCCTGCGCCGCCGAGGGAACGCCATTCGACGAACAGCTGCAGATCGTCAACGCGCGCGGCGAGCGGGCGTGGGTGCGATCGATTGGCCGCGCGGTGCGGGATGTCGATGGCCGCATCATCCAGGTCCAGGGCGCCTTCCAGGACATCAGCGAGCAACGTCGCCTTGAGATGTCGCTGAGGACGAGCGAACAGTGGTTCGCCGACGTCGCCGGCAACATCCCGATCCACCTCTGGGCGGCCGACCCCGAGGGCCGCGTCAACTACTCCAGTCCCCGGCTCAGTGAGTTCACCGGCGTGCCGGCGGAGGTACTGGCCACGTCGGAAGGCTGGCTCGAGGTGCTGCACCCGGCCGACCGTGCCCCCGTGCTGGCGGAGTGGGCCCTGTGCATCGCCGAAACGCGCCCTTACCGGGCGGAGTTCCGGATACGCGCGGCGGATGGCGAGTACCACTGGCACCTGGTCCAGGCGATGCCAACGCGGGACGGCGACGGCGCGGTGGCACGCTGGGTGGGAAGCGCCGCAAACATCCAGCACAACAAGGCGCTGGAGCAGGAGGCACGCGAGCTGGCTTCGCGGCTGGCGACGACGCTGCAGAGCATCAACGAAGGGTTCGTGCTGGTGGACCCGCAGTGGCGCTTTTCGTTCGTCAACCGCCGGGCCGAAGCGCTGCTGCGGCTTCCCGCCGAGGAGGTGCTGGGACGCACCTGCTGGGAGTGCATTCCCCGGCTGTCCGGCACGGTGTTCGAGGACCGGTTCCGCCAGGCGATGACGACGGGTGAGCCGATCCGGTTCAGCGAGAAACTGGCCTCGGCCGAGCGCTGGTTCACCATCCATGCCCTCCCGTCGGCCGAGGGGCTTGCCGTTTACTTCCAGGACATCACCGAACGCCGGGCCGCGGATGCGCAGCTGCGCCTGCTGGAGTCGGCGGTCAACCGGATCAACGACATCGTCCTGATCACCGACGCCGATCCCCTGGACGAGCCGGGCCCGCGAATCGTCTATGCCAACCCGGCCTTCGAGCGCTGCCTTGGCTATCCCGTGGCGGAGGTGCTGGGCAAGTCGCCGCGGCTGCTGCAGGGCGAAGGGACCTCGCGCGACGAGCTGGACAAGATCCGCGGCGCGCTGAGCGAGGCGCAGCCCGTGCGGGCCCAGCTGGTGAACTATGCGCGGGACGGGCGCGAGGTCCACCTGGAGCTGGACATCACCCCGATCCCCGGCGAAGACGGCCGACCGAGCCACTTCGTGGCGGTGGAGCGCGACGTCACCGAACGTATGGAGATCGAGCGGCGGCTGCGCCAGGCGCAGCGCATGGAGTCCATCGGCAGGCTCTCGGGCGGCATGGCGCATGACTTCAACAACCTGCTGACCGTCGTCATGGGCAACGCCGAGGTCCTGGTGGAGACTCTGGCGCCCGATGCGCGCTCGCGCCGGCTGGCGGTGATGATCGCGGATGCCGCCCAGCGCGCCTCCGACCTGGTGCAGCGCCTGCTTGCCTATGCGCGCCAGCAGGCGTTGGCGCCGCGTGCGGTGGCCGTGGCCGGGCTGGTGGACGGCATGGTCGAACTGGTGCGCCGGACCCTGGGTGGACACATCGAGGTCAACGTTGAACACGCGCAGCGGGTACCGCGCGCCCTGGTCGACCCGGGCCAGCTCGAGAGCGCCCTGCTGAACCTGTGCATCAATGCCCGGGATGCGATGCCCGGCGGCGGCACCCTGGACATCGCGGTTCGCGAGGCAGTGCTGGGCGAGGGCCAGGTCGGGGCCTTGCCGGCCGGGCGCTACGTGCTCATCCAGGTCAGGGATACCGGCACGGGGATCCGGCGGGAGGACCTGGGCCGTGTCTTCGAGCCCTTCTTCACCACCAAGGAGCGGTCCGGTGGGACCGGGCTGGGCCTTTCAACGGTGTATGGATTCGCCAGCCAGTCGCGCGGCCACGTCAGCATCGCCTCCGAGCAGGGCCAGGGAACCGAGGTCAGCCTCTACCTGCCGCAGGCCGATGACCAGGCTTCCGTGCAGGTGCCGCCGCACGTACCGTCCGGCCTGCCTGAGCGCTCGGGCGCGCGGATCCTGCTGGTGGAGGACAACGACCTGGTGCGGCAGTACGCGATGTCGCAGCTGGAGCAGGCGGGCTACCGGGTCACCCCCACCGAGTCCGCGGATGGCGCGCTGGCGTGCCTGTCGGGCGAAAGCCCTTTCGACCTGGTGTTCACCGACGTGGTGATGCCCGGTGAGATCGGCGGACTGACCCTGGCGAAGATCGTGCAGCGCGAGCATCCGGAATTGCCGGTGTTGCTGACTTCGGGCTACACGGACCAGCCGCTGCCCTCCGGAAACGCGGGGTTCGAGCTGCTGCACAAGCCCTATCGCGCCTCCGACCTGCTGGCCCGCGTTGGCGCCGCGCTGTCGCGCAAGGCGGTGCGCTGAGTGAACGGATGCATCGGCGCTTCCTAGGCGCTACTTGGCTGCGGCCCGCGCGGCCCTGTCCGCTTTGCGTCGTGATGCGCGTGAACCTGCTCATCGCGCCAGGAGTATCGCCATGCCGGATCAGCCGGGTTATCCGGGGGTTTACGTCGAAGAGGTCCCCGGTGGGGTGCGGGGCATCGCCTCCGTGCCCACGTCGGTAGCCGCCTTCGTCGGGCGTGCCTGGCGCGGGCCGGTCGATCAAGCGATCAGCGTCGGCAGCTACCGGGAGTTCGAGCGGATTTTCGGCGGCCTCTGGGCGCCGGCCCCGATGTCGCGTGCGGTGCGCCAGTTCTTCAACAACGGCGGTGGCGTCGCCCGGGTGGTGCGGGTCGCGACGCGCGTCGGCGCTGGCCAGGCGTCGCCTGCACGGATTGAACTGGGCAATGGCCTGGCGCTGGCCGCTGCCGACCCGGGCACCTGGGGCAGGAACCTCGTCGCCGTGCTGACGCCCCAGCCCGGCGACCCGCAAGACCCCACCCGATTCAGCCTCGAGGTGCATGACGATCCCGACCGCCACCGGGATGCCAGCGGCCAAGGTGGCAGCGGCATACGCGAGCTGCACACCGGCCTGTCGCTCGATCCCGGCCATGCGCGCCATTGCGGCGCTGTTCTGGCCCGCGACTCGATGCTGGTGCGCTTGCTGCATGCACCCGATTCCCTGTCCTTGCCGGACGCAGCCCCGCAGCTGTTGGCGTCTGCCGATCCCACGAGTGGACACGACGGCCTGCCGATCGGTGCGGGCGAGGTCTCGGATGTCGCGAATGAAGCGGCAGGCACCGGGCTCTACGCGCTGGGCGAGGGCGCTGGGTTCAACCTGCTTTGCATCCCGCCGTTCGCCCCGGAAATCACGAACAACGGGATCGCCACCTGGCGCGCCGCCGCCGCGCTGTGCCGGTCGCGGAGGGCGCTGCTGTTGATCGATGCGCCGGCCGACGCGACCGTGGGCGAAGCCATTGCCTTCACCCTGTCGCTGGCGCCGATCGAGGCGGAATGGGCAGCGGTCTACCACCCGTGGCTGTGGACGGACGACCCCTCTGCGGGTCACGGGGAGACTCCCGCTGCGCCCGGTGGCTTCGTGGCCGGGCTGCTGGCGCGCGTGGATGCGCAGCGCGGCGTCTGGAAGGCGCCCGCCGGCCTCGAGGCCGGCCTGCGCGGTGCGAGGGGCCTGGCGCTGGCTCAGCGTCCGGGCGGACCCACCGAGGACGATCTGGCCAGTTTGAACGCCGCCGGCATCTGCGCGCTGCGCACCTTGCCTGGGCGCAGCGAGGTCGTGGCCTGGGGCGCGCGGACGCTGGCGGGCGCGGCCGATTCCGGCTCCGAATGGAAGTACATCCCGGTGCGCCGCACTGCGGCGATGATCGAGACGGCGCTGGTGCGAGGCACCACGTGGACCGTCTTCGAGGCGAACGACGAACGGCTATGGGCGCAGCTCCGGCTGTCCGTCGGCAGCTACCTGCATTCACTGTTCCTCGCGGGGGCGTTCGCGGGCAGCACGGCACGCGAGGCGTACTTCGTCCGCTGCGGCGCCGACACCCATGCGGCCCGGGACATTGCGCAGGGGCGGGTGAATCTGCAGATCGGAGTAGCACTCGTCCGCCCAGCGGAGTTCGTCATGCTGCGGCCAGAGCTGCGAGCGATCGCGGACCCTTAGCCGCGCTCCGCCGGCCCGGGCGCCCGCCGGAACCTACTCGCCCGACGTCCCGCCACCTTCGCCGGGCGCCGGGTCGCGCGGTGCACCGGCGTGGGTGGCATCCACCCGCTCGCGGCAGTCGTCGCGTTCGGCCACCGGCAGGTCGTTGCACTCGAGCAGGGTGCGCGCGAGTTTGGCGTCGGGGTCGCTGGCCAGCTGGTCGGCGATCTCGCCGGCTTCGGGGCGGTCGCCGGCCGGGTCGTTGTATTCCAGCTCCTGCGGCGCAGCGGTGCCCGCCGGGTCACCCGGGATGGTGGGGACGTAGGCGCCGGTTTCCGGATCCTTGATCGCGACCGAGCGCTCGGCTTCGGCGGCGCCCTGGTCGACCACGGCCTCGGTGCTCGAATAGGCCGCATCGGGCTCGGCCTTGTCCTGGCAGCCGACCAACAACAGGCAGAGTGCCGCGGCGCTGAAGGGATGTCTGGTCATCATTCGCTCCTCGGGGGGGGATCGCAGTGCCGGGCGCGTCGCACGGAGTGTACTAATCCCGGCGTGTGCCCCGATGGTCGCAACTATCCGCCGCGCAGGCCAGTGCCCGTCGTGCGCGCCTCCCAGCCCGCGGCATTGCCCGGGAACAGCGGGAAAGGGTGCAGGCCCGCGCCGTGTCCCGGATAATGAGCGTCCCCGACTCATCGGTCCGCCATGAACACGACCTTCCGCAAGCCCCTGCCCGGCACTTCGCTGGACTTCTTCGACGCCCGCGCCGCCGTGGAGGCGCTGCAACCCGGCGCCTGGGACGGCTTGCCCTACGTGTCGCGCGTGTTGGCCGAGAACCTGGTTCGCCGCTGCGACCCGGCGACGCTGGACGCTTCGCTGCGCCAGCTGGTCGAGCGCAAGCGCGACATGGATTTCCCGTGGTTCCCGGCGCGCGTCGTGTGCCACGACATCCTGGGCCAGACCGCGCTGGTGGACCTGGCCGGCCTGCGCGACGCCATCGCCGACCAGGGCGGCGACCCGGCCCAGGTGAACCCGGTGGTGCCGGTGCAGCTGATCGTCGACCACTCGCTGGCGGTGGAGTGCGGCGGCTTCGATCCCGATGCGTTCGCGAAGAACCGCGCCATCGAGGACCGCCGCAACGAGGACCGCTTCCACTTCATCGACTGGACCAAGCTCGCGTTCAAGAACGTGGACGTGATCCCGCCGGGCAACGGGATCATGCACCAGATCAACCTGGAGAAGATGTCGCCCGTGATCTACGTGCAGGACGGCGTCGCCTTCCCCGACACCTGCGTCGGCACCGACAGCCACACCCCGCACGTGGACGCGCTGGGCGTGATCGCCATCGGCGTCGGCGGCCTGGAGGCCGAGAACGTGATGCTGGGCCGCGCCTCGTGGATGCGCCTGCCCGACATCATCGGCGTCGAGCTGACGGGACGGCCGCAGCCGGGCATCACCGCCACCGACATCGTGCTGGCGCTCACCGAATTCCTGCGCAAGCAGAAAGTGGTCGGCGCCTGGCTCGAGTTCCGCGGCGAAGGCGCCGCGGCGCTGACGCTCGGCGACCGCGCCACCATTTCCAACATGGCGCCCGAGTACGGCGCCACCGCGGCGATGTTCTTCATCGACGGCAACACCATCGACTACCTGCGCCTGACCGGCCGCAGCGACGAGCAGGTCAAGCTGGTCGAAACCTACGCCAGGCACACCGGCCTGTGGGCCGACGCGCTGGCGAACGCGCAGTACGAGCGCACGCTGTCCTTCGACCTCTCGGCGGTCGGCCGCAACATGGCCGGCCCCTCGAACCCGCACGCGCGCGTGGCCACCGCCGACCTCGCGGCCAAGGGCATCGCCGGCAACCTCGACGCGGCCCGCGCGCAGGAAGCCCAGGGCCTGATGCCCGACGGCGCGGTGATCATCGCCGCCATCACCTCGTGCACCAACACGTCCAACCCGCGCAACGTGATCGCCGCCGGCCTGCTGGCGCGCAACGCCAACCGCGCCGGGCTCACCCGCAAGCCGTGGGTGAAATCCTCGCTGGCGCCGGGCTCCAAGGCCGTGGCGCTGTACCTCGAGGAAGCCGGCCTGAAGTCGGAGCTCGAGCAGCTCGGCTTCGGCATCGTCGCTTTCGCCTGCACCACCTGCAATGGCATGAGCGGCGCGCTGGACCCGAAGATCCAGCAGGAAATCATCGACCGCGACCTGTACGCCACCGCGGTGCTGAGCGGCAACCGCAACTTCGACGGCCGCATCCACCCGTATGCAAAGCAGGCCTTCCTGGCCTCGCCGCCGCTGGTGGTGGCCTACGCCATCGCCGGCACCATCCGCTTCGACATCGAGAAGGACGTTCTGGGCCACGACGCCAACGGCCAGCCGGTGACGCTGAAGGACCTGTGGCCGAGCGACGAGGAGATCGACGCGATCGTGAAGGCGTCGGTGAAGCCGGCGCAGTTCCGCAGCGTGTACGAGCCGATGTTCAAGATCGCCGTGGAAAGCGCCGCCAAGGTCAGCCCGCTGTACGACTGGCGTTCGAAGAGCACCTACATCCGACGCCCGCCGTACTGGGAAGGCGCGCTGGCCGGCGAGCGCACCCTGCGCGGCCTGCGCCCGCTGGCGCTGCTGGGCGACAACATCACCACCGACCACCTCTCGCCCTCGAACGCCATCCTGGCCGACAGCGCCGCCGGCGAATACCTGGCGAAGATGGGCCTGCCGGAAGAGGACTTCAATTCCTACGCCACGCACCGCGGCGACCACCTGACGGCACTGCGCGCCACCTTTGCCAACCCCACGCTCACCAATGAAATGGCGGTGGTGGACGGCGCGGTGAAGAAGGGCTCGCTGGCGCGCGTGGAGCCGGAAGGCCAGGTGATGCGCATGTGGGAAGCGATCGAAACCTACATGGACCGCGGCCAGCCGCTGATCATCATCGCCGGCGCCGACTACGGCCAGGGCTCGAGCCGCGACTGGGCGGCGAAGGGCGTGCGCCTTGCCGGCGTCGAAGTGATCGTGGCCGAGGGCTTCGAGCGCATCCACCGCACCAACCTGATCGGCATGGGCGTGCTGCCGCTGGAGTTCCTGCCCGGCACGACCCGCAAGACCCTGGGGCTGGACGGCACCGAGACCTACGACGTGATCGGCGACCGTGCGCCGCGTGCGACGCTGACGCTGGTGGTGAACCGCCGCAACGGCGAGCGCGTGGAAGTGCCTGTGCAGTGCCGCCTCGATTCCGATGAGGAAGTGTCGATCTACGAGGCCGGCGGCGTGCTGCAGCGCTTCGCCCAGGATTTCCTGGCCGCCGCCCACGCGGCCTGAAGTTGCGGGGGCAGGGCTTGCAAATACCCAAAATGGGCATTATTTTGCCCGATATGGGCATGAACCCCCCTCCCCGCGTCAGCGAAGCCGCCGCCCTGTATGCGCGCGCGAACCTGTCCGACGCCCTGTTCACCCAGACCCAGCAACGGGTCCTAGGCAGCCTGTTCGGACAGGCCGGCCGCTCGTTCACGGTCAGCGACCTGATCCAGTCGACGGGCGCCGGCAGCGGGGCCGTGCAGCGCGAGCTCGCGCGCCTGTCGGGCAGCGGGCTGCTTTCGGTCGAAAAGGTGGGCAACCAAAAGCGGTATCGCGCCAACCCCGCGTGCCCCATCCACGACGAGCTGGTCGCCATCGTGCGCAAGACCTTCGGGCTGGCGGTGCCGCTGCGCGAGGCCTTGGCGTCCCTGGCCGGGCAGGTGCAGCTTGCCTTCGTCTATGGCTCCGTCGCCAAGGGCCAGGACACCTCGGCCAGCGATATCGACCTGATGATCGTGTCCGATACGCTGGGCTATGCGGACGTGATGGCGGTGCTCGATCCCTTCATCGAAGGACTGGGTCGCGCCGTCCACCCCACGATCTACTCACGATCGCAGTTGGCTAGCCGGATCGCGGACGGCAACGCCTTCGTTGCCAAGGTGTTGGCGCAGCCCAGGCTCTGGATCGTCGGGGGTGAACATGACTTCCCCGCTTGAGAATCTCGCCGGCAATGCCAAGCCGCTGTTGGCGGAGCCGGCCGATCCCGCCGAAGTCGAAGGTCTCGTGCGATCAGGCAGGGCTCGTCTCGCCGACGCGACCAACGGCGGGCTGTCGCTCGAAAGCCGATTCGATCTCGCCTACAACGCGGCGCACGCGCTGTGTCTCGCGGCGCTTCGGCGGCACGGGTATCGCGCGCGCCATCGCTACATCGTGTTCCAAGTCCTGCCACACACCCTGGGCCTGGGGCCGGAGGTCTGGCGCGTACTGGACCACGCCCACGGCAAGCGCAATCTTTCCGAGTACGAAGGTCACGTCGACGTCGATGAACGACTGGTGCTGGACACGATCATCGCCTGCCAGCGCGTGGCCGCCGCCCTGAACGAACTTCAATGAAGAGTTTGAGCCCATGACGCCCATGCCCCAGCTCCGCATACCCGCCACTTACCTCCGTGGCGGTACTTCGAAAGGCGTGTTCTTCCGCCTCGAAGACTTGCCCCAAGCCGCCCGCGTGCCGGGCCCCGCGCGCGACGCGCTGCTGATGCGCGTCATCGGCTCGCCCGACCCCTACGGCAAGCACACCGACGGCATGGGCGGCGCCACGTCCAGCACCAGCAAGTGCGTGATCATCAGCAAGAGCACGCAGCCGGGCCACGACGTGGACTACCTCTACGGCCAGGTCGCCATCGACACCGCGTTCGTCGACTGGAGCGGCAACTGCGGCAACCTCAGCACCGCCGTCGGCCCCTTCGCCATCGCGAACGGTTTCATCGAGAAATCGCGGCTGCCGGAGAACGGCATCTTCATCGTGAAGGTGTGGCAGGCCAACATCGGCAAGACCATCCTCTGCCACGTGCCGATCGCCAATGGCGAAGTGCAGGAAACGGGCGACTTCGAGCTCGACGGCGTCACCTTCCCGGCGGCCGAGATCGTGCTCGAGTTCATCGACCCGGCCGACGAGGGCGAAGGCGAGGGCGGCGGCGCGATGTTCCCGACCGGCAATCTCACCGATTCGCTGGACGTCCCCGGCGTGGGCACGCTCGAAGTCACGATGATCAACGCCGGCATCCCCACCGTCTTCATCAACGCCAAGGACATCGGCTACACCGGCACCGAGCTGCAGGACGCCATCAACGGCGACCCGAAGGCGCTGGCCATGTTCGAAAGCATCCGCGCCCACGGCGCCGTGCTCATGGGCCTGATCAAGGACGTGGCCGAGGCCGCGAAACGCCAGCACACGCCCAAGGTCGCCTTCGTCGCGCCGCCGGCCGACTACACCACCAGCAGCGGCAAGCGCGTCGCCGCCGCCGACATCGACCTGCACGTGCGCGCGCTGAGCATGGGCAAGCTGCACCACGCGATGATGGGCACCTGCGCGGTGGCCATCGGCACCGCGGTGGCCATTCCCGGCACGCTGGTGAACCGTGCGGCGGGTGGCGGTGAACGTACCGCCGTACGCTTCGGCCACCCCAGCGGTACCCTGCGCGTGGGCGCCGAGGCGGCCAACGAGAACGGCCAGTGGGTCGTGCGCAAGGCCATCATGAGCCGCAGCGCGCGCGTGCTGATGGAAGGCTGGGTGCGCGTACCCGCCTGATCCCCGACGAAAAAAAAGCAGCCCCGTCGCCGGGGCTGCAATGTTGACGCAGGTTTCTACTTGGAGACTTAGAACGTCTGCTCGTAGTTCAGGTAGTAGAAGCGACCCGGGATCAGGTACTGCGCGTCGTAGCTGTTCGCGAAGGCATCCGACGAGAACGGCGGCTGCTTGTTGAACAGGTTGCGCACGCCCACCGAGATCTTGCCGTTCCACGGCGCCGCCCAGGTGCCCTGGAGGTGCGTGTAGGTGGTGCCGCCGAGCATGTTGCTCGGGACGTTGGTCGGCGTCGCGATGATCTCGTTGGTTCCCGTGCGGAAACTATAGACGTCGATGACGCGGTTCGGATCCGAGCACAGGTTCACGAGGCTGCCATACGCCGGGTCGACCTGTGCCAGTCGGGTAGCCGTCAGGAACACGTTGTTGCAGGTCTCGCGGACGCGGCTGCGGTATTCCATCGTGGCGGAGACCGTGAAGTCACCCATCTGCCACGCCACGTTCAGGTTCGAACGCAGGCGATGGCGCGGCGCGCCGGCCGAGCTGCCCGAGGGAAGGGTGCCGACGACGTTGCCCGCCGAAATGCGGCCGTCGGCGTTCAGCTCGCCGCGCTCGGGCTTGCCGAGGTCGCCGAAGTAGGCCACGTAGGTGTTGTCCCAGCGGATCTGGTAGCGACCCCAGTTGTCGGTGTCGAACCGGTAGCTGGCGCCGAAGTCGTAGCCCTCGGTCTCAAGGCCGCCACGGAAGTTGATGTTGGTCGCCAGGATGTTCGAGATCTCGCCCGGGTTGCCGTTGACCGCACCGGTGGTGTCACGCGTGATCAGGGCGCAGCTGTTCTGGTTGAGCTGCTGGTAGCACTCGGTGAGGATCGTGGCCACGGCCAGCGAGCCGATCGCGTTCTCGATCTGCAGGTTGTACCAGTCCAGGTACATGTCCAGGCCTTCCATCCAGCCCGGCGAGTACACGATGCCCAGGGTCTTGGAGACCGAGGTTTCCGGCTGCAGGTTCGGGTTGCCGCCGGTGGTGCCGAAGGTCTGCGACAACAGGCTCTGGAAGCCCACCGGCGCGCCGGTGGCAAGGCACTGGGCCCGGATGGCAGCGTTGTTCTGGAAGTTCGTGTTCGACGCCGAGCACGGATCCTGGAACGCCGGGCGGCCGGTGGCCCGGCCCGCGAACAGCTCGCTGACCGAGGCGGCGCGGAAGCCTTCGCCCCACGAGCCGCGCACCAGCACCGTCTCGCTCGGCTGCCAGCGCAGGCTCGCCTTCGGGTTGGTGGTGTCACCGAAGGACGAGTAGTCGGAGTAGCGGCCGGCGAGCGACAGCTCCAGCGACTTCGCAAAGGTCACGTCGGCCAGAAGCGGGATGTTGAGTTCCGCGTAGACCTCGTCGACCTTGTAGCTGCCGCGGGTCGGCAGGAACGGGTTGTCGCCCAGCACCAGGCCGGCGGCCGTCAGCGGATCCGGCTCGCTCGAGCCTTCCTCGACGCGATGCTCGACGCCGAAGGCGAAGGCCATCGGGCCCGCCGGCAGGTCGAACAGGTCGCCGCTGAGGTTGGCCGTGTACGACTCCTGGCTGTACTTCTGGACGTTCTTCGGGTTCACCGCGATGTAATCGAACATTTCGCGAGTGAAGCCGTCCGGACCGCCCATGAAGTTCAGCGGGACGCAACCAGCGATGGGCGCGCCGGCCGGACCGCAGCGAGCGATGCCGCTGCTGTCGATGTGGGACTGGCCGGTGCCAAGGGCGACCCGGGACGAGAAGTAGAAGCCGTTCTTCGGCTGCAGCTGGCGGTTCTCGGCGAAGGTGTAGCCGGCATCCCAGTAGAAGTAGCGGTCACCCAGCTCGAAGGCGCCGTCGAAGGCGCCGCTGAAGCGCCAGGTGTCCTGCTCCTGCCCGAACAGGCGCGGGAAGTCGGTCGGGCGGAAGGCGCCGCCGGTGATGGCCACGCCAAACGGGTTGTAAACGTTGTTGGCCGTGATGTTGAGCGGCGACAGCGGCTGCGCGGCCAGCTGGGCCTCGCCTTCGCGGCGGTTGTAGAACACTTCGCTGCGGAAGCGCACCGGGTCGGACAGCTGGTAGCTGACCTGGCCGAACAGCGAGTACTGCGTCTGCGGCTGGCTCAGGTAGTTGTCCGGCGCGAAGTTGTAGCCGTCGGTGAGGAAATTGAAGGTGCGGAAATCATTCGCGCCGGTGCTGGGCGCGCACACCTGGTTCACCTGGCAGCCCGGGCTGCCCGGGTTCAGGGTGATGTTGCCGCGACCAGCGACGGTGAAGTTGCCGTACGGGCCGACCGGGCTGGCGCGGCCCGGGGTGGACACGTTCGCCGGGAAGCCGAACAGCGGCACCGCCGAGATGGCACGATCGCCGGCCGAGACGGCGCCGGTGTCGGTGTAGGACAGGTTCAGCAGGCCCGAGAAACGGTCGCTGCTGCCGCCGATGGTGTAGGACACCGACTCGCGCTCGCCGTCGCCCTGCTGGTACTGGCCGTAATAGCCGGTGACCATGGCGCCTTCGAAGTCGGTGCGGGTGCGGACGTTGATCACGCCGCAGAGCGCATCGGAACCGTACAGGGCCGAGGCGCCGTCCTTGAGGATGTCGATGCCCTCGACCGCGGCCAGCGGGATCGAGCTCAGGTCGACGGTGCCGTCCAGGCCGTTGCCGCTCACCCAGCGACGCCCGTTCACCAGCACCAGGGTGCGGTTCGAGGCGCAGTTGCGCAGGTTGACGCTGGAGTTGCCGCTGGTGTTGCCGTTGTTGGTGTTGAGGCTCAGCGACGGGCCGTTGACGCTGATCTCGCGCAGGATGTCGGCGAGCTGGGTCAGGCCCGTGCGCTCGATCTCCGCGCGCTCGATCGACAGCACCGGCAGCGCGGTGTCGCCTTCGGCGCGACGGATGCGCGAACCCAGCACTTCGATGCGGTCCAGCGTGGTGGGCTCGGAAGCCGCGGCGGCCGGCGCGGCGGCGTCCTGCGCAATGGCAGGCATCGCGGCGAGGCCGAGGATGCCGATTGCGCTCGCCGACAGGGCGAATCGCACGGCGGATGAAAGCGGATGTGGCTTGGACTTCATGTTCTGCTCTCCAACAGAGTGATGAATCGTTTTACAGCCTGTTTTTGTTGGTCCCGCCCCGCCGAGCCCCTCGACAGGACAGCTTGTGGAGGACCCGGAATGGGGCGGAGACGCCGCGAATATAACGCGAACTTAACGTTGTGTTAGCAAGGGGTGACAAAAAAATTAAAGACATGTTAAGAGCCGGGCAAGATGGTGTTTTTTCGACGGAGATGCCCGCCAATTCATGATTTTGGACGCACTTCGTCGGCTTGAGTCAGACGCTGGCCAGGTCCGCCGGTCGTGTTGCAACGCCGCAACCGCGCAAACGGTGGCTGCGGGCAAGGGTCCCGCGGCGGCCTCGGTTACCATCCCGGAACCCCGACTCCAGGAGATCAGCATGTCGCTCAAGGGCAAGACCATCGCCATCACGGGTGCCTTCGGCATTCTCGGCACGGCGGTGGTGCAGGCGCTTCTGGCCCACGGTGCGAACGTGGCAGCCATCGATCGCGCCGACGCGCCGCGTGACCCGGCCGCGCTGGGTGCAGCCAGCCTGCACGGCGGCATCGACCTTGGCGATGCCACCGCGGCCACGGCCGCCTTCGATGCCATCGCGATGGCCCACGGCGGCTTGCACGGCCTGGTCAATATCGCCGGCGGCTTCCGCTGGGAGAAGGTGGCGGGTGCCTCGCTCGAAGGCTGGGACGCGATGTACCAGATGAACCTGCGCACCGCCGTGGCGGCTTGCCAGGCGGCGCTGGCACATCTGCCCGACGGCGGCCGCATCGTCAACATCGGCGCCAACGGCGCGGTGAAGGCCGGCGCGGGCATGGGCGCCTACGCCGCGTCCAAGGCCGGCGTGATGCGGCTCACCGAAGCCCTGGCCGAAGAGCTCAAGGACCGCGGCATCACCGTGAACGCACTGCTGCCGAGCATCATCGACACGCCGGCCAACCGCAAGGACATGCCCGACGCCGACTTCGCGCGCTGGGTGCAGCCGGCGCAGCTGGCGGCCACCATCGGGTTCCTGCTCTCCGACGAGGCCGGCGCCATCACCGGCGCGCTGATCCCGGTGGTCGGTCGCGTCTGAGCGCCACCCCTCTCCCGCTGGCGGGAGAGGAGCCGGGGGAGAGGGCCCGCCGCACCGGCTATCCTCCCCACCATGCCCCTGCCTGACGCCCTCCTGGCCTCCCTGCTGCGCAGCACCCAACGCCTGCTGCTCAAGCCTGCCTTCCACCCACGGTGGCCGGTGCCCTGGCAGCGGCGCTGGCTGCATTGGCTCGCGCGCATTGGCCGCTTGCCGAAGGGCATCACGCGTCGCGACGTGGTCGTGTGCGGAATTCGCGCCGAACGCTGGGCGGATGAGCGCGCGACGCCGGTACGCGCCGGCACCGTGCTCTACCTGCACGGCGGCGGCTACACGGTGGGCTCGCCGCGCACGCATCGCCCGATCGCCGCTTGGCTGGCGCGCGACAGCGGGCTGCCGGTGGTGGTGATCGGTTACCGGTTGGCGCCGGAGCATCCCTTCCCCGCGGCGCTGGAGGATGCGGTGGCGGCGTTTGATGCGCTTGCGGCCGAAGGGCCGGTGGTGGTGGCGGGCGATTCGGCGGGCGGTGGCCTCGCGCTGGCGCTGGCGCTCACGCTTCGTGATCGTGAACGCGATGCAGACGGTCGCGGGACGAATGAAAGTGTTCCCGCCGACTCCGGTGCGGCTACCCGGTGCGGTGGTTCGCAGCCCGCGGCGCTGGTGCTGCTGGCGCCGCTGGTGGACCTGCGTGAAAGCTCGCCGCTGCCGGCCGTGCCCGGCGAGGCGATGTTGAGCGAGCGCTGGGCGCGGGCGAACGCGCGCGCCTATGCCGCGAGCCGCGCCGAGGACCCGCGGGTGTCGCCGCTGCTGGCCGACCTGCGCGGGCTGCCGCCGGTGCTGGTGCAGAACGGCAGCGATGATTTGCTGGCAGGGCAGTCGTTGGCGATCGTGGCGAAGCTGCGCGAGGCAGGCGTCGCGGTGAGTCATGACTTCGTGCCGGGGCGGTGGCATGTGTTCCAGCTGCAGGTGGGGGCGTTGCCGAGTGCGGGGGAGGCGGTGGGGCGGGTGGCGCGGTTCTTGGCAAGGGCGTGTCCCCCTCTCCCCAACCCCTCTCCCCCGAGGGGAGAGGGCGCCCACCACACCGTCATCCTCGGCGCAGGCATGTCCGGCCTCTGCGCCGCCATCCAGCTGCAGAAGGCCGGCCTGCACGACTTCGTCATCCTCGAACAATCGCAGGGCCTCGGCGGTACCTGGTGGGACAACCGCTACCCGGGCGCGCAGGTGGACGTGCCGGCGCCGGCCTACGCGTTCTCGTTCGCGCCGAACACGCGCTGGAACCAGCGCTTCGCCAACGCACCGGAAATCCATGCCTACCAGCAGGCGCTGGCGGAGAAGCACGCCCTGTTCGCGCGCCTGCGGTTGGGCACGCGCCTGCTCGAAGCGCGCTTCGACGAGGCGGAACGCCTGTGGCATTTCCGCACCTCGGCCGGCGACACGCTGCGCGCGCGCTTCTTCATCTGCAGCACCGGGCCGTTGAGCCAGCCGCGCTGGCCGGACCTGCCGGGGCTGGATGAGTTCACGGGCCTGCGCCTGCATTCGGCCCGCTGGCCGGCCGGCCAGGCGTTCGACGGGATGCGCGTGGGCGTGGTCGGCACCGGCTCGACCGCGGTGCAGCTGGTGCCGCCGATCGCGGCGCAGGCCGCGCGCATGCACGTATTCCAGCGCACGGCGAACTGGGTGCTGCCGCGGCTGGAGCGGCGCTACTTCGGCATCGACCGGCTGCTGGCGGGCTTCCCGCTTTACGCGGCGGCCGTGCGTGCGTTCTGGGTGGCGTTCCTGGAACTCGGCCGCCGCGGCTTCGAAGACGGCACGCTGATGCGCCGCTTCATGCTGTGGTGGGCCGGCCGGCATCGCCGGAAGCAGCTGGCGGACGACGGGCTGCGCTCCGCGCTCACGCCCGATTACCCGCTTGGCTGCAAGCGCATCATCTATTCCAGCGACTACTACCCGACGCTGGCGAAGCCGCACGTTGAATTGGTGACGGCCGGCATCGAATGCATCACCGCGCGCGGCATCCGCACGGTGGACGGCGTCGAGCGCGAGCTGGACGCGCTGGTCTGCGCCACCGGCTTCGACACGGTGCACCTGCTGCAGTCGCTGGACATCCGCGGCCGCGGCGGCATAACGCTCGCCGAAGCCTGGCGCGACGGGCCCGAGGCCTTCCACGGCATCCACGTCGCCGGCTTCCCGAATATGTTCCTGATGCTGGGCCCGAACACCGCTACCGGCCATACTTCAACGCTGCTCTACATCGAGCCCGCCGTTCGCCACGCCATCGCCTGCATGCAGGCCGTCGCCGCCGGCGGCCACCGCGCCGTCGAGGTGCGTGCCGAGGCGCAGCGCACGCACAATGAGGCGCTGCAGCAGCGGCTGGCCAGCTCGGTCTGGGCGCAGTGCCGCAGCTGGTACCGGATGGACAGCGGCAAGGTCGTCGCCATCTTCCCCGGCTATACCCGTGACTACGTCAACGGCTTGCGCCGCGTTCGCCCCGAAGACCTGCAGTTCACCGCCTGACCAAGCCAACCCAAGAGGAAGCCCACCATGCGAAGCCTGTCCGCCCTGCTGCTGTTCGCCGCTCTTCCCGCCCAGGTGCTGGCCTGCACCTACGACCGCGGCGACGTGCAGGAAGCAAACCTGTACTACGAGCTGGGTTCGTCTTCGCTGGGGATGTCCGGCGACGAGACCCTGAAGGTGATGGCGGCCAACTTCATCGGCTGCGACGTCATCTACATCGCGTCGGGCCACATCGATGCCAGCGAGCTGGACGCCAGCCCGGGCCTCGGCCAGGCCCGCGTCGACGATGCGCGCAAGCGCCTGGAGGCCCAGGGCGTCCCGGCGCGCAACATCCTCGTGCGCGACATGAAGTTCGATAGTCCGGCCGTGGCTACCCCGGCCGGCACCCGCGATCCCTTCAACCGGCGCGTCGAGCTGGTGGCGGTGGTGCGCTGAAACATGCGGGTGCCCGCGGGCGCGGCGCGCCGGGCCCGCGGAGCGGCGCCACGGTGGGCCGCAGGCTTTCAGGCCAGCGCCTCGGGCTTGAGCGGCTCGCACCGGGAGAGGTCGGAAGCGTCGCCGCCATCGAGCTGCTTCGCCACGGCCCGCAGCGCCGTGCGCAGGCCTTCCTCGACCACCGGGTGGTAGAAGGGCATGCGCAGCAGGTCGAACACGGTCAGGCCGCGGTCGATGGCGAGCGCCAGCAGGTGCGCGAGGTGTTCGCCCGAGGGCGCGCACATCGCCGCGCCCAGCAGGCGCCCGTCGCCGCGCGCCGCATAGACCCGCAGCAGGCCCTGGTTGCGCTGGCCGGCGCGGGCGCGGCCCTGGCGGGTGAAGTCGACGCTGCCGATGATCGCGTCCGCCGGCAGTGCGTCGTAGCCAAGGCCCACGAAGGCCGTGCCCGGCTCGGAGAACACGATGCCCAGCGGCGTGCGCCGGCGATAGCAGTCCGGCGTGTCCTGCATCGCATTGCGGCCGGCGATGTAACCCTCGTCGGCGGCCTCGTGCAGGATCGGGGCATGCGCGTTGGCGTCACCCGCGAGGTAGATCGGCAGGTCCGCCACCTGCAGGGTGGTGGGGTCGAAGGGCGGCAGGCCGCGCTCGTCGAGGGCGAGGCCCAGCGTTTCGAGGCCAAGGTCGTCGAGGTTCGGGCGACGGCCCATGGCCACCAGCACGGCGTCCACCTCGACGCTGGCCTCACCCGCCACCATCCGGACGCCCCCGTCGGTGGCCGACAGCGCCACGTCGGCGCCCGTGTGCAGGGTGAACTCCTTCGCCAGCAGCGCGCGCAGCGTCGCGTTGACCTCGGGATCGCGCACGCCGGCGATGCGCTCGCCGCGGCCGAAGGCGGTGACCTCGCGGCCCAGCCGCGCCATCGCCTGCGCCATCTCGATGCCGATCGCGCCGAGGCCCACCACGCCAATCCGGCGCGGCAGGTCGGGCTGTTCGAACAGGGTGTCGGTAGTCAGCACGCGCTCGCCCAGCGCCTGCCAGGCCGCGGGCATCACCGGGCGCGCGCCGGTGGCGAGGATGATGCGCTTTGCCTGCAGCACGCGCTCGCCGACCTGCACCGTGTGGGCATCTAGCAAACGGGCGCGGCCGGCTATGTTTCGCTCGCCAAGGTCGGCCGTGGATTCGAGCACGCCGGCGACGAAGAAATCGCGGAGCTCGCGGACGCGGCGCAGCACGGCGGGCAGGTCCACCGACAGGCCGTCGGCGCCGCGGATGCCGAAGGCGTCGAGCCGGCTGCGCGCGTGGAAGGCATTCGCAGCCTCGATCAGCACCTTCGAGGGCATGCAGCCGATGCGGGCGCAGGTGGTGCCGTACGGGCCGTCGTTGACCAGCACGAAGCGGTCGGTGCGCTTGCGCACCTCACGCAGCGCCGACAGGCCGGCGGTGCCGGCGCCGAGGATGATGACGTCGAGGGGGTGGGGCATGGGGGGCGGTTCCGGGGGAGGGTGGGTGCATCCTAGCGCCCCTCTCCCCAACCCCTCTCCCGTGGGGAGAGGGGCTTTGCAACTTTGTGCACTTGGTTTCGACCGGGTGCAGGCCATACTCGCCCTGTCCTTCGAGGTTTCCGCCATGCGTCTGAACGCCGATTTCACCCAGCGCGTCGTCGTCCGCCCGGGCGATGCGCCTTGGCAGCCCTCGCCCTCGCCGGGCGTGACGCGCTGCCTGCTGGACCGCGTGGGCGATGAGGACGCGCGGGCGACCAGCCTGGTGCGCTACGCGCCGGGCTCGGTGTTCCCGACCCACGAACATCCGGACGGCGAGGAAATCCTGGTGCTGGACGGCGTGTTCAGCGACGACACCGGCGAACACGGCCCCGGCACTTACCTGCGCAATCCCGACGGCAGCCGGCATGCGCCGCGCAGCGAGACCGGCTGCACGCTGTTCGTGAAGCTGAGGCAGTTCCAGCCCGGCGACACCGAGCGCGTGCGCATCGATACCCGCGCCGGCGAGTGGCGCCCCGGCCTGGTGCCCGGTCTGCGGGTGATGCCGCTGCATTCCTTCGGCACCCAGCACACCGCGCTGGTGGACTGGGCGCCGGGCACGGTGTTCCAGCCGCACACGCACTGGGGCGGCGAGGAGATCCTGGTGCTGGACGGCGTGTTCGAGGACGAGCACGGCGAGTACCCGGCCGGCAGCTGGCTGCGCAGCCCGCATCTTTCGCGGCATGCGCCGAGTGCGCCGCGGGGCGCGCGCATCCTGGTCAAGACCGGGCACCTCGACGCCGAGTTCCTGGCGCCGTGGGCGGCATGAAGAACGCCATCGGCGCCGCCATCTTCTACGCCCGCTTCGCGCGGCCGTTCTCGCGGCTGGGCTTCCAGCGCCGGGTCGGCGCCGCGCCGCTGGACGCCGACTTCCGCGGCCAGCGCTGGGTGGTGACCGGCGCCACCGGCGGCATCGGCAAGGCCATCGCGCTGGGCGCGGCCGCGCGTGGCGCCACCGTGCTGGCCCTGGCCCGCGACGGCGGCAAGCTGGCCGACCTGGTGATGGCGTCCACGGGCGCCGGCCGCATCGTGCCGGTGGCGGTCGATCTGTCGCTGATGCAGGACATCCGCCGCGCCGCGGCCGAGATCGCGCGCGACGGCGCGGTGGACGTGCTGGTGCACAACGTCGGCGTGATGTGCCACGAATTCGCCCGCACGGTGGAAGGCGTCGAGCGTGGCGTTGCCACCAACCTGCTGGGCCACTGGGAACTGGATGGCGCCCTGCGCCGCGGCGGCGCGCTCACGTCGCGCACCGCCATCATCTCCATGAGTTCGGGCGGCATGTACGGCGCCGCGCTCGAGCTGCAGGCGCTGGAGGCGAAGGACGCCGCGACCCACAACGGCTTCGTCGCCTACGCCCAGCACAAGCGCGCGCAGGTCGAGCTCACCCGTTACTGGAACAGCCTCGGCCCCAACGCCCCGCGCGCCTGGGTGATGCATCCGGGCTGGGTGGACACCGACGGCGTGCGCACGGCACTGCCCGGTTTCCGGAAGTTGTTCCGCCGCGTGCTGCGCAGCGCCGGGGAAGGCGCCGACACCGCGCTGTGGCTCGCCGCCACGCGCCCGCCGGTGGGCGAGGGCATCTGGCTCGACCGTCACCGCGACGACGAGCACGCGTTCGGGTTCACGCGGAAGGGCGCCGGCCCCACCGCGCTGGTCGAGTGGCTTGCAACGCGCCATTCACGCTGAGACCGGCGATGGCCACCCGCTGAATGGGCGAGCCGGCAGTTAGCCTCGACGATTGTTGCGCGATGCGCAACATGGTACATTCAGGCCCGTGATCAAGTCATTCAAGCACAAGGGGCTGCGTCGTCTCTTCGAGACGGGGGTGGCCTCCGGCATCCAGGCCGACCATGCGAAAAGGTTGCGAATGCAGCTCGCGGCGCTCGACTCGGCGCATGTCATCGGCGACATGGATATCCCGGGCTTCCGGCTTCACCCGCTGAAAGGCGCCTTGCGAGGCCGCTGGTCAATCACGGTGAACGGGAATTGGCGGATCACGTTTGAATTCAAGGACGGGAATGCCTACGTCCTGGACTATGAGGATTACCACTGATGGCCATGCACAATCCCCCGCATCCGGGTGAGTTCATCACCGCGGTCTACCTGGAGCCCCATGGCATCAGTGGACGTGAGCTCGCCGCCAAGCTGGATGTCGCCGCCTCGACCCTGAGCCGGATCCTTTCGGGCAGCAGTCGGGTCACCCCCGAGATGGCGCTTCGCTTGGCGAAGGCCCTGGGGCGATCGCCCGAGAGTTGGCTGTCCATGCAGGATGCGCACGACCTTTGGCTTGCCCGCCAGAGCGTCGACTTGCAGCGCGTTGGAAAGCTCAAGCTGGCAGCTGCCTGATCCGGTTCCTCGGCGCCCTCGTCCCTTTTGTCCTGCTCGCCGGCTGCGCGGGCCCGCCGCGCGCTACGCTGTCGGCCATGCCCGAGCCCGTCGCCGCGCCCCACCGCCCCTGGATCATCGCCCATCGCGGCGCCAGCGCGCTGCGGCCGGAGCACACGCTGGCGGCCTACGCGCTGGCCATCGAACACGGCGCCGACGCCATCGAACCGGACCTGGTGATGACGCGCGACGGCGTGCTGGTGGCGCGGCACGAGAACGCGCTGTCGGACACCACCGATATCGCGCGCCGGCCGGAGTTCGCGGCGCGTCGCACGCGCCGGCAGGTTGACGGCGCCTGGGTCGAGGACTGGTTCAGCGAAGACTTCACCCTCGCCGAGCTCAAGACCCTGCGCGCGGTGGAACGCCTGCCGGCCATGCGGTCCACCGAATGGGATGGCCAGTTCGAAATCCCCACCTTCGACGAGATCGTGGCCCTGGTCGCCGCCGAATCCGAGAAGCACGGCCGCCCCATCGGCCTGGTGCCGGAGATCAAGCATCCCAGCCATTTCGCCGCCGTCGGGCTGGCGATGGAGCAGCCGCTGCTCGATGCACTCGCCGCGCACGAATACACCCGCCGCGCGCCCGTCGTCATCCAGTCCTTCGAAACCGTCAACCTGCGCTGGCTGCGCGAACGCGTGCCGCGCGGCGGCAACGTCCGGCTGCTGCAGCTCATCGGGCCACCCGACGCCGCGCCCTACGACACCGTGCTGGCGGGCGCGCCCCGCACCTACGCACAGCTCGTGGGCCAGGACCTGCCGGCCATTGCGGCTTACGCCGATGCCTTGGGCCCGCACCACGCCTGGCTGCAGCTCCAGCCGCAGGCGGAGGGCGGCTACCGCAGCGCCCTCGTCGACGCGGCCCATGCCGCCGGCCTGCAGGTCATCGCCTACACCTTCCGCCCCGAGAACGGCTTCCTTGGCGAAGCCTTCCGCAGCGATGGCCCGCCCGAGGCACGCCATGACGAAGGCGCCCGACGCGAACTGCAGGCCCACGCGTCCGCCGGCGTCGATGCCGTCTTCACGGACGACCCGGGCCTCGCCCGGCGCGCGCTGCGCCCCTAGTTGTCTCGCCCGCCCTTCCGATCAAGAATCGGGGCGGCCGGGCCGTCCGTCCATGGTGCTCACAGGGGGAGCCGCATGACCATGAACCGACGTACCGCGCCGCTGCTGGCGCTCTGCATCGCCGCCGCGCTCTCGGGCTGCACGTCCGAGCAGGAGGTCAGCGCCGACGACGCGACCCGCATCCTCCGGCAGGACGCGCCCTACACGGTGGAGGACGAACCCTTCAGCGGCACGCTGGTTGCGCGGCGCGGCGACCAGGTGGTGTTTCGGGCGGAGTTCGAGGACGGGCGCCCCGCGGGCCTGGTGGAGAACTTCCACGATAACGGCGAGCTCGCGCGCCGACGCCAGCTGGCCTGGGACGAAGAGAAGGGCCGCGTCGTGGTCGATGGCGACGAGGAGCTCTTCAACGAGGACGGCCAGCGCGTGATGCTGGCCAGCAGTAAGGATGGCCGCGTGGTGAAGAGCGAGCGCTGGTGCGACGACGGCGACCCCGCCGAGCGCGCCACCTATGGCGAAGGCCAGGCCATGACGCGCGAAGCCTGGGACTGCGAGACCGGCCAGCAGATCACGCAGGAAAGCACCAACGCCGAAGGCCAGCCCGAGGGCGAGCAGAAGGCCTGGGTGCCCGACGGCACCCTGGTGAAGCACGCGCGCTTCGTGGCCGGCCAGCCCGAGGGCCTGCAGGAAACCTGGCACCCGAACGGGCAGGTGGCCACCCGCGGCAGCTTCAGCGCCGGCAAGCCGGTGGGTCGACACGAAGCCTTCGACGACACCGGCCGCCTGCTCGAGGGCGGTGAGTACGATGCGCAGGGCGCGCGCACCGGCTTGTGGACCGAGACCTTCGCGGACCGCAGCAACACCGTGCATTACGGCCCGGACGGTTTCCTGCCGGCGGAGTTCTCCCAGGCCTACCTGTCGGCGCTGTTGCCGCCGCAGGCCAAGCCCGAAACCGTCGCCTTCTATCTCAACGAGGGCCAGGTGAAGGTGGACCAGGCCATTCCCACCGACGGCGGCGACCGCCCCACCTTCGGTCGCCTCGATTTCCCGGTGCGCGACTGGACCTACAGCGTGGTGATCGCCGACCACGGCCTGCTGCCGCTGCTGCTGGAGAAGGGCGCCGACATCAACCAGGCCGACAGCCGCAGCCGGACCCGGCTGCTGCGCTGCCTCGACCGGTTCAGCCCCGACAAGGGCAACATGCGCGACCGCTGCACGCCGGCCGAGCTCGACGAGCTGCTGGCCAAGGGCGCGAAGGCCGACCTGGCCGATGCGCAGGGCCGCAACGCGCTGCACGTGCTGGCGGACGTGGCCCTCTACGGCGACTACGATCGATTCGGAACCCAGGCAGGCACGAGCGCGCAGGCGCGCATTGCCGCCATCGCCACGGTCGCGAAGGCCGGCGCCGACGTGAACGCCGCCGACGCCGAGGGCAATACGCCGCTGGTGACGGCGCTGAAGTCGCGGCGTGCCGACCTGGTGCGTGCGCTGCTGGCGGCGGGCGCGCGGGCGGACGGTGCGGGTCCGGGCAACACGGCGGCGGTGCACTGGCTGTTCCTCAAGCAGCGCGAGGAGTACGACATCCGCGGCGACTTCGTCGCCGACCTGCTGCCCGACCTGATCAAGGCCGGCGCGGATCCGGGCGTGCCCTTCGAGTGGGATGGCGCGCAGGTGACGATGCGTGAGCTGGCGGCCCGGCACGGCATGGTCGAGCTGGTGCAGATGCTGGACCAGTCCGGCGGCGGTTGAAGTCGTCGTTCAGGCTGGCGGGGGTGTCCCCGCCGGTCGCTTCGGCAGGGCGGTTTCCTGCCCGAGTTCCCGCAAGCGCCGCAGCAACAGCGACACCTCGAGGTGGTTCCAGACGCGCAGCAGGACTTCCAGCGGGTCGAAGGGCTTGGTGAGGAAGTCGCGGGCGCCGAGGCCGAGGGCGCGGTGGCGGGTGCGGCGGGTGGCGTCGGCGGTGAGGACGATCACGGGCACGGGCAGTTGCCCCGGCGCGGGGGCATTCAACTGCGCCAGCAGTTCGAAGCCGTCGACGCCGGGCATCCACAGGTCGAGCAGCAGCAGGTCGGGTTGGAAGGCCTGCACGAGTTCGAGGCAACGCTCGGGCTGGGTGGTGCCGAGCACCTGCGTGAAGCCTTCGCGCCCCAGCAAGTCTTCGAGCAGCGCGACGTTGGCGGCGCCGTCGTCCACCACCAGGATGCGCGCCGACAGCAGCGCCTGTTCGTCTATCGCAAGCATCGGGCCAGCTCCTGGTGGAATTGCCGCAGGTCCAGCGGCTTGGTCAGCACCGCCGAAGCGCCGGCGCGCAGCGCGCGTTCGCGGGCCTGCGCGGTGGCGTCGGCGGTGAGCACGATGGCGGGCGGCAGCGCCACGCCCTCGGCCGCCAGGC
>NZ_JALHQI010000012.1 GCF_022842045.1 Arenimonas sp. | reverse complement strand
TGCGCCGGCGCGGGTGCCGGTTCTGCGACCGGCGCGGGCGCGGGCGGCGCCTCGGCCGCCGGCGGCTCCGCGGGCTGGCAGGCAGACAGCGCCAGTGCGGTGCCGAGCAGCATCGTGGTTCTCATCAGGGTCATGGCACGTCCTTGCGATCGGTCGGGAGCCAAGGGTGTCAGCCCCGGCATTAACGGCGGGTCAAGGATGGCCTCCGCGCCTCATTCGCTCGCCTGCCGGTAGGCCGCCCGCCGCACCAGCCACTCCGAGGCGACCAGGGCACCGATGGAGATGATCACCGAGACGACCGCCAGCCGGGCGATCGCCACGCCGCCACCGGGCACCTGGATAAGGGTATGCATGGCGAGCGCGATGGTCTGCGTCTCGCCCGGGATGTTCGACACGAAGGTGATGGTGGCGCCGAACTCGCCCAGGGCCTTGGCGAACGCCAGCGTCATGCCGGCGATGACGCCACGCAGGCTCAGCGGCAAGGTGACCTGCCAGAACGCCGCCCACGGCCGCGCCCCGAGGCTGGCCGCCATTTCATCCACTTCCCGGGGAATGGACTCGATCGACAGCCGGATCGAACGCACGAACAGCGGGAACGCCATGATCGCCGCGGCAATCACGGCGCCCGTCCAGCGGAACGCGAACGTGATGCCCAGCCACTGCTCCAGCCAGTAACCGATTGCGCCCTGCCGGCCGAGCAGCACCAGCAGGACATAGCCCGTGAGCACCGGGGGCAGCAGCAGCGGCAGGTGGACCAGCGCGTCGAACAGGACCTTGCCGGGGAACTGCTTGCGCGCCAGCACGTAGGCCGTCGCTATCGCGAACGGCAAGGCGCACACCACCGCCAGCAATGCCACCCTCAGGCTGAGCCCGATCGCGACCGTTTCCTCGTGGGTAAGCATGTCAGGGGGGGGAGAACCCGGCCTTCCTCAGGATTTCCGCGGCGCGGTCGCCGCGCAGGTAGCCCAGGAATCCCCGGGCATGGTCCGCGTCCGAACGGGCGACGCGGGCGGCCGGATAGATGATGCGGCCATGGCCGTCCGCGGGAAATCGGGCGATGGCGCGTACGCCCTTCTCGGCCTGCGCGTCGGTGGCGTAGACGATGCCGATCGGCGCCTCGCCCCGGGCTACGAACGCCATCGCGGCGCGCACGTTCTCGCCTTGGGCCAGCCGGGGTTCGAGGGCCTCCCAGAGCCCCAGCGTCTCCAGCGATTGCCGCGCGTAGCGTCCGGCCGGGACGCTCGCAGTTTCCGCCACGGCCAGGCGTCCATCGCCCAACGCGCGCAGCACCGCCTCGCGGTCGGTGAGCGCCACTGCGGCCAGCGACGAGGTCGCGGGGGCAATCAGCACGAGGCGGTTGGCGGCCAGGTCGAAGCGGGTGGAGGGATCGATCTGCTGGCGGCGCTGCAGGTAATCCATCCACTCGGCGTCCGCGGAAATGAAGACGTCGGCCGGCGCGCCCTGTTCGATCTGGCGCGCCAGCGCCGAGCTGGCGGCGAAGGACACCACCACCGGCTGGCCCGACAGGCGCGTCCAGTCCTCGGCGGCCGCGTCGAGGCTTTCCTTCAGGCTGGCCGCCGCGAACACGGTCAGGGCCCGCGGTTCACCCCGGCCGTCGGCCGGGAGCGCGACCAACAGCAGCAGGCACAGGAAGCAACGCAGGACGGTCATGGCCTCTCCCGGAAAAAGGGCTGGGTGGCCGTGGCCTCAGGCCGGCCGATGCAGCGCGCAGAGCTTGTTGCCGTCCGGGTCGCGCACGTAGCTCAGGTACAGCATGCCGATGGCATTGGTGCGCGGGCCGGGCGGGCCTTCGCAGCTGGTGCCGCCGTTCGCCACCGCGATGTCGTGGAACTGCTGCACCTGTTCGGGCGAGCTGCACTTGAAGCCGAGGGTGGCGCCGTTGGCGACGGTGGCGGGTTCGCCGTTGATCGGCTCGGTGACGCAGAAGGTGCTGCCCTCGTGGCGGTAAAACAGGCGCTTGTGACCGTGCCCGAAGTGTTCTCGAACGGCGCGCCGGCCCCGAGGAAGCCCAGCAGCGCGTCGTAGAAGCGCTTGGCGCGGTCGATGTCGTTGGTTCCCACCATCACATGGCTAAACACGCGGCGTCTCCTTCGGGATTGGTGGGCGGATGGTCGCAGGCCAGCGGCACGCGGCGCTAGGGTGACTTGCGCCGCCGGGTGGCGCCCAGCTTGCGGGTCACGGTGTTGCGGCCCAGCCCCAGCTTCTCGGCGGCCAGCTGGCGGTGGCCGTCGGTGTGTTCCAACGCGGTTTCCAGCAGCACCTGGTCGAAGCGTTCGCGCAGCGCCGCGTGCAGGCCGGTGTCGCCACGGGCCAGGGCCTCGCGCGCGGCCTGGGCCAGGCCGCGCGTCCAGTCCCCGGCGGCGGTGGCGGTGCCTTCGCTGCGCAGCGCACTGCCCAGTTCGCGAAGGGTGATGGTTTCACCCGGGGCCAGCGCCACCAGGCGCCAGCACAGGTTCTCGAGCTCGCGCACGTTGCCGGGCCAGTCGTGCCGCTCCAGGCGCTTGAGTGCCTCGGGATGGAAACGCTTGGCGGGCGCGCCGAACTTCTTCGCGGCCTGGGCCAGGAAGCGCGCGGCCAGCGCCGGCACGTCGCCCTTGCGCTCGCGCAGCGGCGGCAGGCGCAGGCGCACCACGTCGAGGCGGTGCAGCAGGTCGGCGCGGAAGCTGCCGTCGCGCACCTTGGCTTCCAGGTCCTGGTGGGTGGCGGCGATCACCCGCACGTCCACCTTGATCAGCTCGCGGCCGCCGACGCGGAAGAACTCGCCTTCGGCCAGCACGCGCAGCAGCCGCGTCTGCAGCGAGGCGGGCATGTCGCCGATCTCGTCGAGGAACAGCGTGCCGCCATCGGCCTGCTCGAAGCGGCCGACGTGGCGCTTCTGCGCGCCGGTGAAGGCGCCGGCCTCGTGGCCGAACAGTTCGCTTTCCAGCAGCTCGGCCGGAATGGCGGCGGTGTTGAGCGCGACGAAGGGCTTGCGGGCGCGCGGCGACTCGCGGTGCAGCGCGCGGGCGACCAGCTCCTTGCCGGTGCCGGTTTCGCCGGTGACCAGCACGTTCAGCGGTGCCTGCGCCAGGCGGCCGATGGCGCGGAAGAGTTCGCGCATCGCCGGCGTTTCGCCGACCAGGGCGTCGCCCATCTCCGGCGCCGCCTGCTCCGGCGCGGCTTCGGCGGCAGGCAGCGCGCGCGCCGCCAGCGCCACGGCCTCGTCCAGGTCGAAGGGTTTGGACAGGAACTCATGGGCACCGCCGCGGAAGGCGCCGGCAGTGCTGGCGATGTCGGTGTAGGCGGACATCACCACCACCGGCAGGTCCGGGCGCTTCGCCTTCAGCGCATCAAGGAAGGACAGGCCGTCCATGCCCGGCATGCGCACGTCGGTGAACACCAGGTCGGGCAGCTCGCCGTCGGCCAGCGCCGCCAGGGCCTGGCGCGGGTCCTCGAACGCGCTGACCGCGTAGCCGGCGTCGCGCAGGGCCTCGGCCAGCACGAAGCGGACAGTGCGGTCGTCGTCGACGACCCAGAGCTGGGCGTGGCTTGGCTTACCGGGGGCAGGCATGCGCCGCAGTTTGCACCATGAGGGTGCAAGTGGCGAGTCAGGCCGCCTCGTCCGAAAACAACAATAGGTTTTTCGCCGAGCTGAACTTCTCTTTTAATGCTTATTTTTCAGCAAGATAGGTTTTGTCCTCCCCCCGGAAAGCCATAGCATCTGGCAATTCAGATTCGCGGATCCTACGCCTGCCGCATCGAATGACCATTGAGCATTACTCGTCCAAACCAAAATGTGTGCTCCAGCGGGGCGACGAAGCCGCTCAGGGCCATCGTCGTATGCTGTCCACCTCGCCAAGGACGGCCTGGGGGTTGTCCCTGGTGTCGTCGCGATAGTCCAGAGACTGAGATGCCAACCAAAGACGCCCCGATTCTTATCGACACCCTCGCCAGCCAGGAGGGACTCCATGCTGACTGGTGAAATCCGCAATCAGGCCGACGCCATCTGGAATGCCTTCTGGTCAGGGGGCATCTCCAATCCTATGGAAGTGCTCGAGCAGATCACCTACCTGCTCTTCATCCGTCGCCTGGACGACGCACACACCCTCGAAGAGTCGAAGGCGATGGTCCTGGGCAAGCCCATGGCCAGCCGTGTCTTCCCGGAGGGAAGAGACCCTAAGGGCCGTCCCTATGAGGACTTGCGCTGGTCCCGGTTCAAGAACTTCGCTCCGGCCGACATGCACATGGTGGTCGGTGAACACGTCTTCCCGTTCATGCGCACCATGGGCGGCGACGGCTCCACGTACTCGCGACATATGGAAGGCGCCCGCTACACCATCCCTAACGCAGGACTGCTCGCTAAAGTAGTGGACATGCTCGACAAGGTCCCGATGGACGATCGGGATACGAAGGGCGACCTATACGAGTATATGTTGGGCAAAATCGCCGCGGCGGGCCAGAACGGCCAGTTCCGTACTCCAAGGCACATCATCAAGCTGATGGTAGCGCTAACGCAGCCGACGCCTACGGACACTATCTGCGACCCGGCCAGCGGCACCTGTGGTTTTCTTGTCGCCGCGGGAGAGTACCTCCGCAAGTACCACCCAGCACTATTCAACGATCCTGCCGCGCGCGAGCACTTCCACCGCGCCATGTTTCACGGATACGACTTCGACAATACGATGCTGCGAATTGGCAGCATGAACATGGCGCTGCACGGGGTGGATAACCCCGACATTCGCTACAAGGACTCCCTTGCCCAGGACCACGCAGGCGACGAGGAGGCCTACAGCCTGATCCTCGCCAATCCGCCGTTCGCGGGCAGCCTCGACTACGAGAATACGGCGAAAGACCTTCTCTCGATCGTCAAGACGAAGAAGACCGAGCTGCTTTTTCTCGCACTGTTCCTTCGTCTTCTTAGGCCCGGCGGTCGAGCGGCGGTAGTCGTACCTGACGGCGTGCTGTCCGGTTCGTCGAAGGCACACAAGGCACTGCGCAGGATGCTGGTGGAGGAGCAGAGGCTCGACGGGGTGATCTCGCTGCCATCGGGCGTCTTCAAGCCTTACGCGGGCGTGTCTACCGCCATCCTTCTTTTTACCAAGACGAACTCTGGTGGCACCGACCATGTCTGGTTCTACGACATGAGCGCGGACGGCTGGAGCCTCGACGACAAGCGCCAGCCGCTATTGGAAGAGTCCAAGCTTGGCCCTTCGCTGGCCGTAGCGCTGACCGAGGCCGAGCACGCCAAGAACAACCTGCCCGACGCACTTGGGCGTTGGGAGAAACGTGAAGGCAGCGAACGTGAACGGCCGCGCACCGCGCAGAGTTTCTGCGTGCCGAAGGCTGAGATTGAAGCGCAGGACTACGAACTCAGCCTCAATCGCTACAAAAAGTTGGTGAATGAGTCTGTGACGCACGATGCGCCGCTCGACATTCTGGCCAAGCTGAGAGCGATCGAAGCCAATATTCAGACTGGGATGGCAGAGCTGGAGGAGATGCTGAAGTGAGCAGATCCCCAATGGTTCCTCTTAAAGATTTGATGGCTGTCCGACAGGGCAGCGTCAACCCGTCGAAATCCCCAACCGAAATTTTCGAGCTCTACAGCATTCCGGCGTTCGACAATTACCGGCCTGAGGTACTTGCCGGCAGTGCAATTGGCTCAACAAAACAGATCGTTAGACCGCGCGATGTCCTTCTGTCAAAGATAGTTCCGCACATCCGACGCTCATGGATTGTTCGGGAACAACAGGAATACAGGCAGATTGCTTCGGGTGAGTGGATTGTGTTTCGCAGCCCTCGAGTAGTGCCTGAGTACCTTAGGCATGCGCTTCTGTGTGATGACTTCCACGCTCAGTTTATGCAGACCGTTTCCGGAGTAGGTGGTTCGCTGGTGCGCGCAAGACCAGCACAAGTTGCAAAGATTCCTATTCCACTGCCGCCCATCGCCGAACAACAGCGCATTGCCCGCATCCTGGACAAGGTTGATGCACTGAAATCCGCCCATCGAGTAATGCTTACGGAGCTGAGCAATCTGTATTCATCGCTCCAACACCGCGCCTTTCGGGGAGAGCTTTGAATGCAGCAACAAAACATCCCTATCGGCACCCTGGTCGACATGTACAAGCGCGGGGAGCTTCGTCTACCGGAGATCCAGCGCCACTACGTCTGGCGCGCTACTCGTGTACGCGACCTTCTGGACTCGCTATATCGTGGCTACCCCAGCGGCTCCATCCTGATGTGGGAGACGGATGAGCCTGTGCCGACGCGGGACTTCGCGATCGCCCAGGAGACCACCGCCTTCGCTGGCCGCAAGCTTTTACTGGACGGACAACAGCGGCTGACCTCGCTGACGGCAGTGCTGGGGGGCGGATTGGTGCAGGTTCGGGGCCGGAAGAAGCCCATAGACATCCTGTTCAATCTGGATCATCCAGACGGACCTCCGAGTTACGACACGGAGGTTACCAGCGACGAAGATTCGCCGATGGCGGCGGACGATGAGCAGGTTGATGAGGCGGACGGTGCCGACGACATCGACGAAAGCGAGCAGGGGCTTCAAGAGAAGCTGGGCCGTCGCACCTTCGTCGTCGCGAGCAAGAATCTTGCATCCTTGCCGAACTGGGTGTCGGTCACTGAGGTATTCAGGACTGATGACAACGGTGCGCTACTTGAGAAAGCAGGTATCGAATCACTAAAGGACCCTCGCTACAAGCGGTACTCCGAAAGACTACAGCGACTTCGGGACATAAAGAAATACACCTACGTTGTGCATGTCCTCGAGCGCAACATGAGCTACGAGGAAGTCACCGAGATCTTTGTCCGCGTGAACTCCCTGGGCGCCAAGCTCAAGTCGTCGGACTTGGCGCTGGCCCAGATGTCGTCCCGCTGGCAGAACCTGCTCAAAGAGCTGGAAGCGTTTCAGGAGGAGTGCGAGAAGAGCTGGTTCACGATTGATCTGGGTCAGTTGGTGCGCGCCATAATGGTGTTTGCAACCCAGCAGTGCCTGTTCCGCTCGGTTGCCAGCACGCCTGTCGAGAAGTTGAAGGCAGGATGGGCTCAGGCACAGGAAGGCCTGCGCTTTGCCATTAACGTCCTGCGCAGCAATGCCGGTATCGAGGATGAGTCGCTGCTGTCGTCGCCCATGTTTATTCATGTGCTGGCGGCCGTCAGCCGGATCAAGGACAACAAGCTTACAGCTGAGGAGCAGCGCGCCCTACTGCATTGGCTGTTGGTCGCGAACGCCCGCGGACGTTACTCGCGAGGTTCAACCGAGACCCTGCTGAATGAGGACCTGGCCATTCTCTTCCGTGGTGAAGGCATTAGCGGCCTGATGGAGCCGGTCAAGCGCCAGTTCGGGCGTCTCCATATCGAACCGGGCGATATTGCGGGCCGCGGCGTGAACAGCCCGCTTTTCTCGCTGGCGTACCTAGCCCTCAAGGCGGCCGGCGCCAAAGACTGGTATAGCGGTCTGGGGCTATCCCTGACCCATCAAGGCAAGCTGCACTTCATTCAGTGGCACCACGTCATCCCGAAATCTCTGCTCAAGCAGCAGGGCTATGAACCCGGCGAGATCAACGAGATCGCCAACATGGCCTTCATCACTGGGCAGACGAACCGGCGCATCAGTAACAAGGAAGCGACGGACTACTTGGAGGGCGTGGTCGCCAAGCAGGGCTCCGCCGCGCTGGAGAGCCAGTGTGTGCCGACGGATCGGGCACTCTGGAATACAAGCGCTTACCGGCATTTCCTCGCTGCTAGGCGGGAGGGTTTAGCCGCCCGGATGAACGCCTTCATCCAGGAAAAGGCAGGGGCGTAGGTCAACTTGGATCGGGCGATAGCAACCAGCCGATGTGCAGAGGGAAGGACAGAGCTATGGGGTCGCCATTCCCCCAAGGCGTGGCATCCTCTTGCTGGTACAAGAATGGCTGTGTCGGGCGAAGCTTCATCGTAGAACCTGGTGGCGAGATCCCAAGGGAAGGGTACGCATGAGCAACTTCAGTTTCCTGCAGGCGGAATGGGCGCTCGTTCACGAGGCGGCCGTTCGATGCGAGCAGGCCGCCCATGCCGATCCGAGGGCCTCGTGCTTCTATGCCCGCCGCGGGCTCGAGATTGCCGTAGCGTGGCTGTACGCGCATGACAAGGCCTTTCAACCTCCCTATCAGGATACGCTGAGCGCGCTCATCTACGAGCCAACCTTTCGCAAGCAGGTTGGAGAGGCCCTGTTCGCGAAAGCCAGGCTGATCAAGGACCTTGGGAATCTGGCCGTCCACAGCCACAAGCGTGTTGCCGAAAGTGACGCCCTAACAGCGTCACGCGAGCTGTTCCACTTCTGCTTCTGGATGGCCCGCCGGTACGGCCGCCAGGTCCGTCCTGCGCCGAGCCTTTCCTTCTCCCCCGATCTGTTGCCAAAGATCTCCGGGACGCCCGCGCTTTCGCAGGCCGAGATCGAGAAGCTCTCAGCGGCGCTGGCCGAAAGGGATGAGGCGCTCGAAGGCCTCAAGACCTCCCACGAGAAGCTCAACGCCGAACTGGAGGAGTTGCGAGAGGAGGTGGCGGCGGCGAAGAAGGCCAACGCCGCTGAACCCGATACCCACGACTATTCGGAGGCCGAAACCCGCAAGGCGTATATCGACCTCCTGCTTCGGGAAGCAGGATGGTCGCTTGATCCGGCCAAGAACTTCGAAATCGAAGTGGCCGGCATGCCCAATAACGAGGCCAAGGGCTTCGTCGACTATGTGCTGTGGGGCGATGACGGCAAGCCTCTGATGCTGGTCGAGGCTAAGCGGACAACGCGCAGCCCCAAGGTCGGCCAGCAGCAGGCCAAGCTCTATGCCGACTGCCTTGAGAAGGCTTACGGGCAGCGCCCGGTGATCTTTTACTCCAATGGTTATGAGCATTGGATGTGGGACGACGTCGATGCGCCACCGCGAAGAGTTCAGGGTTTCTACAAGAAGGATGAGCTTGAACTGCTAATCCAGCGCCGCACGTCGCGCAAGCGAGTTGCGGACGTCCCGATCAATGCATCGATCATTGAGCGCTACTACCAGATTCGCGCAGTGCGGCGCGTGGGCGAGACCTTTGAGGTCGACCACCAGCGGAAGTCACTTCTCGTGATGGCTACCGGCTCGGGAAAGACCCGAACAGTAATAGCGCTGATAGACGTACTTATGCGGGCGAACTGGGCCAAGCGAGTACTCTTCTTGGCCGACCGGGTCGCCTTAGTCAATCAGGCGGTAAACGCCTTCAAGACCCATCTTCCGGATGCCGCACCGGTCAACTTGGTAACCGAGAAGAATACGGACGGGCGAGTTTTCGTTTCGACCTACCCGACGATGATGGGCCTGATAGACGAGGCTCCCGATGGGCAGCGCCGCTTCGGCGTGGGACACTTCGACCTGATCGTTATTGACGAAGCCCACCGTTCGATCTACCAGAAGTACCGGGCAATCTTCGAGTATTTCGACAGCATGTTGGTCGGGCTGACAGCAACCCCAAAGGATGAGATCGACAAGAACACCTATGGGCTTTTCGACCTGGAGACAGGGGTCCCGACCGATGCGTACACCCTTGAGCAGGCCATCGCCGATGGCCACCTCGTCAAGCCGATACCCATCGCCGTCCCGACCAAGTTCCAGCGCGAGGGTATCCGGTACGCCGATCTCTCCGACGAGGAGAAGGAGCAATGGGAGTCCCTTGATTGGAGTGACGACGGGACCATCCCGGACGAGATTGACCCCGCCGAGCTGAATCAGTGGCTGTTCAACGTGGACACCGTCGACAAGGTGCTCGAGGTTCTAATGACCAAGGGCCACCGGGTAGCGGGTGGCGATCGGCTCGGCAAGACCATCGTGTTTGCCAAGAACAACGACCACGCAGACTTCATCGCCGAGCGTTTCAACGCGAACTATCCCGAGTACAAGGGGCACTTTGCTCGCGTCATCACCTACAAGACTGAGTACGCGCAGAGCCTCATCGATGACTTCTCCAAGAAGGAGAAGGCGCCACATCTAGCAATCTCGGTGGACATGCTCGATACCGGCATTGACGTGCCAGAGGTCGTCAATCTGGTCTTTTTCAAGGTCGTCCGATCGAAGACCAAGTTCTGGCAGATGGTGGGCCGAGGAACCAGGCTGTGCCAGGATCTGTACGGTCCGGGGCAGCACAAGAAGGACTTCGTCATCCTCGACTTCTGCGGGAACCTCGAGTTCTTCAGCCAGAACCCGAACTTCTCAGACGTAGCGACGACCGAGGCACTCTCAACACGCTTGTTCAAGGCGCGGGTCCAGATGCTTCTTGAGCTCGATGCCCTCCGCGGGAAAGGAACCCCCGTAGAACAAGCTCAGTCGCCGGTCTACGGGGATAGCCTGACCGACGCCCAGCTCCGGGCAGACATTGCCCAAGGGCTTCATGCTTATGTTGCGGCGATGAACCCCGATAACTTCGTCGTCCGGCCGCAGCGCCGGTACGTGGAGACATTCTCCACGCCGGAGGCTTGGAGCCACCTGGGGCCTGACTCGGTCGAAGCGCTGTTCGGAAGGGTGGCTGGCTTGCCATCCGCGGCCGTCGACCAGGATGAGGAGGCCAAGCGGTTCGACCTGCTGATCCTCCGAGCGCAGCTGTCCATTCTTCAGGCTGGCAAAGACTTTGGCCCCTTGATGGAGCGAATCCGCCGAATCGCCGCTGAGCTTGAGGGTCAAATGGCGATCCCAGCCGTCAAGGCCGAGGCCGCCCTCATCCAAGAGGTGGCTAGTGAAGAGTGGTGGGAATACGTGACGGTCCCCATGCTGGAGCTCGTTCGGCGCCGCCTGAGGGCCCTGATCAAGCTCATCCCCAAGGGCCGGAAGGTGGTTGTCTATTCGAATTTTGAGGACGAAGTTGGCGAGGCCGTCGCCGTAGACCTGCCTCAAGTCGCCGGCCTCGATATGGCCAAGTTCAAGGAGAAAGCGCGAGCATTCCTGAGGGTGAACGAAACGCACATTTCGCTCCAGAGGCTACGCCGCAACCAGCCGCTGACGACGCAGGATATTAATGAGCTTGAGAAGATGCTGGTTGCTGCCGGCGGCACTCCCGCGTTGATCAGCGAGGCCAAGGCGCAGGCAAAAGGCATCGGACTCTTCGTAAGGTCGCTCGTTGGGCTTGATCGTGAGGCGGTAGTCGAGGCGTTCAGTCAGTTTGTTGCTGAATCACAGGCCACACCTAGCCAGATCGAATTCGTTGAGTTGGTCGTTCAGGAGCTCACGAGAAACGGAGTGATGGAGGCGGAGCGCCTATTCCAGTCACCGTTTACCGATGTCAACGCCCAAGGTCCGCTCGCGATCTTCCCACAGGGTCGGATGGCGCAGCTTGTTGATGTACTTGAATTGATTAGAGGAAGGGCAGTGGCATAGATATAGCTCATGAGCCTGCGCTTTGAAGATGCAACGCGCGATTCGTTACGCTCCATCGTAGCCACCTGCAAGTTCCATCATTGGAATGGACTACGAGACCAGCAGCGCCACTTTAGTCAGGCGGAACGGATGTCTTGGCTGACGGCAACGCCGAGCTGGCCAGTTTCATTTAGCTGCTTGCTTTTCTGCGCTGAGTGCGTCGCTTTGCCGAGGCGTCCCGTCTCCGTTTCACTTCTTGCCCCGGGATAATCTCAGCCTCTAGGATGGGTTCTTCAAGATCGACGAACCTGCCCGTTGCTGGGCATCTCGGACGCTTCCAACGGCATAGCTCGATGGTGGTATCTGTCTCCTGGCGTGAGACAACATCCCAGTCGACGTCGAACAAGGAAGCGGACAAGGGCACACGGCTACGAACTCTATCCAGCTGTTCAATCAGCTCGTCGCGATGCTCTCTAAATCCTTGCCGTCGAAGCAAGAAGGGAAGGGCTCGATAGATATCTCTGAATGCCGCAACATGCAACATTAGGTCACCCTTCGATTCGGCCAGCCTGGCGAGGCCAAGCAAAACTGAGAACGAGTGCGGTGTTCCGTAAAGGAATAGGTTGCTCGTGTCGGTCACCGACATCACGGGGATGTAGTCGCGCCTCTTAAGCCTCTCGACCTCGTCAGGAAACCTCCAAGGCAGAAACGCCCTTATCGAAGAATCTTGACGCCGATACGGCTCGAGGCGCTCGTGGATTTCAGGCTCACTGATGGGTTCCTGAGCTAGCAAAGGAAACAGGGGCAGCTCAAAGCATTCGAGCGAGCCTGGCGCCACACGGTCAAGTCTCTTCGCTGATCCCGGGGATACAGTCGCTTGGCCTCCCGCCCATTTTTCATGCAGCCCGGACTTCGTCCTGGAGCCATAGATGCTGGCAGCCGCCAGATCAGGCAGTGACATGGATGCCTGGCTCTGGGCGAATGAAAGGACCACCTTCGTTTGGAGTCTTCTCCAATCCTGAATGCGGACACGCTTCTCGCCCGTTAGCTCCTTTATGAGATCACCCAGCGCCTTCTGGGGGCTTGGATCAAGAATCCTTTTCATAGCCTAGTTTTGGCATTTACTCGCCCAGCCTGTACCTCCAATACCTCTCCCGGCCTGAGACGCCGAAAGATCCCCGCAACGATCAGGGTACTTAGCACGGCGCGCTTCACCCGGGCTGGGTCACTGGCTCCGCTCTCCATTGAAAGATCCCTAATGATTTCGCCGACCGTCTTTTCACTTCCGACATTTAGTTCGCGCTGAACGTAGGCCAATGCCCTGCTATAAAGGGACAGATCGAGTGAAACCGCCCTGCCAACCCAGCTTCGTTTGTGGGCACTTACGTAGCGTCCATAACCAACTCGGTCTGATTCGCGCCAGTTGCTTCGGTTCACCTTGAACAGTCTCGCCATCCAAACAGGTGGTGGCAATGGAAGTCCGTGATGTGTCTCTGCCATAACAGCCGCAGCATATCGGAGGTGCTTGTGATTTCGAGACGCCAAACTGCCGGTTGGTTGAGTGTCCATGATCGCGTTAACTGCGAGCGGGAGTGTCGCACTTGATGCACCTAGCGGGTCCAAAAGCACCTGTAGAGGCGGGACAGACTGAAGGGCGGCGTACTGAAACACTGTCGTCAGCCTCGGGCGCGACTTGTTGCTCTTCCAAACGAGAACCCGAAAATCTCTAACGCTTTTGTCTGGCGAAAGGCGGCCATTATCCTGCAGAGCAGTCAGGAAGATGCTCCATGGGTTTCCTTTGATTCCTTCGGGGTTGCTGGAGGTGAATTGAATTAGATCCTTCGAACTCCGATTGCTCCACCTCTCCCATGTGGTTTCCGATCGTTCAGCTGCAGGCACCCATCCAAGGGAAGCGCTGCAGACTCGACAGACGTATCGATCGCCATCGAGCGACTCAAAATCCACCTGCGTAGCTCGACACTCCCTGCAACTCTCAGCCAAACGCACACCGTCAATCGGGCAATGCGTCACTGTTGCAAGTTGCCATGCGAGCAAGTCATAGCGTTCCTCCGCTGGCTTGAGATAGCAAATTGGGCACCAACGACGACTCTGAACGAACACTCCAGTTACCCGCGACGTAAGTACGCCGCTAAAAGGAAGCAACGTCCCTGCGCTCAACCCAGCCTTTCCCGTTAGTCTCTCTAGCCCCATAGCGAGCCGTGTTGCGACCGGTCCATAGCCACAGATCGCCTGGTAGCTGAAGGTTCGCATCTTGGACTCGTTGCTAACTGCATTAGCCGCATCCCGAGCCAGGGCAAAGATCCGAGCTGGCTTCACGCAGTGCATGAAGGCGAGGCGTGCGCCATAGTGCTCAAGTGATTCAACGCATGAGGAATTTGAACCTAGCAGGTCCATTGGGGCAAGTATTGACATGCTCACGCCCTCTTTACGGGGAGCCTCGGTTTTGGTTTCGCACGACGCCGCCCCTTGCCTTTAGAAGGACGGGCATGATCGCCACGTGCGTTATCCCCAGGCTGCTCGCTCGCCTCTGTCGCACTCGACACGTCGGTCTTGGTGTCGGCATTGTCGCTCGTCTCTGCGCGATCCGGTCCGACCTTCTTTTTGCTGGCCGCCAGCCTTGCGGCCTTTGCTTCCCTTGCCAGCTCCTCAAAGTTCGAGCTTTCGAGAGCGCGCTCCCCGGCATTAATCTCAACCCACAATCGCTTCACCTGATTCCGACGGGGCAACGCGTAGCTAATGTCAGCTAAGGAAATTGTCTTACGACCCATCGCTTCGGCGCGCTCATCCGCCCGGTCAAAAAGACCTTTTAATTGGCCGAACACGCCCCCTGTAGCCGTCATTATTGCTGCCGCGTTCTTTATGATCTTCTCGCGCTCGCCTTTCGCTATGCGATAGAAATCGCACATCTGCTCAATGAGTCCGACAAAACTTTCTACATCCTCATCTATCTCGATCACGTACCTTTGCACATGAACAGTTGGCATTTTGCGTGTGAACTGCGACGTTCTATCCCATAGCTTCAGAATCCTGAATGTCGCCAAGAATACGATTACAACTTCTGCATCTAGCGCGAGCAGCCTCCAGCTCTCTAAGTGATCCGCCTCATCGCGCCCGGATTTCTTTATCACGCACATCATGTCGGCTTCATCGATTATGAGGTACCTAACATTTCGACCTTTCAGGAGGCGCGTGACACGCTGCCTCATTGTTCCCTCTGTAATCGACCGATGAGATGCAGGCGAGGCGCGTATTCCAACCTTCTCAAGGACTTCCTCTCGGCCGACAGAGTGAAACGGGTCTTTCAGCACGTTCAGAAGCCGGGATACGGTGTCTTTGGAAGAGTAGTATGCGTTCTCGGAGTTTGTTGCAATCATCTCAACGATTGGCATGTCCCAGTCATTTAGCATCGGATTCTTCTCAGTCAGGCGCCTTACTATTTCCGCCGCAATAGTGCCCTTCCCTGACCCGGACATCCCCGTCACCAGAACCATTGACCCTTTTTCCGCGCGATTTATATGCGCGTAACAGAGTTCGAGGGCTTCCATGTACTTCGGATGTTCTATGGTCGGTACATGATGTCGGCGCGCACCCTTATCCATTGGTCTTGAACCTCTTGCTCGTCCCGGACTCGAGTCGCGTAAAGATGTCGCTTCCTGCCGATGCCGTTCGAGAAGTCTCGTTTGCTCGCGGCGATCGCTCGCTCTTGCTCAGAGCCCGAGCCCTAGCGTCCAGTTGGTCAATCTTTGTGTTCAGCTTTACCTGGTTCTTTGTTCGCACGTCTTGGTTTTCGTCCCAGCGCTGGCGAGCGTGCATCCCCTCAACCAATCGTTCAATCGGAGACAGGCCCCGCAGCTCATCTGCATCGTGGGAATCGGCGGTCACCCAGCCACTCTTGAACTGAACATAGATCGTCGACGGATCCTCAGGATCTAGGCGAACCTGATCGAAAGTCTTATGTTCGCGAACCGCGTCGATCAGATCCAACGAACTATAGTTTCTCAGGCCGACCCTGAGCCCCCTGGTTACGTCCATATCCATTTTTCTCACATTGATCGGTACGCTCGTTTCTATTAGCGTCATTGGTTCGGATATTTGCGCCGGCAATCCCACGGGTCGCAGGGCGCGCTCCGCCAGAAACCAGTCGCGTGGAGAGTTGTGCGCAAAAGCTTTTGGAGATGTGTCATGTAGTGAACGAAAGTCCTCCGCGATCAAGTCATGCACTGTTTCAAAGTCATGTACTGCGGTAGACCGGCTCTTGTACTGATTTGACGAGCGCCGCCTTGCTTCGTCGTTTCTAGTTGATCCCGCTAGCTTTCTCGGCACCCCGTAGTTGATAGCTCTGATAACTGATTCGACGCACTGGCCTGCGCGAGGCGCCCCTGTTGGTCTGTTGATGATTGAACATCTGTTCCAGGCCAGTGCCCGTCGCCACATGTTTGATCTATGCTCAGGCCCGCCATCGTTGACCACAAACTGCGGATAGAATCCCCATCGGCGGACGATGTCCCTGAGTAGCAAGGAAAGAAGAAAGGCCGAGGCCGCACCGAATGCGACAGCAAAGCCCAGTATGTGCTCGGTCCGTTCGCAGACGGCGATTGCGAAGGATGGCCTCTCAAGCGATATGAGACCTGCGATCTTTGCGAACGATCGGCAGTCTTCTGGGGAGGAGTCCACGTGTACCACCTGGCCCGCCGTGAGCGCTTCCGGCCTTGCCGTCTCAATATCTGAAATTGGCGCATGCGCATGAAGCCCTCTTGACCCACTCTGCTTTTGGGCCGTTGCGCCAGGATCCTTGGCATTCACGAACTTGCGGAATGTCTCGTAAGAGACGGGATGCATGCCCTTTTCTTCGATTTCAGCAGAGACCAGCCCGTAGGTCTCCCTAATGCTCTTCGGGTTGGGTATAGCTATGTGCTGGGCGTGAAACGTTTCTAGTAATTCTGTTTGATCTTCAAACCGACAACCCCTGTTTCCCGAGAGCTCATACTTGGTTGCGGCTGCAAATTCTGGCTCGCGACCCTCTTGGATTTTTTGCTGGTACGTCGCGATGATTCGCCGGTCATTGCTGTTGGGTTTACGAGATCCACTTTCTATGTCTGCGATGCGAGCGATTCGCCTTATTGCTGACCTATGGTCAGCAGCAGTAATGCTTGCTGCGGAGTTGCTCCATTTCTCTTGACGCCTTATCTGCTCTGTTGCAATGCGGGACAGCTCTTTTCTATCAGCGTTCCGCGCATTGGTTTCTGATGGATAGAATGTGAACCGATCAGCGTCCGTGAACTTTGTTGAGCCCATTGTTCCGAACAGACACCTGTGTGCCAGGGCATTGATAAGGACATGCTCTACTTCGCTTCCTAGCTTCTTTCTGAGCGCGGAGAGGGTTCTTGGCCTCCTCTCGACAAGTGACCTTGCCTGCAGGAGAAGCGGGTCTGTCTCGATTTCTTCTCTCTGCAGTAGGCCTTGTTGAGGGCATACGAGCATCAGGTTCGCCAGTTCTACCTGGCTTATTTCTCGGTCGCAGAAGACACGGAATTCCATGCCTAGATTGTTGAAATAGTCTTCACCAGGCAGAAACCTGTAGCCCTCCCGGCATCGCACATAGTCGTTTCGGCGAGTTTTGGCGAGTTCAATAAGCTGACTTTCGGTCTTGCATTCAACTACGATGACGCGCTTGAGCTCTATGTCTACGAAGTCCGGCGTGTACGGGAAGCGTGTGCGTCGCCCATTAGGGGAGAGCCCACGCACATGTATCCTGCCCGGTTGGTTTATAGGCAAGAGGCTGTCTCGTCCGATCAGCGCTCGAAGCAGGTACTTGAGCTCAACTGTTGCCGAATCGACTTGGAAAGCAACGCCCGCTACGGCGGACGCATAGTTGACGCTGAACGACCTGAGGCCACCGCCAGACGACTCTCGTGACGGGGCATCCAGAGCGTTAGCTATGTACTCGATGCCCCGCTCGGCGACGCCCAGAGTTCTCGAGTGATCTAGGATTTTCTCCCGTTGGGAGAAGCTGAACTTGTTGAGCACGTTTTCCCCCGGCCAAAGCCGCCCCTTGACACAAGGCCAACGAGGAGTAGGATCGGAAGAGTCAGGACGGTCCAAAGTCTGACTCGCAAGTAGTGCAAAAGCCCGGCCGGCCAGCCGGGCTTTTTCATTTGCTTAGGTTTCCATCGTCGTCTTCTCCTGCCTGTCGGCATTCCCGAGCGAGCTGAGGTAGGCCGCAACGTCCGAGGCGGTGGCGAACCACCCCCTTCGATGCGGCACCTGGAAGGTGTGGAAAGGAAGCCTCCCCTGGCGCCTGGCTTTGCAGGCCGCCTGATGGGAGGGGAACCGGAGTACTTCCCCGAGCTCGGCCAAGGTCAGGATGGCGCCGTAGCGCTCCTGCAGGACTTCGCATAGCTGTCGCTGCTCATCGCAGATCCGCACGCCGCCGTTCTCGGACATTACTTTCCCGCCCAGTACCATTGCGGCCAGTATCGGACTGTTCGGCGCCTAGCGGGAAATCAACTTTCGTCCGTTTTTTCGTCTCAAGTTGACGATCCGCCCAGGGGACTCATGGCCATGGGCAGGTCGTGAATGTTTCCTGTCTGGTCTGCGCGGAGTGAATTGACTTGCCATACGGACGGAGTAGATTTGGCAACAGGCAAGCGGACAGACCGCAAGCCACTTAACCGTGAGGGATTCTCATGGACTACGATTACCTCGTTTTCATCGGGCGTTTCGAGCCCTTCCACAACGGCCACGCCGCTGTCGCCCGCTACGCACTGAGCCGGGCCAAGAAAGTCATCTTCCTCGTCGGTTCGGCCGACACCCCCCGCACGATCAAGAACCCGTGGACCGTCGGCGAGCGCGCCGTGATGATCCAGTCCGCGCTGCCCGAGGCCGCCGATCGCCTGCTGATCCGGCCCCTGCGCGACCATCTCTACAACGAAAGCCTGTGGATCGCCGCTGTGCAGCGCACCGTGGCCGAAGCCATCAAGGCCGACGGCGGCGCGCCCGGCGCCAGGATCGGCCTGGTCGGCAAGGACAAGGACGCCTCGAGCTACTACCTGCAGGAATTCCCGCAGTGGGACCTGGTGGACGTGCGCCACACCGAAACCCTGTCGGCCACCGAGCTGCGCCGCTACCTGTTCGAGGCCAACCAGCTCGACAGCCACGGCGGCCTGATGATGATCCGCGCCAACGTGCCGGGCCCGGTGTTCGACATGCTGGAGGCCTTCCGCAAGAACTCGCCGGCGTTCAAGCAGCTGGTGGCCGAGCACCGCTTCATCGACACCTATCGCGCCGCCTGGGCCGAAGCGCCCTATCCGCCCACCTTCGTCACCACCGACGCGGTGGTGGTGCACTCGGGCCACGTGCTGCTGGTGCGCCGCCGCGCCGAGCCGGGCAAGGGCCTGTGGGCACTGCCGGGCGGCTTCGTCGGCCAGAACGAAGGCCTGCTCGACGGCTGCCTGCGCGAGCTGCGCGAGGAAACCCGGCTCAAGGTGCCGGTGCCGGTGCTCAAGGGCTCGATCAAGGGCCAGCAGGTGTTCGACCACCCCGAGCGCAGCCTGCGCGGCCGCACGCTCACGCACGCCTTCCACTTCGAGTTCCCGGCGGGCGAACTGCCGGACGTGCGCGGCGGCGACGATGCCGACAAGGCGCGCTGGATCCCGGTCAGCGAGGCGCTGGACATGAGCCCGCAGCTGTTCGAAGACCACCTGCACATCCTGGAATTCTTCCTCGGCCGGGGTTGACCCGGCCGTTCCCCGCCGGCGGACAGACCGCCGGTTTCCCCGACGCGAAGGAGCTTCCGTCATGAAATGCCTCGACAATCTTCTCCTCAACACCGACAGCTACAAGGCCAGCCACTGGCTGCAGTACCCGCCCAACACCGACGCCACGTTCTTCTACGTCGAGTCGCGCGGCGGCCTGTACGACCGCACGGTGTTCTTCGGCCTGCAGGCCATCCTGAAGGAATACCTGGCCAAGCCGATCACCCACGCCGACGTGGACGAAGCGCGCGACCTGTTCGCGGCGCATGGCGAACCGTTCAATGAATCCGGCTGGCGCTACATCGTCGACAGCCACGGCGGCCTGCTGCCGGTGCGCATCCGCGCCGTGCCCGAGGGCAGCGTGGTGCCGACCCACCAGGCGCTGGTCACCATCGAGTCCACCGACCCGAAGGCCTACTGGGTGCCGTCGTACATCGAAACCCTGCTGCTGCGCCTGTGGTACCCGGTCACCGTGGCCACCATCAGCTGGCACGCCAAGCAGACCATCCGCCAGTTCCTCGAGCGCACCAGCGACGACCCGGAGGCCGCGCTGCCGTTCAAGCTGCACGACTTCGGCGCGCGCGGCGTGTCTAGCGCGGAATCGGCGGCGCTGGGCGGCGCGGCGCACCTGGTGAACTTCCTGGGCACCGACACCGTGTCGGGCCTGATGGCGGCCAAGGCGTACTACCACGAGCCGATGGCCGGCTTCTCGATCCCGGCCGCCGAGCACAGCACCATCACCAGCTGGGGCCGCGGCAACGAAGCCGAGGCCTACCGCAACATGCTGCGTCGGTTCGCCAAGCCCGGCGCCATCGTGGCGGTGGTGTCGGACAGCTACGACATCTTCCACGCCATCCGCGAGCACTGGGGCAAGACGCTCAGGCAGGAAGTCATCGACTCGGGCGCCACGGTCGTGATCCGGCCCGATTCGGGCGACCCGGTGGCCGTGGTGCACCAGTGCCTGGAGCTGCTGGACGAGGCCTTCGGGCACACCGTCAACGGCAAGGGTTACAAGGTGCTCAACCACGTGCGCGTGATCCAGGGCGACGGCATCAACCCCAACTCGATCCGCGCCATCCTCGAGCGGGTGACCAGCGCCGGCTACGCCACCGACAACGTGGCGTTCGGCATGGGCGGCGCGTTGCTGCAGCAGCTCAACCGCGACACGCAGAAGTTCGCGCTCAAGTGTTCGGCGGCGCGGGTGGACGGCCGGTGGATCGACGTCTACAAGGACCCGGTCACCGACCACGGCAAGACCAGCAAGCGCGGCCGCATGACCCTGCTCAAGCACCGCGAGTACGGCACCTACCGCACCGTGACCGTGCCGCCCGAAGCCGCGTCCGTGGCCGATGTCGAAAAGCCGCTGGGCTTCGACGACGCCCTGGTCACGGTGTGGGAAAACGGCCACATCGGCAACGACTGGACCTTCGCCGACGTGCGCGCCCGCGCCAACGCCGCCCGGCTCTGACCGCCGGCCACCTTCGATGAATCACCCGCGACCCGGACACCCCGGGTCACGCGGCCCCTCTCAACCCGGAAAACGCCGGGAACGCCAAGGAGCAACATCATGTTCGGCATCCGCTACGTCAAATCCTCGCCCAGCCACTACCTGCTGCAGTACCGCAACGGCCAGATCGTGCGCGAGGGCACGGGCCTGGCCTTCTTCTACTTCGCGCCACGCTCGTCGCTGGTCAGCATCCCGCTGACGGCCACTGACGTGCCCTTCATGTTCGAAGAGATCACCCGCGACTTCCAGTCCGTCACCCTGCAGGGCCAGGTGAGCTACCGCGTGGCGCAGCCCAAGCTGCTGTCCGAACAGCAGGACTTCAGCTTGCTGGCCAACGGCGCATACGCCAGCGAAGACCCGCAGCGGCTGCCGGTGCGGGTGCTCAACGCGGTGAAGGCGCAGTTCCGCGCGCTGCTGCAGGAAGTGGACCTGCGTGACCTGCTGCAGGGCACCGAGCGCCTGTCCAAGACCGCGCGCGGCGGCCTGGCCACGGCGCCGAGCCTGGTGGCGCTGGGCATCGAGATCGGCGACCTGGGCCTGCTGGCCGTGAAGCCCAATCCGGAAACCGCCCGCGCGCTGGAAGCACCGATGCGCGAGCAGATCCTCAAGCAGGCCGACGACGCGACCTACACCCGCCGCAACGCCGCCATCGAACAGGAACAGCTGATCAAGGAAAGCGAGCTGCGCAGCGAACTGGTGGTGGAGCAGAAGAAGCGCCAGGTGCGCGAGACCCAGGTCGAATCCGAGCGCGTGATCCTCGAGAAGAAGCACCAGATCCAGGCCCAGGAGCTGGCCGGCCGCGTCACGCTGGAAAAGAAGAATGGCGAACTGGTGCAGCTGCAGGCCGAGAACCAGCGCCGCGAGGCCGACGTGCGCGCCTACGGCACCCAGGTGCTGGTGCAGGCGATGCAGGGCCTGGACCCGCGCACGCTGCAGGCGCTGGTGATGGGCCAGGCCAGCCCCGAGGCGCTGATGGCGGTGGGCTTCCAGACCTTCGCCGACAACGCGGCCAAGATCGGCGAGTTCAACTTCTCGCCCGACGCCCTGCGCCAGCTGGCGCGCAAGGCGGGCTGAGCCATGGCCGACGCCGACCGCAAGATCATCCTGGTGACGCGGCGCACGCGGCTGCAGGAAATGGTGGACCGCTACAACACGATCGAACAGGCGAAGTTCCAGGCCGAACACCTGGGCATGGACTTCGGCGATTTTCTGGCCGAGGACGAGGTGTACCGCGCCGCCGTGCGGGCCACCGAGGCGGTGCTGGAAGGGCAGGGCCGGCTGCAGCGGCTCGACCGCGGTTTCCTGCCCAATTTCCTGTTCCCGCCGGCCGCCACCGTGGTCGTGCTGGGGCAGGACGGGCTGGTGGCCAACACGCTCAAGTACCTGCGCCACGGCCAGCCGGTGCTGGCCATCAACCCGGACCCCGCGCGCTGGGACGGCGTGCTGCTGCCCTTCGCCGTGCCCGACCTGCCCGCCGTGCTGCGCGACGTCTGGGCCGGGCGCCGCAAGGTGCGCGAAGTGACCATGGCCCTGGCCACGCTCACCGACGGCCAGACGCTGCTGGCGGTGAACGACTTCTTCGTGGGCACGCGGGGCCATGTCTCGGCCCGCTACGAAATCGCCCACGGCGACCGGCACGAGCGGCAGTCGTCCAGCGGCGTGATCGTGTCCACCGGGCTGGGCTCGACGGGCTGGCTGCGCAGCGTGCTGACCGGCGCCAGCGGCGTGTCCGGCGGGCGGCTGGCGCCCGGCGTGGAATCGCTGCGGCTCAAGGGGTTGCCCTGGGACGCCCGCCGGCTGGTGTACAGCGTGCGCGAGCCCTTCCCCGGGCGCTGGAGCCAGGCCGGGATGGTGTTCGGGCAGGTCGAGGGCGGGGCCTGCCTGCGAATCCGGTCGCTGATGCCCGAGGGCGGCGTGATCTTCAGCGACGGCATCGAGGCCGACGGCCTGGAGTTCCGGTCGGGGCTGGAGGCGCGCATCGAGGTGGCGCCCCAGCGTGGCCATGTGTTGACCTGATGACCTACGTCCGCTCCAGTCGGACGTGGACCTGGCGCTAGGGCAGCTTCCGACCCGAAGCGGACATTCACGGGCGATCCGGCGGGTGAGCCTTGATCATCGAGCATGTTGCATCGCTCCCGACGACAACCAGCAGGACTTTGCGCTGCTCATTCCGACAAAGTGCAACTCCTCGCTGCGAGCCAAATCGATCGTATCCAGACCCCAGAGGATGACGACCGGCGACTCAAGTCCTTTGAAGCGCTGAATCGTGTCGACTAGGACGGTGTTGCTACGTCAAATCGCCTCTGGAGTGTACGGCGATTCTTTGCACGTGGGTGCGCTCTACGCGGACTCAAACGCCGGCATGACCAGCCCGGGATTAATCACCGACCACGGTTCGCCCGGGAGCACTAGGCGATTGTCCGGATGCGCCAGGTGCCATGCCGTGTATTCCACGCGTGCGCCTCCGTGGCACAGCCGGAGCAGTTCACCGACGGCCAGCGCGCCCGCCGCCGCGCCCGTAAAAGGCGTGGCGATGCTGCGCCCAGCCAGTCGCAGTACGCCGCATCGATCCTTGCGGCTGGCGTCCATGCTCTCGTAGGCCTTCTTCCTGGCGGTGGCTTGCGCGGGATCGATGCTGGGCGCTGTCGATTCGCGCCAACATTCGTCGGCTGGGCGCGAAGCAGGAAAGGTGTGCAGGGTGATGCCGAGGTAATCGCTTGGCCCACGCCCCAAGCCGGCGTCGATGATGCGAGAGAAGCCGACGTTTTCCACCAGACGTCGAGCGGCCGGATTGTCGACACCGATCAGCGCCACGGCCGGCTCCTCGCCGCTCACGGTGACGTTGGCGGCGAAGGCGCGCTCGATCAGCGCGGTGCGAAAGCCGCGATGTTCGGCCCAGGCGGCCGCCAGGCGGGTCTTGCGGCGTCCGACATCGCGTTCGCGCGTGAGCAGCGACGTGCTGCGGTTGGCGGTGGACACGAAGTCAAAGTCCTGGAGTACCAGCTCGAGCTCGTCGTCGCCGTACGGCAGCAATCCGAAATTCCACAGATAGGCCTGCCCCAAATTGCCCAGTCCCACCAGCCATGCCGATTGCGGCAGCGACGTCAGGCGCGGTCCGCGAGACGCGTTCGTCCACGGCGACCACGGCTCCCATAGCGACCACCCGATGGTGCGGTGGCAAGCCAGCGGTTGCGTGCCGCGGTAGTGCTGGAAGATTTCCGCGACCGCCATCGCGCCGGCGAGGATGGCGGCTGGTGCGCAGTTGCCCTGCTCAGCCAGCCGCTCGCCCGCCAGCGGCAGCACGGCCGCCGTCCAGCCATCGAAGGTCGCGCGGATGCCCCACCCCGCCGGCACCTCCTCCCCACCGAGGGCGATGCAAGGCACCTGCGGATCGATGCGGGTGGCGCGGGATGCACCGAAGGATTCGAGCGCGGCGATCAACTGCGTAGGCGCTGGCGTATCGGGGTGCCCACGCCAGCGCGCCCGCAGCGGCTGGTCGGGACCGATGATCGTCACTCCGCCCAGCAGGCATGGCATGGCCGTGGCCACGGCGGTGAGCAGCGCCACCTGGCCCATCTCGCCCAAGTCCGCACCGAACACCAGCTGCACACGATAGCGCGAGAAAATCTCCAACGCTTCGGCTTCGCTGGCGGCCTCCCCGGTGTCGAGGGCGAGTTTGAGCACGCGGCTCATGCGCTCGGCCATGTGTTCCATCGACTCAGTCATGTTTATTCTCCAAGACGAGGAAGCGGTGTCCGCCGCCGTACAGGGTCTGCCACTGGTGGTCGCCTTCGTAGATGTAGATCCCCAGCGCCTCGCGCTCGAGCGGCGGGCGCGCGAAGTTGGGTACGATTAAGGCGATGTGACCGCGCGTAGCGATCAGCGGGTTCTTGCGATCGATCTCGCTTTGCCGCGCCCCGTAAGGATGAGTGTGCACGTCCGCCACCACCTGCAGGCCGCGTTCGCGCACGATCGCCCACAGGGATCGGAACGCTGCCGCGGGTAGTTCCACCACTCCGCGCGCATGCACCTCAGGGTGCAGGTCGTCGAAATACAGCACCTGCATGACCTGGCGTCCTTGTTCGGTGATGTGGCCGAGCAAGAACGCCCCGGATTCGTGGCGCTCGCCGCCTGTGCGCGCGTGCAGCTGCTCGATCAGCTGCTTCCACAGCGGCGCCGGGATTCGCAGTTCAGTGGGCGCAGGCATAGTCGGGCGATCCCAGAAGGTCGGACACCACGCGCACGTAGCGATGGATGCCGGCGGCCGGATCCCACAGCATCGACGGATGCTGGTGGCGCCAGGCCTCGTGGCCCTGGATCGCGACGCGATCGCAGGGGATGTAGAGCGCGTGCGCGTTCCAGTTGGGGTTGAAGGCGGCCGTTACGCGCGCATCCCCGCGCGGCCAGCGCACCGGTGCCAGCGGCGCGTTGGTTTCGATATCCCACGGCTCGGCGGTGGGCGCCTGGCGCGGGTAGTTGGTGAGTTCGAAACGCAGCAGCAGTCGATTGCCGTTCCCGGCGCGCACCCAGATGAAGGCGTGCGGCCACTGCACCGACTGCACTTCCCAACGGCCCGTGAGCGAGCCGTTGAGGAAGGCCCCGGACTCCACGTCGGCCTCGAAGGCCTGCTGGTCCAAGGAAGCCATGCTCAACCCTCCACGCGCTTGAAGGGCACCAGGTCGAAGGCCACCGCGCACAGCATGCCCGAGGTCAGCGTGCCGATCTGGGTGTCGGCATCCGGGCGCTCGTCGCCGCCGACCAGCTCGAGCACGTGCTCGGCCGCATCGCGCGGCGACATGTCGAAGGCGTTGTGCGTGGCCCACTGGTGGACGTGGCTCACGCGTGTCACCGGCGGGAACTCGCGCAACTTCGTCACGCCGTTGAAGGTGACGCTCACGCTTACTCGCTGGCAACGTCCTTCGTGCAGGCGGATGACCTCGCCCTGGCCCTTTTCCTGGCCCTTGTCGCCCTCCTTGCCTACCGCCAGCGTCTGGATTGGGACGTGCAAGTCGATCGGCCCGTCGCGGCCTTCGGCGAACACCAGGTAGCCTTCCTCGCCCATGTGGGGCGCGCCGAGCGCCTTCAGGGCCTCACCCACCGACTGCTGGCCCTTGAAGTCACCGACCAGCACCTTCGCAGCACCTTCGCACTGCAACACGATCTTGAACTTTTTCACGCTACACCTCGTTGTATTTCGTCGTTGGACAATTCCAACGCCGTTACACAACTAGTCGAGTGCTTCGTGAAAAAACCGGAAACCGTGTTGTGCTACTCCACCTCGGGAACAGCCGGGCACAAGAAGAAGAAAGGACAACGCGGACATTGGTCGACGTTGGTGGTCACCGGAAACTTGCCCGTGGCGATGTTCTGGGCGATCTCGCGGACTTTGGCGACCCGGTTCTCCAGCGCCTTGTCCTTAATCTCCACGTCGACGACGTCTTCGGAGCTGAGGAAATGGACCTGCAGTCGCGCCCTTGGCCCGTAAACGTGCCGACCTGCCATCAGGCGCAAGGCATCGGTGAGATCGGGGTCGACCTTCTTCGGCCGTCGTCCGGTTTTGTAGCGACGCACCACGCCTCCGTCGCTGGATTCCGCGTGGTCTAGGCGGACCTTGACCTTGATCCCGCCCACTGGGAGCTCGATATCGTGTGCGGCCGCCCCGGGTGCGCGCAGATGCGCCTCCGCGACGGTGAGCATGCGGACGGCGAAGTCTTTGTAGACGGGCGCGAAGGCATGCTCGCTCAACTTGTGTTCGGCCCAAACCGCTTCGAGCCGCGGCCAGTATTCGTCTAAGGGCACAGCCCGTTCGGCGCGCCCGGCGATCGCCCACGACAGCACGGCGGACACCGCGCGGTGGAAGCGCACGTAGCCATCATCATCTCCACCGGCGCGAAGCCCCAAACTGCGAGCGTAGGCGTATTTGCGCGGACAGCGCTCGTACTGGTCCAGGTCCTTGGCATCATGAATGTCCGGGGCGAGCTTGAGTTCCGGAAGCAATGGCAGCTCATCGCCCACCAACGCCCGATCGAGCGCGGTGGCCCGCGATTGCGTCAAGTGCCCTGCGACGGTGTCGAGGAAGCTGGTGGCCTTGATATTTCGACCTGAAAGCGTTTCCGAATGCGACAAGACCAAGTGGTCGCGTGCGCGCGACAAGCCCACATAGAACAGGCTCTCTTCCTCAAACTGATCGTCCACGTCCTCCGCGCGCAACATCCCGTCGGGCGGTGGACAATTCCGATAGCGATTCTTGGGCTGTGGAAAATGGGTCGCCGCCAGATACGGCAAGTAGACGACTGGAAATTCCAATCCCTTGCTGGCGTGCACCGTCATCAATCGCACCGCCTCAATGGAAGCGGCCGCGGCGGGAAGCTCGCGCAGCGCCTTCTCTTCCCCGAACTGTTCCAGTCGCCGGATCCAGCGCAGCAAGTTCTTCTTGGGATTGCCCCCACGCGCGTCGAAGTGTTCGGCGGCAAACTGCATCAACTGGAAGATCGCCAGGCGTCGCTGGTCGCCCAGTGCGCCTTGGACCGCCAGGATTTCGTCGATCAGCGCGCGGCGCTCGAACAGAACATGATTGAGCGTTTGGGCCACGGTGCTGTTGAACGACAAACCGGCCAGGTCGTCACGCAGGCGCTCGAGGGTTGCTCGAGCGGTCGAGGGACAGTCGGCCAATACCGCCGGATCGGACAGTGCTTCCAGGGGCGATCGCTCGGCGCCGCGTGCCAAATCCAGGAAGGCGCGCACCTGCGCCAAAGGCAGGCGGTAGGTCTGCGTCAGCGCCAAGCGCAATAGCGCGCCGCGACTGGGTTCGGCCGCGAAGGAGACGACGGCCAGGAGGTTTCGAACCTCGTCGCGTTCGAAGATGTCGCCCAAGTACATGGAAGGGACACCCAGCGCTTGCAAGCGCAGCGCCACGCGCTCGGCATGCGTGTGCGTGCGCACGACGATGGCTTGGTCGCGGTAGGCAATGCCGTGGGCGCGATGGGCTTCGATGGCCTGCGCGATTGCTGCCACTTCCGCGTCGAGGTTGGGAGCGATGATCAGGCTTGGCCGATGACCCTCGCCGCGCACCGCCTTCAGGTGCGGTGCCGCGTTCCAGACCGGGTCGTACAGGCTGCGCGCGAAATCCGTGTAGGTGTCGACGATGCGCTGACCGGACCGGTAATTGAACTTCAACTCCAATATTGAAGCCCCGGGGAAATCCTGCGAAAACAGCCGCATGTTGGCGGGCGAAGCGCCCCGAAACCGATAGATGGCCTGCCGCACATCGCCCACCACCCATAGCTTCTGGCCGTCGCCGGCGATCAGCTTGAGCAAGCGCGAACTGGCGCGATTGACGTCCTGGTATTCGTCGACAAGCACATGAGGAAACTGTGCCCGCAGCATGGCCAGCAGATCGCCGTTGTTCTCCAGCAGCTTGATGGCGCCCCAGATGAGGTCGCCGAAATCCGCAGCGCCCAACTGCCGGAGCATGAGCTCGTAACGCGCGTAAACCCGGGCCACCTCCGCGGCCCGCGCAGCCGCCTCCAGCAATGCCGGGTCGGTTCCCGCGGACTGGTGCATATTTTTGGCCAACACGGCGTACTGCTCGGGCGTGCACAGCTCGTCCTTGGCGCGGGAGATCGCGCCCAAGACGTTTTGAATCAACACCAGCGGATCGCTCAAGCGCAGGTAGTAGTTCAGTCCCAGCTCGGGTAGCAGCGACTCCAGGCGTTCGAGGGCATCGGCCGGGTCCACCAGACGCACCGGCTCTTTCAACCCCGCGCGCGTCGCATGTTTGCGCAGCAACTCCAGGCCGAATGCATGGAAGGTGCCGGCCCACAACTCATTGGCTGCGGGGACTGCGCGAGCCACGCGCTCTTTGATCTCGCGCGCAGCCTTGTTCGAAAAGGTCAGCGCCAAGATCGATCGAGGATCGGCTCCATTGGCCAGCAGATGCTCAATGCGCCCGATCAGGGTTCGCGTCTTGCCCGTACCCGGCCCGGCCTCGACTAGCGCGGCACTGCCTTCGTGCTGGGCCGCTGAACGCTGGGAATCGTCCAGGTCCGGCAACGGATTGTCCGGCTTTGCCGGCGGTGGTTCGGGAACCAGCAAAGCGTATTGCAGCTGCTGGTAAACCAGACCTACGGTGATCTTCAGGATCCCCGCGATATCAGTAGCCGACAACTTCTGGTCCACAAACATCCGGCGCGCCAGCATCGTTGGCAACAAAAACTCGCGAGCGAAGACATTGGCGTAGCGTTCGCGCAGCTCCTGGGCGCTATAGCCTTCGACTCGGCCCATGCCCAGCGGGGTCGCTTGTTCAGGCGTGGCAGGATCGATGACCTGGCTCACCAGCACCGGATCGGCCGGGGACTCGATCACCCAGTGCGCGTATTCGTGTGCCTGCACAAAGGACTGGATTTCCGGTTGGAGATCCGCCGATATCAGAACCCGTCGACGCACGCGCTGCAACGCGCCGTGCCCTCCTCCCAACAACGGAAAGTCGGCCGGGACCACCAGCAAGCGAAGCTCGGCGTCGCGCATCGCCGCGGCCAGCAGCGAGGGGGCATCCTCGCTGCAGCTGTGTTTGGTGATGAGGTGTTCGCGCTGCCGCTGTGCTTTGAGGCGGACCGACGTAAAAGCGTCCATGAGCGATCAGGAGTCCATGCTCTCGGCCAGCCACTGCTTTTTCAGCGGCTCTGGCAAGGAAGACTTTTCTACCGCCATTTGAAAGCTCCACCGCTCGATCGTGGGGGTCTTGGTGGCGTACCACGCATATTGAGGGGCCGGATCTTGGAACAACCAGGCCCGAAACGCTTCGACTTGCACGCCCAACACCTTCGAAAAGGTGTCGAGCAAGCGTCGGGGCACGGGCGGGGAAATCATGTGTTCTTCCATCAGCACGAAGATTGAATCGTCAATCTGCAGGGTGTGCGCCCACTCACCCGACACGCCGCGTGCACGCAGCGCCTGCTCGAGGCTTTCAATGTGCAGGCAAACTGCATCGGACACGCACAGCGCTGCCCGGGCCGCTGCCGCCGAGGCATGCGCGGCCGGCAGAGCCGCCGGCAGCTCGTCATCCTCCAGCTCGCGGTCCAGCGTCTGCACGCGGCTCATCACCCGGTTGACGATGGAGTCCTCCAGCTGCGAGTCCATCTCCTCTTCCGGCAGATTGGCCGTCGCCGCCCACAAGGTGGCGAACTCCACCAGGTCGCGCTCGAACTTCGGGTAGCGCTTCACCCATTCGCGCAGCAACTCCTCGGTGGGCCACGCCGCCGCCCCGAATGCATCGAGGACTTCATCGCGGGTCATTTTTCCGTTCATGGGGTATCCCTCTTACCTAGTGCCTTGCTGACGAGCGGGAGCCAGTTGCGGATGGTCCGCTCATCAACATCAAAGTGGGCTGCGATTTCCGCATGGGTCATCTTCAGCACGTGCGACTGGATGTGGGCCTCGCAGGCGTTCTCAGGCACGTCCAGCAGACGCCGTCCGACGTCTTCAAGCTCCTCCTGTCCCGCGGCGCGCTCGGCCGGATCTTCGGCCTGGCTGAGGATGCGTGCGTCCGCTTCCACCGGCGCGCGTTCTCCATCGCCGTTAATCGGCCGGACAGCCTTGCCGTACGCATCGGACAGAGCCGCGACGGCGTTGCGGTACTTCGGTTCCCAGGGGTGATCCGCCGACTTCATCGCATCGAGCGAACGCTTGAGGATGAACGAGTGGAAGAAGCGCTCCCCATAGTCGAGCGCCTTGTTGCCCTCGCTGATGCGAAGGAACAGGTTCTCGAATACCACCTGCGCATGGTCCTTAAGGTCTGCGTCGGAGATGCGATACAGCCGGCGCATCTGACTGCGGATCATCGGCAAGGCGCACTTGGTCAGGCCTTCGAAGGCCAGAAACAACGTGTCCTTGTCCTTACAGGCATGCCCGTTGCGCGCCAGGCATAACAGCGCTTCCGGAGGCAGATCCCGATGCAGGATGGCCTGGCGCAGGCGCTGGTGCAGTTGCGGCCGCGCCAGACCATTCAGCGTGTCGATGACGGTTTGGACTTCCGGGCGCCGGGTCCTTGGCAAGGGCCCGGCCTCAGCATCGGGTGGTTCGAGGTCAGCTTTCATGCGGGTAATTCTCCTCCAGACGTTGCGACCTCTTGCGTGCATCTTTCGGGATAAACCGCTCCCGTTCTCACGCGATCGTGGCCGGCGACGGGCCAGGATCGAGTGCCATGCTGGGTCGTTCTTTAGCTAGTCGACCGGGGGCGGAAAAAACCGGCAACCGGCTTACGGCTGGGGGTCCTGGCGTCGCCAACGGGCGGCCCGTCTCCCTCGTTCCGGCCCTTTGGGCCCGCCAGAAGTCTGACTGCCGGGTTTAGCGACCATTTCCCGCGGACCCTACAGGCCGGTTCCAGCGCGCGTAACGAGGTTCCAACACAACTTCAGCGACCACCCCAAGGTATCCACTGCCAGGTATCCATTGCGCGGGCCGGAATGAATGTGAAACATTTCCGGTGCTGCTGCTGGCGGTCGAGCTTCTTCCTACGAGGGCGATAGTTCCTACGATTTAGTAGACACCCTAAACCATCCGCTCGGGCAATGTCTGCTCCTGGCCGGAAGCGGCAGGCGGCCGCCCTAGGCGATACCAGTCGCCACCGCCAGTGTGGGCTGGCTCAATCAACACCTGAATCGCTGGTCAGCTCATTCCGGCGCAAAGTTCAAACTCGACCGGCGCCCGCATTGGTCTGTGCTATGACAGAAAGCCCGTCAGTTTCGGTGGGAACTATTATCGATTCCGCCATCGCACGGGCTACTGGACCTACTTCGTTCCACCGCCGTCAAAGGTCAACATCAACTGAGCTGACGCTCCTTCGCCTTCTGCGGGAGCTTCATCTATGTAGAAGTAGTCGACATTCACGGTTGCTGTTTCGCTGAGGCTCAGAACCAAAAATTCACCAGGAATCTCTACCCAGCCATCGCCGAGGTAATGACCCCTTGGTATTTTTGACTCTGGCCCACTAAAAGCTCGACGCGCCGCATAGCTTAAAGTGACCCTGACTAACCGACCGGATCCATCAACGAAGAAATCCGCGACAATGCCGGTAAACAGGTAGCACACGCCATCAATCTGCCCGTCAACCGTTAGAACGACGAAATCTACGTTGTCGTCCGCGGGCCGCAGAAGCTGATGCCAGCCTGGGCGTGCAACGGGAAACAGTCTGGCGACAGTCCGCCCCAGCAGCCATGAGCAGATGGTGACTGTGGAGAAGTAGATTGCGACTGCGAGGGGGTGGTCCCCAAGGGCGTTCGAGCCGGCTTGGCCATTTCCAACTGGCACATTGCCGGCAAGCAGCGGAAGAGCTTTAGTCGGATCTGGCTCCCCCAGTCCGAATATAGCCGCAGCAATTGCGGCAAACGGCAAAGCCAATGTATGTGCGAGAAGGGCAGCTACAACCGATAACACCAAGCCAACGCTGACGTGCTGATCGAGAAAGGTGGAGGGCGCTGAAGGGCTTGAGATTCGCCCGAGTCCGATGATGAAAGCGAACCCAGGCAGCAGCACCACGATCGCCGCGAGGGCGGACAGCCCGAGCCCCACGCTTTAGCGTTTCCGTTCGGTAACTACCGTGTACCCATTGACCACAATCTTCTGGTCCTGCGCGCCAAGCTTATTGGCGAGTAGGATTTTGGCGAAGAGATCTCGCGAAGACCCCTTGTCCGTAAGGAGATTGCGCGCCCGCTCCGAGTACTTTGCTTTTGCTGAGATCGTTTTCATTTGTGCCTCTCCCCATGGGCAGCCTACTCAATGCAACGCAACTCAGCGTGAATGGAGGTCGCAAGCAGGCACCAGCATCATGCAGGGTCTCGCACCCGGCTGAAATGACCAAAAATGGAACAATGGAGACGGAAGTGCTGACTTGTTGAGCCTCATGGAACGATGGGCGTGACCAAGGGCCCATCCTGACCGATGTCAACCTTCGGTTTTATCAGGGAAAACCTATTCTTTTATTCGGACGCGAGCCTGGCCCAAGCCGCGGGGCGTGCGGTTCAAATACACTTTTCCGGAAGTGACCTGAGGCAAGCCATCCCATGAGCGTCGACAGCGCCTTGATCGTCCGCAAGACCACCCTGCCCACGGCGCAACAGTTGACCGCCGACATTGCCGAGACCGGCGTCACGGTGACCTTCCCCGCGGATTTTTCGCTGGACCGTAACATCGGGGGCTGGCTGCCCGTGACCGTCGACGGTCAGCCGAGCGGGTTCAACTATGCCGTCCAGTCAATGGCTGAACTCGATCCGGCAGAACTGCCCGAGGGTGCCGCCGAGGCCGGAGACACGCTGCTGGCCTTCGGCGGGCAAGGCACCTTGTCCGCCCAAACGGTCACGCTGATCCATGAGGTCATGGGGCGGCGCTACCGGGCCTGGCTCCTGATTGAGGATGAACTGCTCCCGCCGGACGACAGCTGGGGGCCTGGGGCGCCGCTGGACGAGCTCCACGTCGACCGGCGTGGCTCGCCCGCGAAACTGGCCGGGGAGGTGGACGCCTTTGTCGCCCGGCACTATCCGCCCCTGCCGTCCGCCCGCCACGCCGCTGCGAAAGACTTCCTGATGCAGTTGGTCGTGCCCGTCCTGATATTCGTCGCCCTCGGCGGCTTCTACCTCTGGTCCCAGCTCAAGTAACGCCCGCCCCACCGGCACGAGAATTTGTCTGCCTGCGCGACCGGACCCGGGGCGCGGCCAATCGGCTAGAGTTCCAGCGACTTCGGGCCCTTGCGTCCCGCCACCCCCAGGACCACGCCCCATGCCCCACCGCCGCGCCGCGTTCGCCGTTTTCATCGCGATCTTCCTGTTCGCCCTTCCGGCCGCCGCGGCCGAAAAGCTGGTGGGCGGCGACGTGCCGCCGGATTTCGTGGGCGTGGACGCCGAGGGCAGGGAAGTGCGCATCAGCGATTCCCGCGGCAAGGTGGTAGCGCTGGTGTTCTGGGCCTCCTGGTGCGGCCGGTGCCGCGCCGAGCTGCCGCTGCTGGAGAAGCTGCAGGTGGGCATGGGCCGGGAGCACCTGCACGTGATCGGGGTGAACTTCAAGGAAAGCACCCGCGACTACCGCCGCCTGCGCCGCGCCCTGAAGTACACGATGACCCTGACCCACGACCCGGACGGCGTGATCGGCGAGGCCTACAACGTCAACGGCATCCCGCACCTGGTGCTGATCGACCGCGCCGGCAAGATCGCCTACATCAACGTGGGCTTCAACGACGAAACCACCCCCCCGAAGCTGGTGCAGCAGTTCAACGAGCTGCTGAACGAGAAGCCGCCGGGCTGATCCCGGCTGTTTGCACCTGAAATTTCCGAGGCGTATCCTTCCAGGGGAAAGGAGGCGCCATGTCCCGCACCCAAGCCCGACTGCCCGAACCCGAGCGCGACGCCGTACTGGCCAAGGCCGTCACCCGCGCCGCCGACCAGCTGGGCCTGAGCAAGGCCACGCTGGGCCGGGTGCTGGGCCTGAGCCAGGCCACGGTCACCCGGCTCTACCAGGGCCAGTACCGGCTCGACCCCGACGGCAAGCCCGGCGAGCTGGCCCTGCTGCTGCTGCGGCTGTTCCGCTCGCTCGATTCCATCGTCGGCAGCACCGAGGCCGCGCGCGCCTGGCTGGCCAGCGACAACGCCGGGCTCAACGGCGTGCCGCGCGAACTGATCCTCGAGACCCGCGGCCTGGTCCATGTCACCGATTACCTGGACGCCCACCGCGCTCGCGTCTGAGGCGCGCCCCTGGCGCAGCCGCGCCTGGCGCGTGGTCGAGGACCAGCGCGTGGCCTCGACCATGAAGCTGGTGGACACCGCGGCCGAACAGGTGGTGCTCGAGGCCTTGCTCGACGCCGCGAAGCCACCCTTGCCGGCCATCGCGAAGCCGCTGCACTACCTGCTGTCCACGCCCTTCCGCTACCCGCCGCTGCCGGGCGGTTCGCGCTTCCGCGCCGGCGGCGAGCCGGGCGTGTTTTACGGCGCCGACGCCCTGCCCACCGCCTGCGCCGAACTTGGCTACTGGCGCTGGCGCTTCCTGCGCGACGCCACCGCGATGTCGCGGCTGCCGCCGGTGGTGCACACCGCGTTCCAGGCCTCGCTGCGCGCGACGGCGATCGATACGCGCGAAGCGCCGCTGGCGCGCGACGCCGCGAAGTGGGCGGATCCGGACGACTACCGCGACTGCCAGGCACTGGCCCGCGCAGCCCGCGCCGCGGACATCGGCGCCATCCGCTACGCCTCGGTGCGCCACCCCGACCACGGTGGCTGCGTCGCCCTGCTCACGCCCGCCGGCTTCGTCGGCAGGAAGCCCGTCGGCGAGCCCAAGCGCCTGTGGCTGTCGGTGCAGCCCACGCGCGTGACCTGGCAGGTGGACCAGGCGCTGATGGAATTCAGCTACGCCTGAGCGGACGCCGCGCGGAATTCCGCCACGATCGGCGCGGACACAAGGCGCTTGATGATCCAGGCCTGCACCGCCGAGATGCCCAGCGAGTAGACCAGCGCGAACACGCTGATGCCGATCAGGAAGGCGCCGATGTCCGGCGGCGCCTGCCCCTCCGGCGCGGCCTGCGCCAGCGCTTCGAACTGGCCATGCAGGCCAACCATCATGAAGCCCTGGAACACCAGCATCACCAGGTTCATCACAATCGACAGCGCCATCATCGCGATGAAGAGCTTGCGGCCCCACTCCCACCGCTTCAGCAGCCCCAGCGAGGCCGCGAAGATCAACAACACCGGCAGCACCATCAGCGCGAAGAACGCCTTGATGTTGCCGAAGATCCAGCCGACGCCCGCCGGCATGCCCGGCGGCGGCGGCATGCGCGCGAATTCCTCGAAGGCCTCGGGCGGGAACAGCAGGTGGATCATCAGGTTCTGCAGCAGCGAGATGAACAGGCCGAAGCCCGAGAGCATCAGGAAGATCCACGCCACCACGGTGACGAAAGTGGAGCGGGTGGGAAGGGCAGTGTTCATGCGTCGTCCTCGCCGGCCCCGGGCACCGGCAGCAGCAGGGTGAATACGGTGTGGCCCGGGCGCGAACGATAGCCCAGCGAGCCGCGGTGCTCACGCGCGACCTGCTGGGCCAGCGGCAATCCCAGGCCGCTGCCCTCGGCGCGGCCGGACACCAGCGGCAGGAAGATGCGCTCGGCCAGGTCGTCGGGCACGCCGCGGCCGTCGTCGGCGATCTCCACGCGCACGGCGAGGCGGTGCGCGGTGTCGCCGATCAGCACGTGGTGCTCGGCGCGCGTGCGCAGCCACACCTGCGAGGCGCCGGACTCGAGCGCGTTGCGCACCAGGTTCCAGAGCGCCTGCGCCAGGCGGTCGGCGTCGCCGGGGAACTCGGGCAGCGAGGGATCGAAGTCGCGCACCAGCTTGATCGACCAGCCGGCCTCGGTCTCGGCCAGCGCGCGCACGCGCTCGAGCACGGCGTGGATGTTGGTGGGCTCGAAGTCGCGCGGCGGCGCAGGGTTGAGCAAGCGGTCCACCAGCGCGGCCAGCCGGTCGACTTCGCTGCCGATCAGCTCGACCAGCTCGCGCGCGTCGTCGCTCTCGACGCGACGGCCGAGCAGCTGCGCCGCGCCCTTCATGCCGGCCAGCGGATTGCGGATTTCGTGCGCCAGCCCCTTCAGCGCGGCCGACAGTGCGGCGGGCAGGGCGGTGGCCGGGTCTTCGCCGGGGAATTCGTCGGCCGGGTGCGCTTCGAGCCTCAGCCCACCGTCCTCCGTGCGCGCCAGCCAGACCTCGGCAAAGCGCTCGGCGTTGCCGGGGAAGGCCAGGCGTGCGCGCCGCACGCGCAGGGGCTCGCCGGTGGGCAGCAGCCGCGGCAACAGGCCGGCGACGCGATCGCCCTCGGCGTCGAACTCCTGCAGCGCCATGCCCACCAGGCGCCGCGCGCTGACGCCGAGCCAGCTGGCGAAGGCGGGATTGCAGCCTACCAGCCGACCGTCGGCATCCAGCCAGGCCAGCGGCGTGGCCAGGCTGTCGGTGGACGGCGGCGTGGGCTGGACGGACATGCCGACAGTATGTCGCAAGGCGCGGGCCGCTGGCCCCGGACGCCCCCGCACCGGCGGCGGCGCCGGTCCGCGCTCAGCCCACGAAGCGACGCAAGGGCGTGTGCCGCACCATCAGCTGGTAGCTGAGCAGGCAGGCGGCGAGCGTGGCGCAGACCGCGGTCGCGAACTTCAGGCCCCAGTGCCATTCCTGGTCCATCAGCGCGTACTGCAGCGCGAACAGCAGCGGCAGGTGCAGCAGGTAGGTCCAGTACGCCGACTGCGCGAGGTAGCGCATCACGCCGCTGGCGCGATCCAGCAGCCGCTGTCCGGCCAGCAGGCACAGCACCGTCATCCAGACGCTGAGGCAGCCTTCCAGCAAGGCGACGCCCCAGGACGCGACCGGCTGCGCCTGGCCCGGCAGTTCAACCGACAGCCGCCACAGGAACACGGCGTAGAGCGCGAGGCTGGCCAGCGCCAGCCAGGGCGCGGACGGCCGTGCGCGCGCCAGCCAGTCGGTCCTGACGTGCACCAGGGTTCCCAGCGCGAAGAAGGCGCCGTAGTAGGCGATCGCCCAGAACTGCGGCACCAGGCCTTCGGGCGCGGGATGCGGCGCGCTGACCGAAGCGAGCGCGGGCACCAGCGGCAGCGGCAGCCCCAGCAGCAGCCAGGCCGGGTGCCGCGAGGCCAGCCAGGCGCCGAGGCGTCCAAGATCCAGTGTGCGCACCACCCAGTGCAGCACGCCGAACAGCAGCAGGTAGTACAGGAACCACAGGTGGCCGGTGCCGGGCGGCAGGCGCGGCGGGTCCGGCTGCTGCAGCCATTCGCGCACCATGGCCAGGAACGCGGACGGATGCTGCACGTTCTCCAGCGCCCAGCCGGTGCTGGCCGACAGCGACCACAGCACCAGCGGCCACGCCACCAGGAACGGCACCAGGATGCGCCGCACCCGCTGCCGGGCCAGCGCCATGCCGCCGCGCGCGGCGATCACCCACGCGGCGAAGAAGCCCGCGACCAGGAAGAACAGCGGCATCCGCACCAGGTGCAGCCCCCAGATCACCGCGTCGACCCCAACGCTGTTCTGCCGGTCCGCGGTGGGGAAGAAGCCCTGCATCAGCGGGCTGTAGGCCAGCGCGGCGTGGAAGAAGACGCCGGCCAGCATCGCCAGCGCCCGCAGGTGGTCCATGTAGTGCAGCCGCTCCTGCGGCGCGGTGGCACCCACGGCCTCAGTAGAACGCCGGCTTGCGGGCGTGGTGCCACGCGGTCGCGCCGATCAGCACCACCGACAGCACCACCAGCGCCGACAGGATCAGCACCGCGGGCGTCGTCCACACCAGCGCGTCCACGCTGACACGCCGCTGGATCTCCGGCACCTGCGCCAGCGCCATCATGTACGGATTGATCAGCACCATCGGCGCGATCATCCCGAACGTCGCCCACCCCTCCGTTTGCACCGCCATCGCGATCGCCAGCGAGACTGAGAACGCGAACAGCAGGTAGCCGAAGATCAGCAGCGCGTAAACGAACAGGCCATCCGGCAGCGGGGTGAACAGCACCACCGCCAGCGTGCCGGCCAGCATCACCCCGAAGGGCACCAGGAAGGTGACCAGGTTGCCGACCAGTTTGGCCACCGTGAAGTCCAGCGGCGACACCGGCAGGCTCATCACGAAGGCCAGCGTCTGCTCCTTTCGCTCGACCACCAGCGAGGTCGCGATCGAGAAGCACGCCGCCGACACCATCACGATGATCAGCATCAGCGAGCCGACATAGAAAGCCCAGGGCCTGGCCAGCCCGAGGAAGCACAGCGAGACGATGCCGGCGAGCACGCACACGGCCAGCTGCTTCTGGAACAGCTGCCAGTCCTTGGCGACCAGCAGCTTGATGACGGGGATGTTGAGGGTCATGCCACGGCTCCCGAGCGCACGGCGGTTACGAAGATGTCTTCCAGCGCCATCGGATCGTCGCGCTGGACCTGCAGGCCCTGCGCGGCCAGTCGCGCGGGCATGCCGGCGTCCCAGGCGCGCGCCTTGATTTCGACCAGGCTGCCGTTGGCGCGGGCGCTGGCGATCTCCGGCCAGGCATCGAGGCCTTCGGGCAGCGCGCCCTGGCAGACGACGCGGCGCCAGCGGTCGACGAAGGCGTGCTTGTCGGCCGAGGCCACCAGCCGGCCTTGGTGCAGGAAGGTGATGCTGTCGGCCATCTGCTCGACGTCGTGGGTGTTGTGCGAGGAGAACAGCACGCTGCGGCTCTCGTCGCGCAGCACGTCCGCCAGGGCCTCCAGCACCTCGATGCGCGCGACCGGGTCCAGGCCGGTGGTCGGTTCGTCCAGCAGCAGCAGGCGCGGGCGGCGGGCCAGGCAAAGCAGCAGTAGCGCCTTCACCCGCTGCCCGTGCGAGAACCCGCCGAGCGTCTGTTCGGCGCGCAGGTCGAAACGCTTGAGCAGCTCGGCCGCATAGACCTCGCTCCAGTCCGGATAGATGCCGCGCATCAGGTCCATGTGCCAGCGCAGCGTCTGGCCACGGTAAAGGCGCATGTCCTCGGAGGCGAAGCCGATGTCGCGCTTGGCGGCGACCTGCCCCTCGGGCAAGCGATGGCCGAGCACCGTGACTTCGCCGGTGTCGGCGGCGGCCAGGCCGGTGAGCAGGCGCAGCAGCGTGGTCTTGCCGGCGCCGTTGATGCCGACCAGGCCCATCACCTGGCCTTCGGGCAGGTCGAGCGTGATGTCCTTGAGGGCGAAGTGCGGGTAGCACTTGCCGATGCCGGACAGGGAGAAGGCGAGCGTCATGGCAGGTTTCCTTGCGGGGTGGCGGGGCCGGCCGCGTCGGGGTCGGCGGCCTGGTCGATGAGGCGGTGCAGTTCGCTGCGGGGCAGGCCCAGGCGCGCGGCGCAGGCGAGCAGCACCTCGAGCTGGCGCTGCAGTTCCTCGTGCATCAGGGCGGTGGGCAGGTCGCTGCGTTCGGCGACCACCGAGCCCTTGCCCTGGCGGGTGGCGATCACGCCGGCGCGTTCGAGCTCTTCATAGGCGCGGCGAACGGTGATCACGCTGACCCGGCTCTCCGCGGCCAGCTCGCGGATGGACGGCAGCGGCTGGCCGGCCGCCCAGTCGCCAGCCATCACCTTGGCGGTGACCTGGTCGACGATCTGCTGGTACATCGGCCGCGGGTCGCTGGCCGACAGGAAGAGTTCCGCGTTCACGGGGCCACTGTGCTTTTTGAATAGGCACAGTATGCACAGTGACCCCGGGGCCGGCAAGCCCCTCGCCGCCTGGCCGACGGGCGGGCCGCCGGACGCCGGCGGGGCCGGGCCAGGCGAGCGCCCTGCACCGGACCGGCGGGCGGCCCGGCGCCGCCCGCGTCACTCAGCTCAGGGGCAAACGCCCTGGAACACGCAGGCCACCCATTCCGGGTGGTCGATGAACGGATTGCGGTTGCCCTGGTAGGTGTAGACCGCTTCGTTGCGCAGGATTTCCTTCTCGTCCACCGGGTCCTCGGCGTGCCAGCGCAGCAGGTCGGCCAGGCGGCCCATGTAGGCGACGCCGAGGTTGCTGCTGGAGGCCTGGATCAGGCCCGGGTCGTCGGTGAGGATCAGGTTCGGCTCGGCCACGCCGGTGACGCCGTGGGTGCCGCCCTCGTAGCGCACGTCCATGTACAGCAGCGCGCGCGCAACGTCGCCCTTGCGGTCGCCCCAGGTCTGCCAGTACGTGGTGTCGTACCAATTCGAGTTCCCCGGGAACACGCCGGTGCCGCCGCCTGCGCCGGCGTTGGCGACCGTGGCGCGCTCGACGCAGTTGCTCAGGCAATCGGCATACGGCTTGTTGTTGCGCGAACTGTTGTAGGCCGAGTCCGACAGGAACAGCATGTGGGTGTCGGTGTACGGATAGTTGCCGCTGCCGTCGTTGGTGAAGCCGTAGCTCTTGGGCCAGGTGTGCTCGCGGTTGTACTGCGTGTTGCCGCCGCCGGCCTTCGTGTACGCCGCATTGCGGTACACGTCGAGGATGCGGCCCGGGTTGGTCGGGTCTTCGTCGGCGTACTCGAGGATGTCCCAGGTATCGGTGGCCGTGGACGTGTACGGGAAGCGCTGGTGGTCGTCGATCAGCGCGTGCAGGCTGCTGCGCAGCGCCGAGGCGCTGGAGGTGTTCACGCCCGAGTAGTAATCCAGCCCCGGCACCGCGGCGGTGGTGAACACGAAGCTGTAGTTCGCCGCCATGGGCGTCGGCGTGCCGTCGAGGTCGGTGACCTTGCTGGCGAGGACGTCGACCAGGCAGTCCGACAGGCCCGGCAGGCTGGTCTGCGGATCCACGGTGAACTGGGTCGGGCCGCCGCTGGTGGCCACCGCGACGCTGCCGCCGCTGTCGCAGGCCAGCGTCACGGCGCCCGCGGCAAGGCTCACCGGTTCGGAGAAGACGATCGACAGGTTGCTGTCCAGCGCCACCGAGCCGCTGCCATCCACCGGCGACGTGCCGGTGACGGTGGGCGCCAGGTCCGGCACCGGGAAGGTCTGCGCGACGTTGCAGGTTCCGAACGTGGACGCCGCCGCCGCGCGCCAGGTGAAGTTCGAATACTGCGTGCCGCTGCCGCCGAGCTGCAGCGAGTGGCCGACGGGCGTGGCGTCGGTCTCGGACACGCCGATGTTCACCGAGGTCCGGTTGCGGGCCGGGCCATCGGCGCCATTGAAGCTGCCCTCGTAGCTCAGGAACTGCACAACCGCGCCGGAGGCGTTGGTGAGCGCCACGCCGTCGGGCGCGCCGTTCTGCAGCCCGGCCGCGTCCACGGTGAGGAAGCCGAATGCGCCGCAGGTGGCGCCCAGCGTGCCCGACAGGCTGCGGGTGGCGTACACCTTGCGATCGGCACCGTTGTAGAAGTGCAGGGTCCAGCCGGTGAGCGAGGTGCCGGCGTCGCCGGCGATCTCGATGCGTTCACCGACGTCGGTGCCGGCGTTGTCGTAGTGGATCTCGTTGATCCAGGCACCGGCCTGGGCGAGCGACGGGCACAGCAAAAGAAGCGGCAGAAGCCGCAGGGTCCGGATAGTCACGTACGCTTTCTCCCCAGAAGTCGGTACGAAGTTTCCTACCCGGATATTACAGATTTCCCCTCGGGGGACTTGGTGCAACGCCGCAAGCCGGCCGCGGGGGCCGGCTTCGATCAGGGGCCAGGGATTGGACGCGGATCAGAGCGCGACGCTGAAGGTCGGCTCCTGGTTCGGGCCGGCCTGCTGCAGGGAGATCTGCAGGCGATCGCCGTCGGCGGACAGGGTCGCCGCGTAACCCGGCGAAGTCGCTTCGGCCACCGCGGCGTCGCGCGCCAGGCGGCCATCGGCGACGGCCAAGGCCGCCAGCTGCAGGCGCAGCTTCGCCGCGTTGTCGAGCAGCCGGCGCTGGTACTGGCCGACGTCGGCCATGCCGATGTTGCTCAGCACGCAGCTGACCACCGCGCCCCAGCAGGTCGGGTCCGACATTTCCGGCACTTCGACGCGCGGCGGCGGCACCACGCCCGCCAGCACGGCCTGGCGATAGTCATCGCGGCAGGTTTGGGCGTAGCGCGGCGCCAGCCAGGCGTCGTAGGTGTCGGCATCGAAGGCGGTGAGGCGCAGGAACAGGTCGCGCGGATTCCACTTCCCGGCCAGCGACGCGTCGAGGTCGTGGCTGACGCGCGAGACCATGCGGAACTCGCCGCGGATCGCTTCGCAGACGAAGTAATCCTCGCCCTGCACCGGCGCCAGGGCCGGCGCGCAGTCTGCGGGAAGCGGCACATCAGGCGCGGCGCGGCGCAGGTCGAGCAGCAGGCCGGCGGCGCCGTTGGCGAGGCTGGCCATGACCATTTGCGGGATCAGGTCGGTGCTGGTGGCGCCGTGGCGCCGCGCGTTGGCCAACACGCCGCAGGTGCGCGACATCGCCTCCGGCACGCGGCCCTCGACGGCGTCCAGCGCGGCGGCATTGAGCGGCAGGCGCAGCAGCTGGAAGCTCGGCAGCGGCGCCATCAGGCTGGGCGGATAGGGATTGCGCAGGTGGCCGCTGGCCAGGCTGCGCTCGGCCAGGGCGGTGCGCTCGCCGGCACGGGCCAGCAGGTCGCGCACGGCGCCGGGATCCTCGCCAACGCGTGCGAGGCAGTCGTCCGCCTGCATGCCGCAGCCGACCGAATAATCCAGCGGTTCGCGCACCGGGAAGCCGCTGTCTTCGAGCAGGGTGTAGCTCGGCCCGCCGTCGGCCAGTGAATAGGGCGACTTGCGCGCCATCGCCAGCAACTCTTCGCGGGTCGCACGCTCGAAGGCCTCGAAGCGCGCGACCTCGCCGGCCATCACGGCCTCGAACTGGTCCACCGGCACCTCGTGCCCGGCCAGCGCCAGGGCGGCGAAGCCGTTGTCCCCCACCGGCGCCGGCGGCGGCGTCATCAGCAGCGCCACGTCGGCGCGCGCGGCATCATCTACCGCGAACCAGCGCAGCACCGCCGTCACCACCACCGCGCCGACCACGAACAACAACAGCCCCAGGAAGCCCTGCCGGACCCACTTCATCATCACGCTCTCCCCTCGTGTCGCCCGATGCTATCGGGAAAGAAATGGCCCGGACAAGCCGGGCCATCTCGTTTCCGCCACGATGGTCGCGAATCAGATGCCGTAGTACATCTGGTACTCGAGCGGATGGGTGGCCGCGCGGAACTTGGTCACTTCCTGCATCTTCAGCGCGATGTAGCCGTCGATGAAGTCGTCGCTCATCACGCCGCCGGCCTTGAGGAACTCGCGGTCGGCGTCGAGCGCGGCCAGCGCCTGGTCGAGCGAGTGGCAAACGGTCGGGATGTTCTTCTCTTCTTCCGGCGGCAGGTCGTAGAGGTCCTTGTTGCTCGGCGCGCCCGGGTCGATCTTGTTCTTGATGCCGTCCAGGCCGGCCATCATCAGCGCGGTGAAGGTCAGGTAGCCCGAGTTCATCGGGTCCGGGAAGCGCATCTCGATGCGGCGCGCCTTCGGGTTGGCCACGTACGGGATGCGGCACGAAGCCGAGCGGTTCGAGGCCGAGTAGGCCAGCATCACCGGCGCCTCGAAGCCCGGCACCAGGCGCTTGTAGCTGTTGGTGGTCGAGTTCGAGAACGCGTTGATGGCGCGCGCGTGCTTGAAGATGCCGCCGATGTACCACAGTGCCATCTGGCTCAGGCCACCGTAGCCGTCACCGGTGAACAGGTTCACGCCGCCCTTGGCCAGGCTCTGGTGCACGTGCATGCCGCTGCCGTTGTCGCCGACCAGCGGCTTGGGCATGAAGGTGGCGGTCTTGCCGTTGCGGTGGGCGACGTTCTTGACGATGTACTTGAGCATCATCAGCTCGTCGGACTTCTTCACCAGCGAGTTGAACTTGGTGCCGATCTCGCACTGGCCGGCGTTGGCCACTTCGTGGTGGTGCACTTCCACTTCCTGGCCGGCGGCCATCAGCAGCTTGCACATCTCGGCGCGGATGTCGTGCAGCTGGTCGGTCGGCGCGACCGGGAAATAACCGCCCTTCACGCCCGGACGATAGCCGCTGTTGCCGCCCTCGTACTTCTTCTTGGTGTTCCAGGCCGCTTCCTCGGAATCGATCTCGAAGAAGGTGTGGCCCATGTCGTTGGCGAAGCGCACCGAGTCGAAGATGAAGAACTCGGGCTCGGGGCCGAAGAAGGCCTGGTCGGCGATGCCGGACGCCTTGAGGTAGGCCTCGGCGCGCTTGGCGACGCCGCGCGGGCAGCGCGAGTAACCCTGCATGGTGGCCGGGTCGAGCACGTCGCAGACCAGGATCAGGGTCGGATCAGCGGTGAAGGGATCGAGCACCGCGGTGTCCGGGTCCGGCAGCAGGACCATGTCGGACTCGTTGATGCCGCGCCAGCCCGAGATCGACGAGCCGTCGAACATCTTGCCGTCCTCGAACAGGCCCGGCTCGATGATGCTCACCGGGAAGGTGACGTGGTGCTGCACGCCGCGCACGTCGGCGAAGCGCAGGTCGACGAACTCGACCTCGTGGTCCTTGATCATCTTCTCGATATGGGCAAGCGACATGCGGGTGGCTCCGGGTGGGTTGGGATGGGGGTAGGGTTGCAAAGGGCGTGCCAAGGCAGGACCGGGCGTATGTTATTGGCGCAAATAGTTTTTTGTTATTCCTTCGGGACCAGCAAGCACCATGGTGGTGCATTGTGTTTTGGGTATTGCGCCAATATGGGGAGGAGTGGGAACTAGTGAAAAGGAACTAGGAGCTAGTGGAGAAGCGGGCCGTGCGGCTCTTACTAGTTCCTAGCTCCTCTTCACTAGTTCCTCTTCACCAGTTCCCACCCTCTCCCCACCAACTCCTGCGCCCAGCTTGCTGCCCGCCGTATCATCCAACGCCCCCACCCACCGGCCCCGCCCTTGAACGACCTGCTGTCCGCCCTCCTGCTGGGGATCATCGAAGGCCTCACCGAGTTCCTGCCGATTTCCAGCACCGGCCACCTGCTCATCGCCCAGCACTGGCTGGGCGCGCGCTCGGACCTGTTCAACATCAGCATCCAGGCCGGCGCCATCCTCGCCATCACGCTGGTCTACCGGCAGCGGCTGTGGCAGCTCGCCACGGGCCTGGACGACGCCGCGACCCGCGGCTACGCGCTGAAGATCGCGGTCGCGTTCGGCGTCACCGCCGTGGTGGGCCTGCCGGTGCGCCTGCTGGGCTGGGAACTGCCCGACACGGTGACGCCGATCGCGTGGGCGCTGGTGGTGGGCGGCGTGTGGATGCTGGTCGCCGAGCGCATCTCGGAGGGCAAGCCGCCGTCGGACGCGCTGACCTGGAAAGTGGTCGTGGCCGTGGGCCTGGCGCAGGTGCTGGCCGGCGTGTTCCCGGGCACCTCGCGCTCGGCGGCGGCGATCTTCATGGCGCTGCTGCTGGGCATGAACCGCAAGCCGGCGGCGGCCGAGTTCGTGTTCCTGGTCGGCATCCCGACCATGTTCGCGGCCAGCGGCTGGGCGCTGATGGAAACCCTGCGCGACGGCAGCGCCGGCGACGAGGACTGGGCCAGCCTGGGCGTCGCCTTCGTGGCCGCGACCCTCACCGGGTTCGCGGCCGTGCGCTGGCTGCTGGGCTACATCGCCACCCACAGCTTCCGGCCCTTCGCCTGGTACCGCATCGGCCTGGGCGTGGCCCTGCTGCTGGGCCTGCCGGCCGGCAGTTAACCGGCCGGGTAGCCCAGGCGCGCCGACACCGGCGCCAGGCGCGCGAAAGCGTCGGCGAACGCTTCGCGATAGTGGCGCCACTGGCCGGCCGGCAGCTGGGCGCCGCGGCCGTGCAGGCCCGGCAGCGGCTGCGGCAGGCCCAGGGCCTGTTCGATGGCGGCGGCCGCCTCGGCGGCGTCGGCGTCCAGGCGGGCGAAGACCACGCGGTCCGGATGCGCGTCGCGATGGTCGGCCACGGCCTCGAGCGTGCGCGCCAGCCAGTCGGCGGCGGCCACCGGATCGGGCGAGGGCAGGTAGTTCTGCAGGCTGCCGAACACGAACCAGTTGAGCAGGGCATCGCGCGGATCGGCCAGCAGGCAAAGCACGCGGGCGCCCCGCAGCGCCGCCAGCGTGTACGGGTCCAGGTGCGGCAGCCAGTCGATGAGGGTCGCCGGGTCCAGGCCGGCGGCGGTGACGGTCTGGGTCCAGCGCGCGGCGCTGCCGGCGCGCGGATCGCCGGGCGGGAACCGCACCAGGCCGAAGCCATCACCCGCCGAGGCCACGCCGGCGCGGGCCAGGTCGAGGCGCTCGCCCAGCTGCTGCTTCGCGGCCATCAGCACCGCTTCGGCGCGCACGCCCACCGGCGCCCACGCCAGGGTTGCGGCGATTTCGCCCTCGGGCACCTGCTCGGCCGGCGCCACCGCCGGCGGCGGCATCCGCGGCGACTGGCGCGAGACGCGCTGGAGCATGTTCTTCCAGCACTTGGCGGCTTCGTCGTAGCGGCCGGCCTGGTCCAGGGCGATGCCGGCCCAGGCCAGCACCTGGCGCTGGCGCTCGACGTCGGGTTCGATCACCAGCAGGCGGTCGGCGCGCACCAGGGCGAGGTCGAGGTCGCGGGCCTGCTCGGCCTGCAGCAGGATCATGTTGCTGTTGAACAGGCGCGGATTGACGGCGAGCGCACGCTCGGCCCAGGCCGCGGCCTCGGCGAACTCGCCGCGGCTGCGGTGGAAGTCGGCCAGCAGGTCCATGCAGTCCGCGCTGTCGGGGTCGGCGGCATGCCAGCGCCTGACCACGTCCAGCGGCGCCTCGCCGAAGGCGCCGGCCAGCTGCAGGCGCAGTGCCCAGACGTCGTGGTCCTTCGGTGCGCCTTCCTGCACCTTGTCGAGGCGGGCCTTCGCTTCCGGGGCGCGGCCTTCGCCAACCAGCAGCGCGGCGAGGCGGCGCAGGCTGGAAACGTGGCGCGGCTGGCGGTCGAGCACGTGGTCCAGGTCGGCCAACGCACCGGCGCGATCGCCGGCCTGCAGGCGCAGCTCGGCGCGCAGGCCGAAAGCATCGAGCTCGTCGGGGAAACGTTCGGCCAGTTCGTCGAGCGTCTTCAGCGCCGCCTCGCGGTCGCCCTGGCGGCGCTGGGCCTCGACCAGGCCGCGCAGGGCGACGCGCGGGCGCGACGGATCCAGACGCAGCGCGTTCGACAGCGCCTGTTCGGCGAACGCCCAGGTCTGGCGCTGCAGATAGGCCAGGCCCAGCGCGAGCTGGGCCGAGGCCATGTTCGGCTGGGCGGTGGCGGCCGCGGTGTAGCAGCGCAGGGCCAGCTCCGGGTCGCCGCTGGCCTGGGCGACGTGGCCTTCGGCCATCGACACCTGCGGGTTGCCGGCGTCCACGCGCTGGGCCAGGCGCAGCCGGCGCCGGGCTTCGACCACATCGCCGCGGGCGAGGGCGACATGCACCTGCAGCAGGTAGGCGCTGAGCGTATTGGGGTTGAGCGCCAGCGCCTCGCGCAGGCCGTCGGTCGGCTTGCCCTCGGCCAGGTCGAGCGCGGCGCGGGTGGCGTGGAAAGCGCCCTGCTCGGGGTCGAGGCCGATCGCGCGGTCGAGCGCGTCCCGGGCCTCGGTGCGCTCACCCAGGGCCAGGGCGGCAATGCCGAGCAAGTGCCAGCCGGCGGCGTTGGCGGGTTCGGCGGCGACGAGCTCGCGGGCCGTGGCGAGGGCCACGGCGAAGTCGCCATCGCGCAGGGAGGCGTTGATGCTGTCGAGCATGGAAGTGGGTTTTCTAGGCGGAAACGGCGATTGTATCGCGGGCGGGCGCGGCGGCGGCCGCCAGCCGGTCGGCGACCCAGCGCTCGGCGTAACCGCGCAGGTGGGCGCCCTCGAGGAAGCCGCAGTGGCCGCCGAAATCGGCGATTTCCAGGATCGAATGCGCCGGCAGCGCCAACCGCGGGAAGCCCTCCACCGGGATCACCGGGTCGTCGGCCGCCGCCAGCACGCTCACCGGCACCTGCAGCCCGGCCAGGCGGTCGCCGGCCACCGCGTAGCCGTCGAAGTACTCCTCGACCCCGCCCATCGTGGTGTGCCGCTCCACCAGCCAGTGCGTCAGGCTGCGCATGTCCTTGGCCAGGATGCTGTCGTCGAAGTCATGCTGCTGCGGGAACAGCGCGCGCTTGATCGACAGCGAACGCCGCCACTTCTTCATGAAGTACCAGTGGTAGAAGGGCTGGCCCGACTCCAGCGTGCGCATCACCGCCGACGGGTCGATGGCCGGGCACACCGCCGCCGCGTGCACCAGCGGGATGCCGGCGCCGGGCGCCGCCAGCGCCAGCCGCAGCGCGAAGTTGCCGCCCAGCGAATAGCCCGCCGCCAGCATTGGCCGCGCCGGGAAGCGCCGCGACACTTCGGCCGCCGCCTGCACCACTTCGCCCAGGCGGCAGGAGTGGAACAGGCCTTCGTTGAGGTGGTGGGTGTCGCCGTGGTCGCGGAAGTTGAGCCGGAACACCTCGAAGCCGCGCGCCAGCAGCTGCGCCGCGGTGTGGCGCATGTAGCTCGACTCGCTGCTGCCCTCCCAGCCGTGCAGCAGCAGCACCAAACCCTGCGTCGGTGCCTCGCGCCCCGGCAGGCGGGTGTGGAAGCCCTGCAGCCGCACGCCGTCCTCGACGGTGATGATGTGCTCGGTGGTCTGCGCGCCCAGGCGCCGCAGCTCGCGCAGCCCCGCCGCGCGCCGCAGCGGCATCGAACTCAGCACCGACTGCACGTGCGGGTTGCGAAGCCAGCGCGGCGGCCGGTAGGCGCTGCCCATCTCAGCCCGCCATGGCCGCGATGATGCGCTCGCGGCAGGCCTCGGCCATGCGCCGGCGGCCGTCCTCGCTGGCCGCGACGGGCTCGAGGAAGTGCACTTCGGCCACCCGGCCCGGCTCGCCCAGCAGGCGCAGGAAGTTCTGCAGGAAATTCTCGCGCGGCCCGAACGCGACGATGGTCTGGGCGTCGCCGCGCGCGCCGTACTTGAGCGCCACCGGCTGCGCCGGCACGTTCGCCACCACCGCCGGCTGGAAGATGCGGGCGTGGAAGGTGCCGATGGCGTCGCCGCCGGTGGTGCGCCCCTCCGGGAACACGCCGACCGCCAGCCCCTGCTCCAGGCGCTGCACCATCTGGTGCATCACGCCGTGCAGCGAATCGTTGCTGCCGCGGTGGTGGTAGATGGTGCCGCCGCGGCTGGCCACCCAGCCCACCAGCGGCCAGCGCGCGATCTCGGCCTTGGCCACGAAGCCCATCATGCGCTGGCTGTGCATCAGCTCGATGTCGATCCAGCTGACGTGGTTGGCCACGAACAGCGCGGCACCTGGCAGCGGCGTGCCGTAGCGGCGCAGGCGGAAGCCGAAGATGCGCATCAGCGTGCCCGACCACCAGCGGATGATGCGGTGGTCCAACCGCTCGCCGCGCAGCTCGATCCGCGCCGAGACCGGGTTGATCATCAGCAGGGTCAGCGGCAGCCCGACCAGCAGGTGCAGGCTGAGCAGCGGCGCGCGCCAGAGGTAGCGCAACGGGCGGCGCCAATCCTGGGCGGGCTTGGCCGTTTCGGTGTGGGTGGACATGCGCGGCATTGTGCCGCAGGCGGGCCGAGTAAACACCCGACGCCGCGGTACGCGGGCGACGCGCGCCGGCTCAGGCGCCGATCACCGCCGCGGTCATGCGCGAGATGCAGGTGAGCCGGCCCTGGTCGTCCTCGATGCGGATCTCCCAGACCTGGGTGGCGCGGCCCAGGTGGATCGGGCGCGCGGTGCCGGTGACCACGCCGGACGTGACGGCGCGCAGGTGGTTGGCATTGATCTCGATGCCGGCCGACTGCTGCTTGAGGTCCGGGTCCAGGCAGAGCCAGCCGGCGAGGCTGGCCAGCGTTTCGGCCAGCAGCACCGAGGAGCCGCCGTGCAGGAGCCCGAACGGCTGCTTGGTGCGCTCGTCCACCGGCATCGTGGCGCGCAGGAAATCCTCGCCCAGCTCGGTGACCGCGATGCCCAGGTGCCCCGGGGCGGTGCCCACGAGCATCCGGTTGATGTCGGCCACGGCCGGCCGGCGGCGGAACGGGCCGGCCATGGCAGCGGGGCTCAGCGGACGCGCATCAGGCCCGGGCGGAAGGCGCTGGTGTAGCCCTTGCGCGCATAGCCGGAGCTGTCGCCGTAGCCGCTGCCGGTCTGCCGGTTGCGGCGGCGGTGCATGCGGTCCACCAGCTCGTCGCGACGGGCCTCGAGCCAGTCGGCGCGGCCGACGGTGGCCGGGTCCAGGCCGCGGCGCTCGGCCTCGCCCTGGCGGTACTCGCAGAATTCGTCGTAGGCCTCGATCTCGTGCTTGAGCTCCTTCACGCACATCTCGATGGCGATGGCGTCGTCGAAGTAGCCCAGCACGGGCACGTGGTCCGGGATGACGTCGGACGGGTCGGCGAAGTAGACCAGGGCCGACAGCACGCGCTGGCGGTCCTCCTCGGGCAGGTGCCAGCCCTCGTCGCGCGACATCGCGATCAGCGCGTCGAGCCGGTCCAGGCGCTCGGCGATGAAGTCCGGGACCTCGACCTTGTCGGCTTCGATCAGCAGCTTGGACGCCGCGGCGATGATCTCGTCGGCGGTCTTGCTGCCGGCGGAGGCGCGGGCCTTGGCCAGGGCCTGGTTGAAGTGCTCGAGGTCGCGGTCGGAGAGTTCGAAGCTGATGGCGAGGGGCATGCGGGCGTGTCCGGCGGGGTTTTCAAGAGGAAGCAGCCTAGGCCGGGGCGGCGGCGGCGTCAATCGAACGCAGGCCGGCGCGACACCGGCCACGCGGCTCAGAGGATGGGCACCAGGCCGGCGCCGAAGGCCGTGAGGATGCGGGTATAGACCGTCTTGAGCGGCAGGTCGACTTCGGGGAAGGCGCCGACGTCCTCGTAGCAGTCGTAAAAGCCCGGCTGGCCCGGCGGGATCGGGTTGCAGCCCGGCCGCAGCTGGTAGCTGGTGGCGTAGGGGAAAGGCCAGATGTCGAAGATCGGCAGCTTCTCGGAGATCTTGCCCAGGCTGTAGTTCAGGCCCGAGAGCACCGGCGGCTTCTCCTGGGGCGCGATCAGCCAGGCGTTCTCCGGGGTCATGTCGCGCCGGATGCTGGCCAGCAGGGCGCCCGCGAACTCGGCGTCGTGCACCACCACCATGGACTCGGTGTTGAGGTTGTCCGAGCGCGGGTCGAAGTTGTGGCTGCCGACCACGCCGATCCGGCCGTCCACCACCAGCGACTTGGCGTGCAGGCCGACGCGGATGCCGGCGCGCTTGAGCGGCACCGGCCCGCTGGACGAACCCGAGGAGCCCGAGCCGAACATCGGCAGGTGCGCGGCCCGCTCCTCGCCCAGCACGCCGGTAGCGGCGACGTTGATCGGCGCGTCGGTCGGGTAGGGCTTGTACTCGAAGATGCGGAAGCCCAGCTCGCGCAGGTACAGGCGCTTGTACTTGTGGCTCATCGCGTACACGGGGAAGGCGTCGGTGGCGGCCAGCGAATTGGTGGACACCCACACCGCCGGCTTGTCGGCGCGCTTCTGCAGGCCGCGGAAGACCTTGCGCGCCTCGCGCGACAGCACCAGGTAGGGCGTCTGGATCACCAGCTCGCCCTGCGTGCTTTGCACCAGGTCGTGCATGGCCTGCGACGCGTCCTCCTCGGCGCGCAGCTCGCCTTCGTGCTTCTCGGGCAAGTCGGCGTAGAAATCGACCCGGCCGACCGCGAGCCGCAGCGGCTCCATCCGCGCCATCACCGCGGCACCGTCGCCGGCCTCGTCGCGCATGGCGGTGACGCGCGGCGGCGGCGGCGGGCGCTCCGGGTCGAACAGCCAGCTCGGCGGCACGCCCTGGTGGCGATGCAGGCGCTCGGCCACGTCCTTGAGCTCCTCGGCCGGACGCGAGCGCTCGTAGCTCCAGAACGCGTCGAAGTTCTCCGCCATCGCCTTCGCCACCGGGCCCATCACCAGGATGTCCCGGTCGCGGTAGTTGTAGCCCTCGGCCCAGTCGAAGTACCGGTCCTGGATGTTGCGGCCGCCGGTGATGCCGGCCACGCCGTCCACCAGCACCAGCTTGGTGTGCATGCGCTGGTTGAACTTCATGAAGCAGCAGAGGATGCCGGCGGCGTACTGCAGCTTCTGGGTCTTGGCTTCGTCGAAGGTGGGGTTGTACAGGCGCAGCTCGAAGTTGGCGTGGTGGCCGGCCAGGCTGGCCTGCAGGTTCGGGTCGGGCAGGCCGTAGAGCTGGTCGAGCAGCACGCGCACCTTCACGCCCCGGCGGGCGGCGGCCAGCAGCTCCTCGAGCACGAGCACGCCGCTGTCGTCCTTGTCGAAGATGAACATCTGCAGATCGATGCTTTCGCGCGCGGCGCGGATCAGGTGCAGGCGTGCCAGCAGCGAGTCCTGCCCGCGGTCGAGCAGCACCACCTCGTGCCGCGGCGCCTCCGGCGTGGAAGCGGCGACGGCGGCATGGCCCAGCGCCAGCAGCGGCGACGCCACGGCGCAGTCCACGCCCTCGCGGCAGCCGACCTCGGTGCTGCGGGCGGCCAGGGCCAGGTCGGCGGCTTCGCGCCGCTCCCGCACGGACAGGGTGGAGCAGCCGGCCAGCAGCAGGACCAGCAGGGCGGTGAACAGGCGTCGGGCGGGGCTCATGGGGCGACAGGGTCGCGCAATCTCACCCGGAAGTCGAAGCCCACTTCGTCCTTCACCCAGACGCGTTGGCTGGTCATACCGAAGGCGCGACGGCTGATCTCGCCGCGGACCACGATGTCGCAGTCCCGGCCGGGGCGGTCGCAGTCGGCCGGCAGCAGCGTGAAGGCGACGCCCCTGGACTCGCCGCGCAGGTCCAGCCGCCCGCGCAGGGCGCCGCCGGTGGCCAGCAGTTCGCGCGTGAAGGGCGCCGAGCGGAAGCGGATCTCGGGGTGGTTCTCCACGTCCAGGAAGCTGCGGGAGCGGGTGCTGCGGAGCATCCATTCCGGGCCGTCCAGCTCCAGGCCCTCGGCGTCCACCCGCACCTGCACCCGCCAGCGGCCGCGATCGTCCTCCAGCAGCTCGCCCTCGATGCGCCGGAACCGGCCCGGCACCGGGCCGGTCACGCGCAGGGACACCTCGAAGCTGGCGCGGGACGCCGCCGGATCGACGGCTTCGCGGGATTCCCCGCTGGCGGCGGCGTCAGCCACCGCGGCGGCCAGGCACAGCGCGCCCAGCCAGGCCCACTTCATCCGCTCACGGCCACCAGAAGGCGGCCAGGCGGGCGATGCCGGGCTCCAGGTCGGCGTCGGCCGGCATCGACAGCACGGCCACGCCACCCGCGGGCATGCCGCGGAAGTCGCCGGACTGGCCCGAGCTCAGCAGGGCCGCCAGCTGTTCGAAGCCGGGGTTGTGGCCGACCAGCAGCACCCGCGCGATGTCGCGGTGCTCGTCGGCGACCTGCATCAGCATGCCCGGGGTGGCGTCGTAGATGCGCTTTTCCTGGCGCAGCTCGACGTAGCCCAGGGCGGCCATGGCCTGCTCGGTGGTTTCGCGCGCGCGGCGCGCCGGCGAGGTGACGACGCGGTCGGGCAGGTAGCCGTGGTCGCGCAGCCAGCGCCCGGCGGCCTCGGCCTCGGCCTGCCCCTGCAGGGACAGCGGGCGGTCGAAGTCGTCCTGGCCGGGGGCGGCCGGTTCGGCGTGGGCGTGGCGGAGCAGGATCAGTTCGCGCATGGTCTTCCTTGGAATAACGGAGTCAGAGTGACTTCTTGAGCCACTTCAGCAGCGGCGCCCAGTCGTCCTGGTGGCTGCGGATCTGTTCGGAGTGGTAGTCGAAGACCGATTTGCCCAGCGCGGCCATCAGCACGTAGGCCTGGGTGTCGCGCAGTTCGGCCACCAGCGGGTAGGGCCAGGCCTTGAGCTGGTCCAGCGCCTGCTGGGAGTTGCTGGTCCAGGGCTTGAGGCGGTTGCCGACGATGCCGACCGGCAGCTTGCCCTTCTTCACCCGCGGGTGCTGCACCAGCGTGTTGAGGAAGGGCACGGTGGCCTCGAGGTCGATGATCGAGGGCAGCACCGGCACGATCATGGCGTCGGCGATGTCCAGGAAGGCGGTGAGGTCCTCGCCCATGGCGCCGGCCGGGGCGTCCACCACCAGGCGCTGGACGCCTTCGGGCACGTGCTTGTCCCAGCCGCGCTTGCTGCCGTCGATCGGCAGCACGGCGGTGTCGAGGGCGGCGCGCTTCTCGCACCAGTGGGTGGATGACTTCTGCCGGTCGGCGTCGAGGATGGCGGTGGCCTTGCCCTCGACGGCGAAGTGGGCGGCGAGGTTGGTCGACACCGTGGTCTTGCCGGCGCCTCCCTTCGAGCTGGCGACCAGGATCGTACGCATGCCGGACCTCCACATCGGGAAGAGGCCTCACTCTAACCCGCAACCGAGCAGAAACTCTATTGGGCTGTGTGACGGTGGGGAAAGCCCACATCAATACGGAGGGCGCATGCCGGCTCCCCCGGTCCCGGGCCTGCATTCCCCGGATTTCGAGCGCGACAGCTGCGGTTTCGGGCTGATCGCCCAGCTGGACGATCGGCCTTCGCGGGCCCTGGTCGACGCGGGGCTGCAGGCGCTGGCGCGACTGACACATCGGGGCGCGGTCGGGGCCGACGGGCTCAGCGGCGACGGCTGCGGGCTGCTACTGCGGCGGCCGCGGGTGTTCCTGGCGGCGATCGCGCACGAGGCCGGCATTCCCTACGCCGACGGCGACGCCTGCGGGATGGTGTTCCTGCCGCACGACGCCGAAGCGGCCGCGGCCTGCCGCGCCGGGCTGGCGGCGGCGCT